>JAPYTO010000291.1 GCA_029941865.1 Fuerstiella sp. | reverse complement strand
CACTAGTCAACATAACGGAACTCGGCAGACGCGAACAGACTCTGGCACAGGGCTGCCAGTGTTTCAGCACTGCGCGAGCGGTAACTGGTCGAAGGCGCGAATCCCTGGACGAACGAAACAGAGGCGGATCGTTCGCCGGATGTCGGCGGACGCCCGTAAGAAAGCAGGAACGCATATTCGATCTGTTCATCCGAATACGAACTGAATTTTATAATCCGACGTGCGAACGCAGTACTTTGCTGAATCACAAATCGATTGTTCATCATGTAGAGTGCCTGATTCGCCGTGTTCGACGATTCGCGTTGACCGGTAATTGCACTGGAATCTGCACCGTCAAAAACTTCCAGCGAACGCGGCTCTTCGTCGCGTACGATGGGCAGGTACACGCTGCGGAATTTGGCAGTCTCCATGTCCAGTGGATTGGTGACCTGTCGGGCGACATCCGTCATTGCCGATTCCATTCCACGGCGTCCGCCACGCTGAGGCGTCCGCCCGCCGGACCCTCGAAACGGTGAACGGAATCCCGAGCGGCCACCGGCTGTGCGAGCGTTTTTCGCCGCCATCTCGAAGGCCTTCCTCGCAACTTCACGGGGATTTCCCAACACACCGCCCTGGACTCGTGTGTATCCGGCTTTGGCAACTTCTGATCCGCGCGGTCGATCAAAATCGATTTCGCCGCTGATCGACAGCATGGCGTCGCGAATTGCTTCTGCGTCAAGTCGCCGCGGATTCGCTCGCCAAACCAATGCATTGTCGGGATCGTAGTCGTGATACTGCTGGTTGAAGGTCGACTGCATGCGATAGACACGCGACGTTGCGATATCGCGAATGATGCTCTTGACGGACCAGCCCGACTGAGTAAACCGGACTGCCAGGTGGTCCAGCAGTTCAGGATGACTGGGCGGCTGACCAGTGGTGCCAAAGTTCTCGGTCGAAGTAACGATCCCCCGACCGATCATGTGCTGCCAGATGCGGTTGACCATGACACGTGCTGTCAACGGGTTTTCTTCGCTGGCGATCCAGCGCGCCAACTGCAGACGACCGCTGGAATCGCTGTCGATGTTCACGGGCGTGGAACAAAGAACCTGTGGAAAACCCCGCTGAACAACCTGCGCGGGCTGATCGATCTCTCCGCGAACCAGTAACTTTGCATTGGCCGGATCGTCACGTTCCAGCACTCCCATGCAATAGCTGAGTGGGTTTCCACTGTCGTCCACTACCGCCAGTTTGCCGGACAGTTCCGCCAGCTCGTTGTTCATGCGAATCCGATTCCGCTGCGAGTTCTTTGCATCGGCACCGGCGGCCCGTCCGCGATTACGACGTGACTCGGCCATGTCACGCAGCTTGTTCGACATTTCCGCATTCAGACTGGCGAGTTCCTGTGTCGTGTAGCGTTTGTCGAATGGATTCGGATCATCGACGGGCAGAAGAATCAGACTGCTGTTTCTTTTTGATTGCACGCCGCTGAATGTGCCGTACTCCGATGGTGGATTGCCGAAGTAAGTCGTGATGTTGCGAAAGACGCCCGCCAATGCGTAGTAATCGGTTTGAGGAATCGCGTCGAACTTGTGGTCGTGGCACCGGGCGCAGGCGACCGACATGCCAAGGAAGATACGAGTCGTTGCGTCGATTTGTTCGTCCGCCATGTCGGCAGCAAACTGCACCCTGTTTTGTTCGTTCACATTTCGGGGACCAATCGCCAGAAACGTTGTCGCCACCAGGTTCTCTGCCCACTGCTGGTCGGTCTTTGCCGGAAGAAGGTCTCCGGCAATCTGTTCCTGGACGAACCTGTCAAACGGCTTGTCCTCATTAAAGGAGTCAATGACGTAATCACGGTACCGCCACGCGTGTGGGTAGGTCATGTTGACTTCACGTCCCGTCGATTCGGCGTAGCGAACGACATCCAGCCAGTGCCGTCCCCAGCGTTCACCGAATTGTTCTGTCGCCAGCAGGCGGTCAACCGTGCCAGCCACGGCGTGATCGGGATCGCGTTTCCATGCGGTCGCGAATGCTTCAACCTGTTCCGGGTCAGGCGGCAGTCCGACGAGGTCAAAACTCAAACGCCGCAGCACTTGCCATGCTGCGGCATCACTGGCAGGTTGCAGTTCTGAGGTCTCAAGCTTCGAGAGAACAAACCGATCGATTTCCGTTCTGATCCAGCTGTCGTCCTCGACGTT
The DNA here is from genome assembly GCA_029941865.1 of Fuerstiella sp. GTDB lineage: Bacteria > Planctomycetota > Planctomycetia > Planctomycetales > Planctomycetaceae > Fuerstiella. Next base: position 5,928 of record JAPYTO010000291.1, on the reverse strand, counting down.
CGGAAGATCTCGCTGAACCGGATTCTGATAAGCCCAGAACGATTCTCTGGCGTGTTGAATGTCATCTTCGGTGATGGATGACCGGATTTCTGCAATCCTGGTGACCCGGGGATCAGGTGCACCCATCTGGATCCACTTTCGAAAATCGTCGATGACGCTCTGCGGAAGTTTCCGCTTAGGCGGCATCACATAATCCTGGTGCGTGATCGCGTTGTAGAGCCAGCTTTCCTCAAGGTTGCCTGGAACCACTGCGGGGCCACTGCTGCCACCAATGTGCGTCAATTCTCTGCTGTCCAGTCGCAGACCGCCACGAACGTTGCCCGCCTTGTTGGAATGGCAGCCGTAACATTCTCTCACCAATACGGGACGGATCTTCGTTTCAAAGAAATCCAATTCGTCGCGCGTAAGATCGGCGGCGTGAGCGGTCGGAGTGATGACCGCGAACAGCAGGATTAACGTGATGCGTAAACGTGTCATGTTGATAGCCAGTTCTGAAACCCTTTCAATGATCGTCAGAGATCTTATCGGCGACCACCCTATTCTGCGACAGGGCGCCTGGGTTTTTGGCCACCTGGTCTGCCCGGTTTTCCTTCGCCCTTCTGACCACGTTGTCGATTTGCACCTGGTTTCTGACCGCCTTTGCCAGCACCTCTCTGCTGTTGACCTGCGCCTGGCTTCCGCCCTGCCGATGCGCCCGGGCCTTCTCCGCTACTGCGACGTTCGCGCATTGAGGCGAACATGGCTGTCAGTTCGCGGGTATTGAGTTTGCTGTCGCCGTCTTTGTCGAATTCCTTCATCATGCGAGCGACCATTTGTTGGGGGTCTCGTTGTGCTCCGCCACCCGGTCGTTGGCCTTCACCGGCTCGACGCTGGCCGTTCGCACCCTGGGCTCGCTCGCCACGCTGACGACCTGGAGGTTCGGCCGAGCATGAAACAGCGATCAGCGCAACAGACAGAATTGCCACAAGTGGAGTCGTGTATTTCATTTCCAGTCACCTTTTTAAGAAAGAAATTCGAGCCTGCCAAGGGCATGTCTCGAACCGTGTGAATACTTTTCGTCGCGGGAGTCAGTGTTTTCCGATCGTCACCTGCGCATTCGAGCGGATTCCGCCCCAGGTTGATAAACGCGACGCCTGTTGATCCCTGGACCGCGAAATACGTACTATTTCGGAATTTGCCAAATCATTCGGGGTGAATTGCGACAATTCCAGTCACAGAGCTGCCAGTATTTATCGCCAAACCACCGGTTTTTGCAGCTCGTTTCGCAGTCTGGGTGGTTCAACGGTCGTAGACGCGGCGGGCGTTTGGTTTTCATGGAAAGAGTCCGAAACACGACGAATTGAATGCTGCTGTCGATTCTCCGTTCCTCGTTATTGAGTCCATTAGAGCAGTTTACTTATTGTCGTGGACGATACTGGCTCGTGGGAGTAACCAAACTGCCATTGAAAAGCGTTCTTCGCGGCCACAAGTCAGCGTAATACGCTGTAGACTGAATTGAAGAACACTGGATGTCAGACGAATCTGAAATCGCAACCAGACTGATTGCCCAGCTGAAAGGCGGTGAGGATGGCGCATTGGCGGAGCTGTTCCTGCACTATCGAGACCGGCTGAAAAGGATCGTTCGATTCCGACTTGACTATCGCCTGGCCGGCCGGATTTCGGAGTCGGACGTTATTCAGGAATCGTATATCAGCGCCAGCAAGCGAGCTGACCATTATCGCGGTAAACCGGATATGCCGTTTTTTGTGTGGCTGCGATTGATCGTCAACCAGCAACTTGCTGATTTACATCGTCAACATCTCCAGGCGGAAATGCGTGACGTCCGTAAAGAGATTTCGCTGGAACGGCCAGGCGCCTCGCCTCACACTTCGCTGGCAATGGCGGCGCAGCTTGCTGGCGACGTGACATCCGCCAGCCGCGCCTATTCTCGCGTTGAACGAATTTCGAATCTTGAAGAGGCACTGAACCAGATGGAGCCGATCGATCGCGAGGTGATCGCGCTGCGGCACTTTGAAGAACTGACCAACGGCGAAGTGTCCGATGTGCTGGGCATCGGAATCCAGGCAGCCAGCAAGCGTTACGTGCGAGCGATGAAACGCATGAAAGAAATCGTTTCGGCTATTCCAGGTCTTGCTGAGAATTGATTACGGTCGCGGTCGCGGTCGATAATCGCGGCCTCCCGGCTTGGAAAAAAGTCTTAAGACGCGTTGGATTTCGTTCCTGTCCAGCACTCCATCGCGTGGATCCTGATCAAAGTCGTCGAAGTTGTCGGCCACTTGCCTGAGTGGCCCGGCTTCAGGCATTCGCTGCACATGCAACTCGGCTTTACTTAGCTTTTCGTCTCCGTCGGTGTCCAGTCGCCATAGTCGTTCGGCCGGAGAAGGGCGACGCGCACCGAACGGCCGTGGTCTGAACTCGCTGGCCGTTTCAGCCGTACTGTCTGCCGCTGACGAATCATCTGCATCCGAAGCTGATTTCTGCTGGCCGCGTGACACGACTGGAGTTTCATCAGCCGCCGCAACGACTATCGCCTCTGCGATGTGTTGATCAGATTCGTCATTGTTGGAAGGCATTTCTGAGATCATCATTGCGATAAGTACTACGATGATGACCGCCGCTGCTGACGCTACAGTGTAGAGCCAGATCGAGAATGCCGCTTTCTTCCTTTGTCGACGCTTCGCAGAGCGTGTTGTCCCCTTGTCGTAAGTGGCCGTGGGCACGGCGGACGCACTGATATCATCGTTCCACAATCCGTCGTCGTCTGTCGAACCTATGCCATGAGTTTCGTGCGACGACCGTTCGGCTTTTGCGCGCGCTTTTGGTAATTCGGTCTGAGCCCACGTCGTGTACTGGTTTGACTGTTGTTCGGCACCGGCGACCATCTTTACGAGGATCGACACCGCTGCTGCGTATTGGGCTTCCTGATAGAGCGAACGCGCTAGCTCGTATTGTTCTTTCGTCCGGACCAGCTCCGGTGAAGATGCCAGGTTCGCCACCTCAGGCACTTTGGGAGACGCCCCGTCGTCCGTGTCCGACTTCAGCACTTCCGTCAACGCGACGGCGAGCGCCTGCATCGATTCGTACCGATCTTTAACATTTTTGGCCATCGCTTTCTGGCAGATGGACACAACCCTGAGATCAAGCTGAGGGCGAACAGCCGAAGCGTCTGGTGGATCGTCAAAGATCACGGAATTAATGATCGACATCAGGCTTCCGTCGCCGGGAAATGGAAGTTCGCGCGTCAGCAGTTCATACAGCAACACACCCAGCGCATAGACGTCGCTGGCAGGACCGATCACGTCGTGTTCTCCGCGAAGCTGCTCGGGCGACATGTACCCTGGCGATCCAACCACGGTTCCGTCCAGCGTCAGTCTCGCCTCAACTTTTTTCGTTCCGGACTGCGGCGTGTTTTGTCTTGTCGTTGCATCAGGCTCTTCAGCTTCCCCTGTGCCGAACTGCCTGGCCAGACCGAAGTCCATAATGATCGGTTCATTGCGGCGACTGATCATGATGTTCGCCGGTTTCAGATCGCGATGCACAACGCCGTGCCCGTGTGCTTCATGCAGGGCGATCGCTATCTTGCGGACGACTCGCAGCACGCTGGCGACGGGCGGGAACGTATTTGACTTGATGAGGTCCGAAAGCGGTCGGCCCTCGATATAGGCCATACTGATGTAGTGGATGCCGCCGATCTCACCGACATCGTAGACCGGGCAGATATTCGGATGTTGCAGGGTCGCGGCAGAACGGGCTTCTCGGTAGAACCGCCTGATCAGATTGGGGTCTGAATTCCTTGCGAACTTCGGTGTCTTTAAGGCGACTTTTCGATCCAGTTGCGAATCGTGTGCGAGGTACACAGCTCCCATCCCGCCCTCGCCCAACGATCGTTCGATTCGATAACGGCCGAACTCCTCCGGCATGGCATCGGGTTGCTTTCCGGCCCGATCGTCGCCGCGTTTCAGGAGTTCAATCATCGCGATCGAGTCAAGGAATTCTTCGACTTCCCTGGTTTGTTCCACAGGAAACCTGCCCGCGTAATCGTTGACCGATGGACTCTCGCCACGTCGAATTCGCTCAGCAAAATCCTCTCCCATATCGTTGAGGAGTTGGTCGCTGAGAGACTTCGTGACCATCCGAGGTTTTCTTCAAAAAACAGCTTTGGAGACTGTGCCCATACAACGGTCATTGAGACCGGTTGTCTCAAATTCCAACACCCGAACATTTTGCCAGGTCGCATGCACTGCGAATAAACACGCTGCCGGACCGGTCGGGTTGAGGAATATAAAGGATTTTCGATTCTTTGCTACATTCGAGCCGTTCACCCGATCATTGACGCCACACGTCAACAACCTGAATCTTCACGCGTTTGAAGCTGTGCCAGAACATTCGTTCAGAGTGACAGTATGTCAGGGAATACTGATCTGTCGAATGATTCTGCTTCCTGGTTCTACCAGTAGACAAATCACGCCGGATGCTGACTCATGTAATACATCGAGACTCGTCATGTCCGGCGAAAAAGATACTCCCCTTCTAATTCCGTTAATCCGGAGGTGATGTCATGGGCGACAATCCGTACGAACAGCCTGGCGAACTCGGCGGTCATGCAAAGCCGCGGTGGAGAATACCCTGGGTGGGGGCGATCATCGCCTGCAGCATCATCGCGTTTCTGTTCGCTCTGATGTTGCCGGCCGGACGAGTGTCCCGTCCAGCCGCACGTCGTACTCAGTGTATAGAACAATCTGAAACAGGTCGCTCTGGCGTTGCACAATTACGCGGACGATCATCACGCCTTGCCTCCAGCATATACCGTTGACGCGAAGGGCCGGCCGCTTCATAGCTGGAGGACACTGATCCTGCCTTATCTGGATGAGCAGGCACTCTATGATTCGATCGACCTGTCAAAACCGTGGGACGATCCGACGAATGCAGACGCTCATGAAGCCAGTTTGTTCTCCTTCCGTTGCCCGGCGTCAGACATACCGGATAATCACACGACGTACGTCGGAGTCGTCGGAGCGAACAGCTGCCTGCACCCTTCCAGGCCAAGGCCGTTCTCGGAAATCACTGACGGAACGTCCGAGACTCTCATGGTGATCGAATTGTCTTCTGATCAATCCTTTCACTGGATGATGCCACGGGACGGCGGTGCCGAATTCCTGTCGAGAATCGGGGCCGGGTCCGAGCTCGCGCACAGGGGCGGCACACACCGGTCCCAACGGCCAACGCAGCAAACCCCGAACCCGCGATCGCGCCGGTGTGGGAATAGAATGCCATCCACAGGCCACTGGGAGTCAGCAGCAACAGGATGACGGCCGTTTGAATTCGTCCGAGGCGACGATGCCAGCATGAGAACCGCAGCCGAAACTGTTCGCTCAGCAGAATCATGCCCAGAACGAGTGAACACGGTCCGGCGGCGATGTGCATATAGAACGCCCAACGGTAACTCCCGAAGAAATACAGCTGTCGACCTCGAAGGAAGTCAGAGTCGAAATTCGGTGGTAGATAGTCACGGTAACTGACGATCACGTTCAGTGTGATTTTAAGAACCAACGCGCAGGTCAGAAACACAGCAAGCTGCTGCAGTGCGTTAGTGCGAATTTTCTTCATGCTGAACACCCCGCTGAGTGCCGCTGTGAAGTGACTCCTGGTCACGTGGCATCCGGCGCGCGAAGTCAGGCACGTTTCGTTCGATGATCTCGCGATAACCGGCGATTGTGAGGAAAGACCCGGTGAGTCACCGTTTTTGTCTGAATCAGCGCAGACGATTCCCGCATTTTTCCGTCCCGGTCACGGGCCTCCCAGCGAAGCACATTACTGCTGCTGGTGCTGCTGGTTGGATATGGAGAGGTTGCGAGTTGCGTTCCTAAAGGATGCACAGTGCGGTGCGCTGTGGCTGATGAATTAAGGCTCAGCCTTTCGGCAGTCCAC
>JAPYTO010000290.1 GCA_029941865.1 Fuerstiella sp. | reverse complement strand
TCAACCTCATCGCGATTACGGGGAGGGAGTGGACTCGCCACTCTCTTACCCGCTTGTTTTGTGTTTTGTGGTTTGTGGTTTTGAAACCACTTCTAGTAGTTCACGGGCTGTGACGCTCTCAGGTAGGCGAACAGATCGCGGATTTCCTGTTCGCTGAGATTCTTCAATGCGCCCTCGGGCATGATCGACACTTTGCTCACGATCATCTCGTCAATCTCATCGCGACGCAGAATGATGTTCTGACCGTCTACTCCGCGCAGAACGACGACCTGACTGTCCTTGTCGGCCAGAAATCCGTTGACAACTCGGCCGTCGCCGGTCAATACGATGTGGTTTTCAAAGCCTTCGCGGATTTCAAGATTCGGGTTGACGATGTTCGCCAGCATGCGTTCCTGATTGTCTCGCTTGAATGACGTCAGGTCCGGACCAATGCGACCGCCCTCTTGAAACAGCAGGTGACACTTGCCGCAGTTCTTCATGAACAGCGGCTTGCCCTTCTTTGGGTTTCCGGAAGCACTGTTTAACAGATCGGTCAGGCGTGCCACTTCGGCCTGCATCTGTGCTGTGGAAGCACCCGCCACAGAGCCCCAGTGTTTGCCGACCAGTTGCTTGATTTCTTCGTTGCCATGCAGCAGCATTTTTCGCAGTCCCGTTTCCGAAACCAGGTCCGGTTTCAGTGTGCCGGCGTTCACGGCATGCAGCAGGGACAGAGCCCATACCGGCCGACTGGCCAGTAAAGTTTCCGCGACCACGCGAGCATCCGCCGGAAGATCTGCAAATGTGCCGACAACGCGTTCACCGATTCGCAGGTCATCAAATGCCTGCAGCGCGGTCAGCGCTGCGGAGACAAGTGATGCGTCTTTCTCGCTGTCAATGACCTGCAGCAGAATGGGAATGAACTCGGAGCGACGAACCTGTCCGAAGATTTCCAGGTACTGTCGGCGTGCGTTGATTTCCGCCCTGGGGTTGCTAACGGCGGCCACCGCTTCTGCAATCGCGTCGGGGGCGCCCTGACGCAGTCGCAGAGCGACAGATCCACCACCGGTCGCCGCGATGGCATTGACCAGCTCATCCGGAATCCCGGCCAGAGACCGGCCCTTGTAGGCTTCTTCAAAACCTTTCAGCAGAAGCTCCGTACTGCCTTTGTCGGGAGCCTTGCCGAACAGTTCTGCCGCGGCCAGCAGTTCTTCCCGAGTGCCCGCTAGCGCGTACCGTTTCATCAGGCGTTCGGTCAGATGCTGCTTCATCAACGGCCGTTGCCACACGTCGTCATTGGACAAAACGATGTCCAGAATCAATTCGCGGCCTGTGCCGGCTGACTTCGCTTCCAAAGCCCACCATAGCAGCAGCGGCTGATGAATATCGGCCGCGTCTTCGTCGTACTTCAGCAGATTGCGGATGATGGGCAGGGCGTCTTTCGCGGGAAGACGTTTGGCGGATGATGCCAGCTGTTTTCGCACTTCGATGTAGGCTTCGTTGGCCGCCAGGTCCGCCAAAGCCTGCGCAATCTGCGGAGCCACATGGTAATGATCGCACAACAGACGCACCGTCCATGCTCGCACAAACTGATCTTCGTGAGCCAGCATTTTTCGGGCGACGTCGTCCGTCAGTCCACCGCTTAAATGCAGGGCCCACAGTGATTCGACAGCAGTCTGTCCGGCAGATTCGTTGATCTGACTGAGCAGCGATGGGATCAGGGATGCGTCCCTGCGGTCGCCAATCAGCCGCACGGCTATTTGACGATGCCACTTGGCCGGATGCTGCAGTGCCTTGACCAGGTCTCCGTTCGCATCGACGGCAGTCGAGTGGCTGGACGATGAGGCTTTGGGTTTCAGTCGGTAAATGCGACCACTTGTGCGGTCGATACGCCCGGCGTAATGACTGCTGTGATCAATACGCTGCTCGTGCATGTCAGCAATATAAATGGTTCCGTCAGGGCCGGTCTTGATGTCCACCGGACGAAACCACTGGTCGTCAGTCTTGACCACTCGCGAAATGTCTTCTGTTTCAAACGACGACTGATACGGACGGAAATGGCTCATCACCACCTGTCCCTGCAGCGGTTCGATTCCGAATAATCGGCCATGGTACTCAGCGGGCAGAATGCCTTCTTCGTAAATGACGAAGTTGTGAGTGAATCGGGCCACGTTGTGATGCTTGATGTTCTCGAAGTAACCGAACGAGTACGGATTGGACAGCGGTCCATGTTTGCCGAACCCTTTCCGATAATAGCCGCCCTGAACGTAGTGAAAGCCGCGCGTGTTGCCGCCGTTATGCCCCGAATAGATGCGCCCTTTATCGTCAATTTCAACTCCAAACGTGTTGCCGCCGCCTTCTGCAAAAACTTCGAACGTCTTAAGTTCCGGGTGGTAACGCCAAATCTGCTGGCCCATGGTGCGGATCGGTTTGTCTTTTGTTCCCGGACGTTTGACGTTGGCGGAAACCGTGCTTCCCTGAGCTCCATACAACCAGCCGTCAGGACCGAACCTCAGACTGTTGACGACGGAATGGGAATCCTCCATGCCAAAGCCTTCCAGCAGAACTTCCGGATCACCGTCTGGAATGTCGTCGCCGTCTTTGTCCGGATAGAACAGCAGGTACGGCGGATTTGTGACGAACGCTCCACCACGTCCGATGGCAACCGATGTTGCCAGGTTCAGTCCGTCCACAAAGATTTTGTGCTTGTCATAAACACCGTCGCCATTCGTATCTTCGTGAATCGAAATTCGGTCTCGCCCTTTTGCACCGTGTGGTGGGGGCTCCGGAACCTTGTCATAGACACTGCGCAGGTACACGTCGCGACTCACCATCTTGACGCCGGCAATTTCGGGATACTGCCGATATTCCATCACCCACATGCGGCCTCGATCATCCCACGTCATGAACAGCGGTTGAGCGATGTCCGGCTCACTCAGGACCAGCTGAATCTCCAGGTCGTCCGGCACCTGGAAATTCTTTTCCGCTTCCTGTGGCGTCAACGGATCGCTGTCACCTTTGCGGCGAGTCACATAGTGTTCGACATCGTCCACCTGGTCCAGTTGCGAGTACGCGCCCAGCTTGCGAAGGTCTGCTTCCGCCAATTTCTTCGTCGCATCGATGCCGAAGTCAGCCGCTGACGCTCGTGCATAGCTCACCTGATCACCGGGGCGATAGTGCCAGTCGCCATCCAGCCGAATGCCCTGTTTCTTATCCGCGTTCAACAGCACGGGTGGAGCCACGCTGAAGTTTGGTCGGGGATCGTTTTGAAAAACGCGCACGGCGATGCAATTGAATTCGCCGGCTTTGATGAGGCCGGAAGCGACTGCGTAACGCCCCTGCTCACCAAGCCCGCTGCGAAACCGAGGCGGTAATGTTCCGGTCGCACCGACTTTTGTTCCGTTCACATATGTCGCGCGAGCGTCATCCAGAGCTTCCATAAACAGGGTCAGCTCTGCCCCCTGCCAGTCCGCCGGCACTCTGACCAGTGCCCGATACCACGAGAAACCTTCCACCGGCGCCAGATCACCCTTCGGCATTTTGCGCCATACATCGGGAACCGTCACGGAATGCCATCCGTCAGGTGGATCTGCGTGGGTCGATGGCGTGACGTAAGAACAGACAGACGCAACGGTACACAACGACAGGCACAGGACACGGCAGGACATAAGCGTTCACTTACAGGAGGGAGGATGAGCGAAGGACTGCCATTATTCCGTTGTCTCACCGAAAATGCACGCGAACCGCGATGCACGTGACACTTTTCGATGCAAGGTGTCCGGATCAATCACGTTGAACGTGACTCTTACTGACGTACTTCCCGCGGGGGAGATCACGGTGTTCTGAACAGGAGTCAGCAGAGAAAGCAGAGTTTGACCGCGGTGATTTATCTGTTTCATTTGCGCCCACCTGTGAAATGTTTCGTTTTCAAGTTTGTGCGCAGCGCTGGCCAATCGATAATCAGCCGGGCTCGCAGCGGGCGGTTTGGCCGTAAGTCGACGAAGCCGTATGACCAGATATTCTGGTTAGTGCTGCCTTCAATTGAGGATTGCAGTATTGTCAACACGTGACCGGATGCGACATTCCACAGGCAGACTTCAGCTCGAGTGCTGATGCTCAGCAGGCACTTCCCGTCGTCCGTCAGGGCAATGCGATCGATTGGGTCTGAATGCCCCGTCATCACGTGTGTGGTGGTTTGAGTTTTAAGGTCCCAGATACGGATTGTGCGATCACTCGAAGCAGAAATGAGCGTTGCGCCGTGCGACAGGAAGCAGAGGGCAGTGACAGTGCTACGGTGACCGGATAATACGTTGCGGTCACCTGCCACCTGATCCACAAGAATCACGTCGTTGCCCAGCCCCAATGCTAACATGGACGAGTCGGAACTCATTATGGCGCAGTAGCAGTCTGTGGGTGTCTCAGTTCGGGCGTCGATCCGAAACAACACCTTTCCGGTTTCAACGTCAATACCTGTGACCGGCACGGTGGACCGTCGTTGGATCAGCAGCAGCTCCTGCCCGGACGCCGAGAATTTCAAGCTGTGTAGCTCGTCCAGACTGAGGACCTCTGACAGGACAGTCGTCTGGTCAAGCACGGGATCGGATGCCAGGGACTGATACTGGTAAAGAATGCCGTCAGACGACACAACGGCCATCCGGTTGCCCGCCATCAATACGCTGCAACCGTCGCCACGGCGGGCCTGCGACTGCGGCTTTGTCAGAGCCTTCGTCCGACGACAGAACTTCAGTGCTTACACTGGTCGCCGTAACCTGTTGGCTGGAATTCGAATACAGCCGCAGCGTCCCATCTGCACCGCACGCGACCATCAGACTTCCGTCTGCAGAGATACAGACGCAATAGCCGGCCTGGTCGAACTGATCGATGACGTGCGGTTCCTTATGGCACAACTGCCACAGAGCATGCCAGGCCGCGTCTCGCTGGTCCGCAGTGTCTGGCACTGCAGAATGACGTCTCAGCAAATTCGTGGCTGATCGATAATCTCCCTCCCTGATCATCCGGTCCGCCATTTGAATGTCCGACACATAAGCGTACAGTAAAGCGGTTGTCTCACTGGCGTAAGCGCGGCGTGCTTCGGTCTGCACCACCTGGATGGCGTTGGTGAGTTCGCTGTTTACCTGATCCAGTTTGCCGATCAGGGTCTGCTGAGCTCTGGTGTGCTGTGCCTGCATGACGAAACCTGCCACAGCTACGAAGAATACTGCAGACAGAACGAGGGCCAGTGAACGGTGACTTCGATACCATTGTCGCAGCCGCTGAATTGCGGATGCGGGTCGTAGACTGATCGGGTGGCCACTGCGAATCGCCAGCAGATCGCTTCGTAAGCCCGCGAATGATTCGTAGCGATCCTGTGGTCGTTTCTGCAGGCACTTCAGGCAGACGGTTTCCAGCTCGCTCTAAATTCTCCGACGCAGTTTTCCCGGTGGAATCGGATCCTGCGTTTCAAGCTGCAACAGAGAGATTACTCTTGAGTCCGCCTTGAATGGAGGAACTCCGGTCAGCATCCAGTACAACACCGAACCGAATGAAAAGATGTCCGTGAAGGTTCCGGTTTCCTTTGAATTGCCGGCCGCCTGCTCCGGTGCCATGTAATTGACCGTCCCCATAATCATGTCGGTCTACGTGGCGTCGGAAGCTTCATCCACGATTCTGGCGAGCCCGAAGTCGCACAGTTTGGGCACCCAGCAGTCATCGCCCATACAGAAACCGTTTGCCCGGTCTTCCGTTTTTGCTCGCTTCAGCAGGATGTTCGCGGGTTTCAGGTCACGATGCAGAACTCCATGCGAGTGTGCGTGCCGCAGCGCCCCGGCGATGTGGATTGTGATATCAAGAATCAGGGATTCGGGTAGCGGTCGGGAATGTGCCCTGACGAACGACGCCAAAGTGCCACCATCGCAGTACTCGTAGACTATCGCGGGTTGAGAGCCCGTTGAGGCTTCGTGAACGATCACGATGTTCGGGTGCTGCAGCGCCGCCGACGCTCTCGCTTCCACTTCAAATCGCCGAAGTGCAGAATCGCTGGCGATTACGTGCGACAAGGGAATTTTGATCGCAGCCGTGCGACCGAGTTTTTCACTCCGAGCCCGATACACGACGCCAAAGCCGCCGCGGCCCAGCTGATGCTCGATCTGGTAGCCGGCGTATTCCTTCGGAACTTCCTGTTCGGCAACACCACCGGCGTCTGTTCGCTGGCTGTCTGCCAGCGGCATCGTTAAGTCGCGGCTCTTTTTCCGCGCTTCAGAATGCCCCGCTGTCGCCAACACGTTCAGGCATTCCAGCATGCCGTTCAGCCGGTCGTAAGCCGGGCGAGGCAGATCCACAAGACTTGATGCCGCCCAGTCTGTGTCGCCGCGAAATCTTGCCTCGTCCGCGGCCACGAATCTGTCCAGCAGCAGATCCTCGTGGGCGTCATTGTTTTCGAAGTTCGAAGACATTTATCAACGCCTCCACGGCCCGGTACAGACTTTTGCGCACAGCTTCTGCGGTGCTGCCCGTTTCGGCTGCAATTTCTTCGTAGGACATCTGCTGCCAGAACCGCAGTCGCAGCACCTGCTGATAATGATCAGGCAGTTCATTGAGATACTCCCCCAGCTGCTGGATTTCCTCTTTCCTGACAAACTGCTGAGACGGTGAATCCTTTGAATTGCCCTCGTGTTCACCATTCGCATCTTCGACTTCCTTTCGAATATTGCGTTTTTCTGCATCGACGTATCGCCGACGCAGATCTTTGATGTTGTTCTTCAAAATCGCCCGCAACCACTGTTGCCACTGCAGCGACGACGTTCCGCGAAAACCCTGGAACGATTGCTGAGCTTCCAGCATCGTGTCCTGAACAAGATCGGACTGCGACGCTTTGACTCGCAGACCCGATTCCAGTTCCGCTTCTGCGATCAGCAGAAGATAGTCACGATCAGCGTCCAGCAGTTTTGCCAAAGCGGTCTCATCACCACCACGCGCAGCGGTCAGCAGGCCAGGGTAAGCAGCAGACGATGCTTCGAATTCTATCGACATTAATCAGGGCGACGTTTCGGAACTATACGGACGCGGAAAACCTCCGCGGTGCGAAAGTTCCGACGATTGTTTTGCCGCATTGTCAGTGACAAGCCACGCAATGCAAGCCGCACTTGTCATTCCTGTGTATAGCCATCAGTTTCACGTCGAAAAAACAGTGACGTAGGGCAGGCTCCCGTGTTGCCTTCGGTCTACGGTGCGGAACGACGTATTCTAAAAGAAATATCGCGTCCGCTTTCCGTTGTTATCTCGCCCGCGCGGAAAAAATAGGGGCTGTGATCTCGCTGGGGTGGCCCAGGTTGCTGCGCAACAAGAGGCCTTTCTGCAGCGTCGATTCCCGGAAGACCGTCCCACCTGCAGACTCCTGTGCCTCTGGCACCCCGTTTGCAAGCAAACGTTGTCACCCAAAACTGACACCTGAAGCCGAGTGGTCGTCGTTCCTCACGGGGTGGCCCAGGTTGCTTGCAACCTGTGGTTGCGCAGCAACAGGAGTTCTTTCTGCAGTGTCGATTCCCAGAAGACCGACCCACCTGCAGATTCCTGTGCCTCCGGCACTCCGTTTGCAAGCAAACGTTGCCACTCCCCCAAATTGTCGGCTGAGCATCATCCAACCCACTCAATCGGCACTCCAACTGTTGACCGATCGTCGTACCAGCCAGAAGAACTCCAACGCCAGTCGGTCGCCGTATTCACAAGTCCCGCACGCACAGGATTGAGGTGCATGTAGTGCAGCTTTTCTTCCAGCTTCTGGGTGGTATAGATTTCGAATGAATAGTATTTCGGTTGCCAGAACCTGGCACCCTCCCCAAATCCGTCGAAATACTCCGCCCTGTTTTCTCGGTACCACTTTCGAACTCGGAAACTGGACATTCGTTTCCAGCCATGCATGAATCGAGTCAGCTGAGCTGTTGCTGACAGCCAGACAATGGCGTGCACGTGATCCGGCATCACCACAAAGCCAACGCATTTTGCTTTCAGGCTGCGGAGTTGGTGATTCAAAGTCCCCAGGACAATCCGTTTTGGCCAGGGGATTGCACGCTAAGTCATTTGCCGAACAGGACTTTCGCGAGGTATGTATCATCCCAGGCTGCTAATTCTTTCGTACGACACCCTTGCCATCACGCACGACGCCGGGCAGGTTGGT
>JAPYTO010000289.1 GCA_029941865.1 Fuerstiella sp. | reverse complement strand
TGCTGCCAACGGACGAAATGGAATGGTCTGGGTACCAGGTGGAGTTGCCGTGATGGGCAACGACGCCGGGCCACCCGATGAAATGCCGCCGCACCCAATCGCCATCGACGGATTCTGGATGGACACGACGGAAGTCACGAACCGCCAATTCCAGAAATTCACGGACGCCACCGGCTATATTACTCTTCCAGAACGCAAGCCGGAACTGCGCAGCATTCAGGAAGGTTCCGGGCTGGAAGACATCGCTATCCTGGAAGAGTTCAACCAGCCGGGTTCCATCTGCAGCCTGCAACTGGCCGGTCGCGAGGACATCGATCCTGAAAAAGGAGCTTATAGCTGGTGGCAATACACTCTCGGGGCTGACTGGAAACATCCCGAAGGTCCGGACAGCAGTATTGACAACCGCATGGATCACCCGGTCGTTCACGTCAGCTGGCCGGACGCCAAAGCCTACTGTGACTGGGCGAACAAGACATTGCCGACCGAAGCTCAGTGGGAATACGCCATTCGCGGCGGCCGCGACGGTAACTTTTATCCGTGGGGTAACAATCGGAATCCTGACGGCAAATGGCTTCACAACATCTGGCAGGGGACCTTTCCGATTGAAGACACCGCCGAAGACGGATTCACCCGCACGGCACCGGTGGGGTCGTTCCCGGCCAACGATTATGGCCTGTTTGACATGAGCGGCAACGTCTGGGAATGGTGTGCCGATTATTACCAGCCCGAATACTACCGGGTCAGCCCCGTTCACAATCCTGCCGGGCCGGACAGCAGTTTTGATCCCCAGGAACCTGGCATCATTAAGCGAGTCCAGCGAGGGGGCAGCTTCATGTGCAGCGATCAGTACTGCATCGGCTACCGAATCAGTGCCCGCATGAAAGGTGAAGAAGACACCGGCGCCTTTCACACCGGATTTCGCTGCGTTGTGAATCCGGAGCAGCTCGCTTCTCCCTGAATTGCAGAGCCGTTCCCGACATCTGCGGAAACAGCATGCGATGTTCGTCGCAATTGGTTACGCTTCCTCGGTAAACACGCGACGTCCATCAACCTGATTTCGGACGTTGTGCAGGACTTTCCGCCGCGGATCCAGCACAGTCACCCTGCATGCACTCGCCTTTGTCCGATCGCCCCGTCGTCACTGGCTGGAAGAAGGTTTTGTTTCTGCTTCTGGCCGGAATATTCTTCGTACTGGGCGTAATGGGAGCAATTCTACCGGGGTTACCGACGACGCCTTTTCTATTGCTCACAAGCTTTTTTCTGGCCCGATCTTCACCACGTGTGAATGCAGCGCTGCTGCGTTCACGGTTCTTTGGTCCCATTCTGACCGACTGGCAGGAACACCGCGGTATCCGCAAGGATGTCAAAATCCAGGCCATCGTCTGCGTCGTCCTGGCAGTTGCCATCGCCGTCTATTTCTCTCCGTCGTCGCTTGCGCTCAGACTGACAGTCATTCTGCTCGCTACCGTCGGCGTAGCCGTGATCGCCCGACTTCCGTCAATTCCGCAGTCGTGACGCCCCCAGACGATTCTTCATTGATTCGTGGACGTGAACGAAGCCTTCCCGCCGAGGAAGACGGTATGCCCATGAACCATGGCAGGCTCACGAGAACCAAAAAAAACGGTCTCGTGCCGCGTCAGCATTAAAAAACGGGGGGGGGCGCTTCGTGCGAATTCGTTTCACGGTAAGCCGGAGGCGGCGGCTTTCCGGGCCAAATCGAAGTCGCCTGTAGCTTGCCGTTAAACGAACCAAAGCTTGACGACGCTCTACGCCAGAATGCTGTGCACCACGTTGCCGTACACGTCGGTCAGGCGGAAGTCGCGGCCAGCATAACGATAGGTGAGTTTCGTGTGGTCCATGCCAAGTTGATGCAGCATGGTAGCGTGCAGGTCGTGGACATGGACTCGGTCTTCCACAGCGTAATAGCCGTACTCGTCAGTGTTGCCGTGAGCAACACCGCCCTTGATTCCGCCACCAGCAAGCACAGTCGTGAAGCCCTGAGGATTGTGGTCACGACCGTTGCTGCCCTGCACGATTGGTGTGCGTCCAAATTCACCGCCCCACACGACGAGCGTGTCTTCCAGCATACCGCGTGACTTCAGGTCAGCCAGCAGTGCAGCAACCGGCTGATCGGTCGCCAGCGAGTTCTTTTTGTGGCCGCTGTACAGATTGCTGTGCTGATCCCAAACGTTACCCGTGGACACTTCAACGTAACGCACGCCGGCCTCCACCAGACGTCGAGCCAGCAGACATTGCCGACCGAAATTGTCCGTTTCCTTCTTACCGATGCCGTACGCCTGTTGAAGATGATCGGGCTCGCGCGACAGGTCCAGCACCTGCGGAGCGGCCGACTGCATTCGAAAGGCCAGCTCGAATGATTCAATCGCTCCCTGAATCTGGCTGTCTACCTGAGCTTTCGCCAGGTGATCCCGGTTGATTGCTTTCAACAGTTTCAGCTGCTCTGACTGTTCGTCTGCCGCCAGACGGTCGTTGCCCAGGTGCGGAATTTTTGCATCACCAAGCTTTCCGGAACTGCCGATCGCCGTTGCCTGATGAGTGGCCGGCAGAAATGCACAGCCATAATTGCGAGGACCACCATGACCACTGGCTGGACTGATCGACACAAACGCGGGCAGGTCCGGATTTTCTGTCCCAAGTCCGTAAGAAACCCACGCTCCCACAGACGGACGGACAAGGTTGTCGCTGCCAGTGTGCATCATACTGACCGCCTGGCCATGCGACTGGCCTCGACTGTACATGGATCGAATCACACACAGATCGTCGATATGCTTCGCCATGTGCGGCAGCAGTTCCGACACCCAGCCGCCGCTTTCGCCGTGCTGACGAAATCTCCACGGCGACTTCAGCAGCCGGGGCACAGCGTCGATATTGCTGGCGGCCTTGAACGGCAGTTTTTTGCCATTATCCACGGCCAACTGTGGCTTGTAATCAAACGTATCCACCTGACTGGGGCCACCATGCATGAACAGAAAGATGATTCGTTTGGCCCGCGGCGTGTGATTCGGCAGCAGCGGCACTCCGACTTCGGGCTCTTCGGCACGCGCCATCCCCACGCCACCGAGGGCGATGCCGGCAAGCGATGCAGCAGACGTCCGCAGCGTGTTGCGGCGTGACAGTTTTAGGCGGCTGGACACAGGTTGGGCTCCGAAACGGCAATCGTTCAATTCAACATGCGAAATTCGGTTGACGCAAACAGCACGTGAACAAAACGCGACAATCGCGTGATCATGAGTTCAGACGATGATGCCGCGTTGTTCCTGTCTTCGGCTTCAAGCGTTTGTTCCGGATCACTAATTTTCAGAAAGGCTAACGCTCGCTGAAGCTCCACCGGAGCAGCAGTGCGTGACAGCACGATCCTGTAAGTCTGACCGATGAGGTTACGCACAGTCTGCGACTTGTCGGTGCACAGCCGCTCCGCAGTCTGTTGCGCACGATCCATAACGAACGGGCTGTTCATCATCAGCAACGCCTGGGCGGGAACGTTTGTCACCGCACGTTTCCCGACAACAAGATCCGGGTCAGCAAAGTCGAACACAGTCAGAATCGACGGCAGTTCGTTGCGAATGATCGGCAGATAAAGACTGCGGCGCATGGTTTCTTCGCTCTGGTAACCCTCATCATCAGCGCTGTTCGACCTCACCAGTGTGCCCGCCCCCTGCACTGGCGAACCACTGGAAGACAGGTCCAGCGTACCGCTGATCTTCAGCATCGCGTCACGCAGAGATTCTGCGGTCAGACGTCGCCGGTGCGCTTTCCACAGCAGGCGATTATCCGGATCGGTATGCCACGATGCCTCGTCATGCAGGCTGCTTCTCAGATAAACGTGACTGAGTAAAATTTCCCGTATGAGTGACTTAATGGACCAACCAAATCCGGCCGCCCCCTGCTGAGTCCGGTCGCCAGCCGGCGTGACAAACCGCGCCGCAAGATGATCGAGCAGCCGGGGATGAGTGGGCCGTTCACCGAGTTCACCGAAGTTGTCAACGCTGCGCACAATGCCCTCGCCCAGAAGATGAGACCACACGCGGTTCACGATCACCCGAGCCGTCAACGGATGTTTGGCGTCGGCGATCCAGTCAGCCAGTTCAATTCGGCCGCTTTGGTTTTCTTTGATCCGCGGAACAGCCGTCGCAGCCACCTGCAGAAATCCTCGCGGAACTTTCGCCCCGAGGTTGCTGTGTTCGCCGCGGATACAGACTTCACAATCACCGAGAGTCGGCAAATCCCCGGCGGCAATCGCTTTGGGCAACTCAGGCGGTGCACTCTTTTTCAGTTGCTTGAGTGCCTGTTCAAGTGATTCGACAACTTCACTCTGTCTCGCGAGTTCCGCAGCAGACTGCTGACTGAGAGTGGAGTCGTCCGCTGCGACCAGCATGCCATCGTCGTCGACTTCGACAAACTGCACCGCATCGACAATGACAAATCCCGTGGTGTTGGCGTTCGAAACAATTACCGACGCGGTCTGAGCCGCGTCAAACGCGAAGCGTCCGATGGCGGCAAACTTTTCATCCAACGGCGGAAACTTTGTCTGATCCAGCGTGACAGTTTCTCTGCCACCGGCAAAACTGATAGTCACAGGTACGTTGCTGGCTCGAGTACTGCCGGACGTGTAAGACAACCGAACTTCATATGTCACGGATTTCGGGGGTTTCCAAGAGAACTCAACGGATTTTTCGCCCTTGCCGTTCCTGTCGTCGTGAATGTAGCCCTTGCCGATAAATCGTGGCGTCAACGTCGACGATTTCCAGGCGCCAACAAGCTTCGCGGAGGCGTCGTCAACGACCAGACGGCTGTCGACGGCCGAGTCCTTTTTCAGCCCCGTCAGCCGCCTGTTTTCCTTTTTCAGGCTGGCTTCAAGATCCTGCAGTCGGGATTCGTGTTTTCTGATGGCAGCGACATGTTCCGGATCTGCTGGCAGCGCCGCGCGCAGCCACGTCGACACATACTTCTGGCTTTCACCTTCCAGCGTGCGCGTGCTGCGAAATATTCCGGCCAGTGCGTAGTAGTCATTCGTGGGAATCGGATCGAACTTATGGTCGTGGCAGCGAGCACAGCCAAGTGTCATTCCCATGAAGGCGGCGCCGACCGTATTGATCTGCTCGTCCACTACGTCCATCTGCAGCTTGACCTTGTCACGTTCGCTCAGCATCTTCGTGCCGACCATCAGGAACCCCGTTGCGATCATCTGTTCGGTTCGTTGGCTGTCTGAATTGAACGGCAACAGATCGCCCGCAATCTGCTCACGAACAAAACGGTCGAACGGCTTGTCGTTGTTCATCGCATCGACAACGTAGTCGCGATACTTCCATGCATTGTGAAAAGTGGCGTTAAAATCGCCACCGTTGGAGTCAGCGTAACGAGCCACATCCAGCCAGTGACGGCCCCAGTGCACGCCGAATTGCGACGACTGCAGCAACCGATCTACCACTTCTGTGAATGCAGTCGGGGACGTATTGCCCACGAACGCCTGTAGTTCGTCGGGAGCTGGTGGAAGCCCGGTCAAATCGAAATAAATGCGGCGAACAACGGTTTCCGCATCAGCCGGTGGCCTCGGGTGCAAACCAGCCTGCGTCAGGCGATCTTCGACGAAGGCATCGACTGACGAATTTGCTGCGACAAGTGTCCCCCGTGACGGTGGCTCGTGATCATGGACGGGCTGAAACGCCCAAAACTTCCGCCCCCGCTCAATGTCAATCGTCCGCGCGGCACCGTGAGTGACTTCACCTGCGCGAGGATCCGGCGCGCCCATCGCCACCCATTTTTGAAAGTCCCGAATAACATTTTCGGGCAGACGCGCCGCCGGCGGCATCTCCAGACCTTCATAGCGCAGTGCTTCCATCAGCAGACTCTCGTCGGGTTTGCCGACGATCAGTGCTGTGCCGGAATCTCCGCCGCGCAGCAGACCGCCGGCGCTATCAACCAGCAGACTGCCTTTCACTTCCTTTGCTTTCGCCGAATGACAGCTGTAGCAGTGCTCGATCAACACCGGCCGGATTCGCGTTTCGAAAAACGCAATGCGATCCGCGTCGTCGGCGGAGCAGACAGGTGGACATGTGACGACGACGCAGATGACACCGAAGACCAGTGATTCGAGTTGTCGAAGTTTCTCACTCATAGTGCTTAATGCGAACATTCCTGAATTCAGCAAACATCGGTCTGCCGGCGTGCAGCTGCAGGGCCAGGATGCCTTCCCTCAGGACACGATCGTCACTGTCGGTGAAGTCCATGGTCAGTCGGCCGTTCATAAAATGCTGGATATGATTGCCTTTGGCGACAATGACGACGTCGTTCCAGTCGTCCAGCCTGAACAACTTTTCAAATTCGGTGTCAGTGATCAACGGCTCATCCGATATCTTCAATGACTTGCCTTCCCACACGCCCTTCTGACCGACCAGAATGATGCGTCCTCGTTTTCCGGTTGTGCCCCCCTCGTCGTAGATGAACCCAGAGACGCTCGGCAGCGTGACTTCATTGCGAATTTCGTGCTGGTAGCCGCGCACGATCCACTTATTATTGAGTTTGCCATCAGTGATGCGTTTCGATCGGTACTGTATTCCCGAGTTGTTGCTGGCGGAGCATCGAAACGACAGACGCAACTCAAAGTCTTTGGTCTTTCCACCCTCCCAGATCAGAAACGTATTGCCTTTGGCCGGAACTTCTTTGGTTGTTTCACCGTGGATGACGCCATCCTTGACGCTCCAAAGGCTGGTGTCACCGTCCCAGCCCGACAGGTCCTTGCCGTTAAAGATGCTGGTCATGCCGGATTCGCGTGGAGCACTTTGCGGCCCGTCGGCAACGGCGGATGCAAGGGTCAGGACAGAAAGAAACGCACAGGTGGCATAGCGAAACATGAGGTACTCCGGAAGTGGGACCAATATGGTGTGGACAGTCGGCGGGGCAGCAGGCGGGCATCGCAGGACAACAGGTAATTTTCGATACTGCGTCTGACTATGAAAATATAGACCTGCCTGACCGGGAAGAAAAACATGATATCACCGGTCACTGCAAAATAAACGGAGATCTGTCCGACTGACTCATGCAAATACGGCGAATTATCAAATATGTCAGCATGCCGCCCTGTATCAAGCGAAAAGCCCGTAACCACGACAAAGCCCAAACGGCTCATTGACTCAGTTATTCGGACAGCTTCCTTGTGGCGGTCTTACGGCCAATCTGTCACCTCGTTCGCCGCCTGATGCAGCAGGTGTTCGATGGCTTTGCCAAGATGTGATGCCGATGGACTCACACGCGAGTTCAATAGCGCCACAAAATTTCTGCCATCGTGCCGACGAATCATAATCGCCGACGTCCCCGACAATGAACCGGTGTGCCAGTGATTGATTTTCCCGCCGTCAACGACTCGGTTGATCCAGCCGAGCGAATAGAACACGTCCTTTTCTGAGCCATCCTCGTCGTGCCCTGCCAGTCCCGGCGGCCTTTGATGCATCAGTTCGATGCTCTCACGACTCAGCAGCGGACAATCATCGGGATCATCGAAGGCGGCCGCAAACTTCGCGAGATCAACGGCCGACGCGATCCACGCACCGTGGGAATCCATGGCCTCCAGATTCCAGCCTCCGTACGGCCATGGAACTTCCTGATCCAGATCGTCCTGAAAAACAGATTTTCCCGTGCCCGGGCGATAGTACCGCACTTCATTTTCTGAACGGCCGTCAAGTCGGCTGGCCCCGATCTTCATTGTCGTAATACCGATCGGGGCAAGCACTTTCTCTTTCACGTAGTCGTCGTATGGCTGACCAGTCAGCTTTTCGATAACCCGTCCCAGCAGACAATAGCCAAAGTTGGAATAGGCGTAACGTTCACCAGGATCGAAGTCGAGTTTCTGTGAAAACATGGCCTTGATGATGGCCGCCTGATCGGCCGGCGCTGCAACGCCGACCTGTTTGGAAAATCGCACGGACTGAAACATCGCATCAAATGACTTGTCACGATCCCAGCCGCCGCGATGTTCCAGCAGATGCCGAATCGTGATGTCGCGCAGACGTTCGTCGAACTCATCTCCCACCGCCTTGATGTCTTCCTCGTGGTCCAGCACGTCAAAGACTTTGGCACTCAGACTCAACTTTTCTTTTTCCATTAGCTGTAGAATGGCCACGGCTGTAATTGGCTTTGACAGACTGGCGATGCGGAACAGGCTGGTGGGCTGCACCTGTT
>JAPYTO010000288.1 GCA_029941865.1 Fuerstiella sp. | reverse complement strand
GTAATTGGCTTTGACAGACTGGCGATGCGGAACAGGCTGGTGGGCTGCACCTGTTCGCGCGATGCCACGTCCGCGTATCCGTAGCTGCGAGCAAACACAGTCCGCCCTCGATGAGTAACTGCCACCGACGCCCCCGGAACTCTGTGTTCCTTCATGAACTCGTGCATCATTCGGTCGTAGCTGGCAAAACGTTCGTCCTGTTCACCGGAAGACACGTTGCAGGAGGCAGTCTCCTCCCGGTATCCGGGTCCACGCAGAACACGGCCAGGCCTCGCTCCCGTGAAGTTGCTGTCTTTCAAAACGTGTCGACCGTTGACAATGACGTGCTTCATTCCCTCTGACAATGCGTGAGGATTGGCAAAGCCCGCGTGGTCCGTCAGGTTTTCATAGTCAAAGACAATGACGTCTGCTGCCATGCCGACTGCGATGCGGCCGCGATCGTAAGCCAGCACATCGTTGGCCGCGGCGGCGCTGGCCTGAGCGACCGCTCGTTCCAGTGAGATCGCTCCCAGATCGCGCACATAGCGCGACAGCATCCGGGGAAACGAACCGAACGCTCGAGGATGAGACGCCGACCGACTTCCTCCCGCCGGGCCCACATCTGTACAAAACGAAACAAAGTCCTGCTGCATCGCCAGAATCTTGTTCGCGTCAGTCATCGTTTCCGGCAGAGCAAACGCCGAGGATCGGACGAGGTTAAAAAACGTGTCCCACGGATCTTCGCCCTTCGCAGCGGCAATCGCAGCCACCGATTGCCCGTCAAGCCCCGCGTATTGCTGGCTGTTACTGCGACCAATAATGACACGATTCCAGTCCTTACTTGAGTGACGAAACCAATTCTCCCAACCGTCGGTCGTTTCCATCTCCCGGCGAATTTCAGTTCGCAGTTTCACATCGTCCAGCCGAGCACGGAGCTTGTCGTATCCTTCCGTAAAGTGCCGAGGATGAATCAACGCGGCAATGCCCAGCCCGTTGTTAACGTAGGGATAGATGTCAGCGGTCACCTGTTCTCCGGCGGCTCGGGCGGCCTTGATCTTTGCGATCGCCAGTTGCATCTTGCCCCAATTCTTTCGCCCGGCTGCTTTCAGATGAAAGATGTGAACGGGCGTTTTTCCTTCACGACCGATCTCAAGTGCCTCATCGATAGCCTCCAGTAACCTGTCGCCTTCATTCCGCATGTGCGTGTAATACCGACCGCCATACTCACCGGCGACCGCCGCCAGAGCAGCGATCTCTTCCGTTTCCGCGTATACGGCGGGAGGATAAATCAGAGCCGTGGAAACGCCGATGGCACCTGCCTCCATCGCTTCCCGTACAAGGCCTTGCATCCGTTGAAGCTCCTCCGCTGTCGGTCTGCGTTCCGCCTCACCCAGAACGATTCGTCGCACCTGAGTATGCCCGATCGTCTGCACAATGTTGACGGGAAGCCCTTTCGATTCGACCAGGGTGAAGTACTCGGACATTGTCGTCCAGCCTTTGCGGCGGCCATCCTGGTCGCTAAGCGGCGCAGCAGAGGCACCTTCTCCGGCGTTGATGGTGGTGATGCCCTGAGTCAGCAGGTTAATCGCGGTCTTCGGATCATCCACCATCGGTGACGCGGTTTGTCCCATCATGTCGATAAAGCCCGGAGCCACAACCAGGCCGCGGGCGTCAATCACCGTTTCAGCCGTATCGTTATCGATGCGGCCGATCTGTACGATGCGGCCATCGTCAATTCCGACATCTGCCACATACCATGGTGCACCACTACCATCGACTACGCGTCCGCCTTTGATCACTATGTCCAGCCTGGCATCGCTGGCCGCGGAGACCGCAGACATGCACAACACAGTGACAACGTAAACAAGCGGCGGAGACAGTTTCGGCTCAGTCACGACGGTGGTCCTCGGTTGATTTCCCTGGTTTCCTGATGAACACAGATCGCAGACATGTCAGGCTCAGCAATCAGCAAGCGCGAAAAGTCGGCTTTGAGCATTCGCTGGCATGGTCTGCGGCACAAGCCTCGTTCGAATCTTAATCCGTGCGAGGATCGACCAGGCTGCAGCGTACGAGAAGTCGACTCCCGGCACTACCGGACGGGGCTTGAATACTGAGCCGCCGGAGTGAGGCTCGGCGTAGTGCCGACGTGATGCGACAAAGCAGAGAGTCCCGGTCTTTTGAAAAGATCAGGACTCTGCTCGTTGCCTCAGCGATCGATTCGTTGAATCAGTGTTGCGACGCATCAAGCGCGCCCGTACATCGAATCCTGATCCTGTGCCACAAAAAAACCTGCCACAGAGATGATCTGTGGCAGGCTGTTCCGTTTTTTGTCTACGGTCGTGAGTCAGACCAGTCATCAGCCCGGGGTGTTGCCCGAACGACGATGCTGATGTTGAGTCACAGGCTGACATCCTGTGGGTCAGAACGACAACCAGCGGCTTCCGCGTTAGCTTCCGTCGCCATCTACTACAATTGGGATGATGATTGCCGCACCGACCAACAGTCCGAGACCGATTTTCTGATTCCTTGTCAGACTATTGACGCGGTCGGTGAGTGCATTTCCGCGAACAACTTCCTGGCCGTCAGCCTGTACCAATGCCACGGTGGAAATCGACTTTGGTGGCGCAGTGCCGTCTTTCCAGACTCGCATGGCATACGTTTCTTCGCCCGTCTGCAGAACCAGCGTACCAGTCTTCAGGCTGGTTGCCTGAAATCGACCGTCTTTGTCAGTCGTAAGCTGCTGGCTGATTTTCTGAGTGTCAGACTGAGACCGCACCATGATCTTCGCATTTGGCACGGCTTGACCAGCGTTCGTAACAAGCTGTCCCTGAAGACTTCCAGCAGAAGTCAATTGGACGTTTTGCAGTTGCAATTTGGTTGAAGCGGATGCTGAAGCTGCTCCGAAGCCCAGGGTCGGCGACGCCACCAGCGTCAGCGCCAGCACCCATGTGGCGTGATTTCGCATCTGGATCCTTTCGTACTGTGTGTGTATCTTTAGTCTGTAGATTTACAGAGGTCCGTTCTGAAGGTCGGCACGGATGAGCGGTCCCGTTGTCGGTGTATGTCCTAAGTTCTGAAGTACCGGAAGATTGCGTACGGTGTTGCGACGTGGATAGGCGTTGACGATTGTACGGACACGACGTCTGCTCCTGACGAGCGCCAAAACGGGTTTCAAACCGGTTTGGTCGGCGGTATCGGCATAAATTCGCGGTAGGGGTTTCGCCATGTGGACGATGTCGCCGCCGATTCGGTCACCTCAGCAGCGATCGGCGTGACGCTTGAAACTGAGTCCCCTGCCCCGCTGTTCGTTGAGCATGCGCGTCACGAACACGTTCACGCCGAGAAGGATTCTGCGCACGAAGCTGCAAACCTGGAAACAAGCGTTGAAAGCCACGCGTCGACAAAGAGTGTCAGGCCAGAATGTCTTCGACCACTGCGGCCGTGCGTCCTGCTGTCACGAGTTGTGGCTGGCCGCTGTGGTGATAGACCAGCTTGCTCCAGTCCAGGCCAAAGAGTTTGAACAGCGTCGCCTGATAGTCATTTGGCGTCACCACGTTTTCGACCGCGCGATGGCCAAATTCGTCGGTTGCCCCGTACACAGTACCCGGTTTGAAGCCGCCGCCGGCAAACCAGATACTGAAACCCTGGCCGTTGTGATCTCGACCATGTTTACTGGCATCGCCCTGATCCTGAGTCACTGGCAACCGTCCGATCTCACCTCCCCAGTGAACAATCGTTTCGTTCAGCATGCCACGCTGTTTCAGATCTTTCACCAGAGCGGCCGCTGGCTGATCTGTACGTCGGCAAACGGCCGGCAAAGAGGTTGCGATGCTGCTGTGGTTGTCCCACGGCTGACCTGCCAGAAACAGCTGCACGAAACGCACGCCTCGTTCAACCAATCGCCGAGCGATCAGGCAGCGTGTACCGTATTCGCGGGTGACGTCATTATTCAGACCATAAAGCGTGTGCGTAGCTTTGGTTTCCTTCGTGACGTCAAGTGCTTCAGTGGCTGCCGTCTGCATTCGAGCGGCCAATTCGTAGCTGGCGATTCTGGCATTCAGATCCGGCTCGCCGCGAAACCGATCAGCATGACGGCGATTCAACGCCTGCAGGAATTCGAGGTTCTGGCTCTGCGCTTCCCCCTTCAGGTATGCCGGGGCCTCAAGGTTCAGTATTCGCGGTTCTTTGGGTCGCAGCACTGTGCCCTGATACAGCGGTGGCAAAAAGCCGCTGGACCAGTTGTGCGTGCTGTCGACCGGATGACCTCCGGGATCTGTCAGCACCATGTACGACGGCAGATCCTGCGTCTCTGAACCAAGACCGTACAGCAGCCATGAGGCGTAGTGTGGGCGCCCCAGTACACCGGGAATGCCACCGTGAAAGTAGCGAATAGAAACTTCGTGCCCATTCGCCCCGGTGTGCATACTGCGAATCAGACACATGTCGTCGGCGATTTCGGCAGTGTGAGGCAACAGTTCCGACAACTCCATGCCGCACTGCCCATGTTTGCGAAACTTCCACCGCGTGCCCAACAGTTTTTTGCTGGCTGCGTTGACGAAACTGTAGGCAATATCGCCGTTGTAGTCGGTTCCATCATACTTCGTGAGCTCCGGCTTGGGATCCGTCAGATCCATATGCGCAGGACCACCATGCTGAAACAGCGAGATCATCGCCTTTGCACGAGGTTCAAAGTGCGCCTGCTTTGGCAGTAAATCGAAGGTCTGATCTTCAGCCGTAACACCGGGTGGCTTTGCCTGAACACTTTCGTGATTCAACAACCATGCAGCAGCGACGGCACCAATACCCAGCGACCCCTGTCGCAGAAACGCACGGCGGTTATGCTGGTCGTCAAATGTGGGTGGCGTCATGTTTTTCATTATTCGACGTACAAGAACTCGTTGGAACTGAAAAGTGTCTGACACAGACTCACCATTGCCTGCCGAACCGGTGTCCGTCCCGATGGCAGGGCGACAGAACTGTGCCTAAGCGTTGCATTCTGTGTCGCCGTAAATTCGATGGCCAGTCGCAATTCATCGTCGGTGGGAGTCCGACACAGAGCCAGTTCCCATGCTCGAACAATCTGCCCGACGATGACGGCTGGTGATTCACCGGGGCCACTGAAGGCTGCAGCAGAAGCGATGGACTGATCCGGCTGACCGGCTGACTGAACTGTGATCGACACCGGCCAGGTGAACGAATCGGACGTGTGGCTGCCATTGCCGTCCGTGACAAAGTCGATTGTGTCCCCGGACTGGACGACAAGACCCGTCACGTTCGTGTCTGCCGAACCGTTGAACGCAGTCCATTCGCCAGCTTTTCCGGATCTGCTGGAAACCACTCGGCTGCGTACGCCGTTGCCATTGGCAGAACCGTGACTCAGTTTTCCGGAAACCGACACGGTCCCGTGCGACGGCGCTGTCCAGCGACGAATGACGGCGCGGCCGGGAACGTCCGGATGTCCGCCGTTCGCGTGCAGCAGAACATAGCCCAGCTGAGGGTCAGGCAGTGTCGGCCCGGCCTGCCACTGCGAACCCGTCCAGTGAGTCAACACTGCAAAACCAGTGACACGACCGGCGGTTTCGTCGAAGTCGCCAAAGCCATACTTCCAAGCGCCCGCCGGAAACGTGGTCTTCGGCAGCGAAGCCAGCGCCGCAGCATCCAGCGGAGCTGCTTCTTTCGCGGCACGCTCCGCCAGTTTTGCGGCCTGTTCCAGCGTGAATTCCCCATTCATCAACATCAATGATTGCGTCGCAACGGTCGAGTTCTGCCGCACTTCGCAGTTTGTCTGCATCACGGGAGCATCAAACGCCTGCATCATTGCCACCGGTCGACTTCGTCGAGCCTTGATGTACAGACTGCGACGCGTCTGACTGCCGTCGACAATCACCTGCCCCGTATCATCTTCCTTAATCCCAATGGGTGCACCGAATGGTGTGCGGTCAAGTTGCCCCGACGCGGCCAGCATTCGATCGCGAATTGTTTCGGCATCCAGCCGGGTCAGTGTTCTGCGTGCGAACGGCACCACGGCGGACGACTGATCAGACTCTGCGGAAGCTTCCGCACTTTGCCGCCAGACGGTTGATGTCATAATTTGACGGTGCAGTTTTTTCAGACTCCATCCCTGGCTCATAAACTCGTCGGCCAGCCAGTCCAGTAATTCCGGATGAGAGGGACGGACGCCCAGCTTGCCAAAGTCAGCCGGTGTTTCGACAAGTCCTTTGCCAAAATGGTGCAGCCATGCACGATTCACAATCACACGAGCGACCAGCGGATGCCGACCATTAGTCAGCCATTGTGCAAAGGCCAGTCGCCGACCGGTGGATGGCAGTGCATCACTGTTCGCGGCGAACTCGGGACGCTCGCCTTCCAGAGCTGTCACCGTCAGTGATGCGGGCAGCACTGTCTGCTTCGGTTGCTGGTGGTCACCTCGAAAGAATAATTTCGTTTCCGGAATGCGATTCGGTGTTTCTCGCAGAACTCGCAGGAATTCTTCAACCGGTTTTCTTGCACGAATTTCGCTGATCCGTGCGTCAAATTTTGCCAGCTCCGGCTTCGATTCCGCGATGTATTGATACAGGTTTCCGGAATTGATGTTCACACTGGGATTCTGTGCCAGCAGCTTTTTCTGGTCTGCGGTCCGCTTGTCCCCGGCCGCTTCGTAGGCTCCACGCAGTTGCCCGCGTAATGGTTCCGGGAATTTCTTCAGCTCCGCGTCCAGCGCCTGCTGCATGTACACAGCAAGTTTCTTTGCCCGTTCATCGGCAACAACTTTGGTTTCGGCCTCGATCGCGGCGGCTTTCTCGCGGTCATCCTTCGTGTACAGGGAAACTCGGCGAGCATTCGGGACCTTCCATGCCTGCCAGTCCAGTGCCGGTTCAAAAACAGCCCGCAACGCAAAGTAGTCAGTATGCGGAATAGGGTCGTAGCGGTGATCGTGACATTGCGCACATTGAATGCTGAGCCCCAGCAGCGACGTGCCAATGATCTTTAACGTGTCCGCCATGACCATATTGCGTGCCACCGCATCGTTTGCTCCGCTGCCCGTGCCGTCAGCCGCCATTCGCAGAAATCCGGTCGCCGTCAGCAACGCGATCTGCTCGCTGGTGAGATCGCCGTTTTGCGGTCCTGCGAGTTCGTCACCCGCCAGTTGTTCGGTGATAAAGCGGTCGAACGGCTTATCTTCGTTCAAAGCGCGGATCACCCAGTCACGGTACTTCCACGCCCACAGGCGTTCGGCATCGCTGTTGGTGTAACCTTCGGAATCTGCATACCCCGCGATGTCCAGCCAATGTCGGCCCCAGCGTTCACCGTAATGTGGTGAATCCAGCAGCTCGGTCAGCAGTCGGTCATACCAATCATCAGCAGTGTCCTCGACCCATGTCTGCAATTCTTCCGGTGCCGGTGGCAGCCCGACCAGATCAAAGTAAGCGCGTTTGATCAACGTCCTGCGATCAACATCCAAAGAAAATCCGGTGTCTTGTGGCATGGATTTCAGAACCAACGCGTCGATCGGCGTCCGCACGCGCGCGTCTGTCGGGAAGGTCGCGATGTCAGGCACTGCCGGACGTTGAATTGGCAGAAATGACCAGAAGCTGCGTTCTTCCAGAGTCAGTCCCAGGCCTGACGGAATCGATTCCGGTTCCGGCCGAGCGGTCTTTGCTCCTGCTGCGATCCAGTGTTCGATGATCTGAATCTCAGCTTCGGGGACTGCATGTTCTCCAGGCGGCATTTCGCCGTTTCGAAGACGGTCCAGCAAATAGCTGTCTCCCGGAAGACCCGGAGCGATCGCAGCACCGCTTTCGCCACCCTGTTGTATGAAGCGCACGAGTCGCAGATCCAAACCGCCCTTCACATCATCCGTGGCTCCATGACAGTCATAACAGTGTGCCCGAAAGATGGGACGAACATCTTTCTCAAATGTCAGCGTCTGCGCATCATCTGTCGCCAGCAATGACGCTGGGGACAACGACAACACAATAAAGAAAAGATGCACAGCCATGGCCGCTTTTGGTGGGAACTGACACCTTCAGCCCGCACAGGTTATGGGGAGGGAACGGATCGGAGGGACGTCAGCATGCTGCCGACAGCCCTTAGATTAGCCGACTGCTTCCACTGCCGTCAAATGAATAAGTGTCGACAACAACGATATGAGTGCATTGAACGGCGAAAAAACGACCGTGTGCCATGCTGACGGTGAACGTGCGCGCAAAAAAAAACCTGCTCCGTCAAGGAGCAGGT
>JAPYTO010000287.1 GCA_029941865.1 Fuerstiella sp. | reverse complement strand
GGTGTTAAAAGAGTGGACCTGACTGGACTCGAACCAGCGACCCCCACGATGTCAACGTGGTGCTCTAGCCAACTGAGCTACAGGTCCGTGGCGGGGATGTTAGTCTTACCAACGTTTGAAATCAAACGGTCTGGCGACGATTTCCACGTCCTGCAACAGCCCCGCTGTGTTTTGTCGGTTCTTTGTTGGCAGGAACTGAATTGAGTTTTCGGATTGGTGATCGACCGGATACCTGCCGTTCGGTTGGAAGCAGATGTAGGGGGCGGTACGCTTTGCTGACACCACCGCAAGCGGAAATGTTCGCTGATATAAACATCAGGCCGCGTCTGAGCGGCGCCGTCTGTCAGATGATTTGCTCTTCAACCTTTGTGAATGAAATCAATGATCGCTGGACAATTTACGTCACGTCGCAGAATTGAATTAATCGATGTCGAGGAGCCACAACTGCCGGCAGAGACACCGGGGATGATGATCTTCCAGCCGGAAGTGACGTGTCTTTGCGGGTCCGATCTGCCGTTCTTTGATGGCGATTTCGAAGGGCATGATGTCCATTATCCTCAGCCCGTCGGAAAGTCGCTGCATGAAATGGTGGGGACGGTTGTGGAAACGAACGGCAGTCGCTGGCAACCCGGTACCCGTGTTCTGGCCGTACCGGAGGAACAGATGGGGTTGTGGGAACGCTATGTGCTGTCCGAAGACCGAGCCATCGCTCTGGATGATCGGCTGTCCGATGAGATCGCCCTGCTGGCTCAACCGTTCGGGACAGTGGTCTGGGCCCTCAAGAAGCTGCCCAACATGATTGATCGGAATGCCGTCGTGCTGGGCCTTGGTCCCATTGGTCAGATGTTTGTGGCCGGGTTACGTAACATGGGAGCGCGACGGATCATTGGTGTGGACCCGGTCCCGGAACGCACAGCCCTGGCGCTGCAGATGGGAGCGACGGATGTGGTGAACTCCACGGGCGGTGTCGCGGAAGACCAGGTGCGTCGTATTTTGAATGGTGAACTCGCGGACGTCGTCGTGGAAGCCGTCGGCCATCGGGCTCAGGCGTTCAATGATGCCGTCCTGCTGACTGCGCATCATGGTGACATCCTGTATTTTGGTGTACCGCCATCACCACTGGACGGAATACACTTTAAGGAAGCGATGCTGAAGAATATTACGATCCGCACCAGTCTGCATCCTGATTTTGAGCGGACGTTTCCGCTGGCGATGCAATGGCTGGCGGAAGGCCGAGTCGATCTTTCGCCGTTGCTGACGCATCGGTTTCCACTGGCTCAGATGCAGGACGCATTTGACATCTTTCGTGACCGCAGGGAGGGTGCGATCAAGGTTCTGGTCGAGTTTCCTGCACTGGCAGGTACGCGGTAATCGTCGATTCCATCGGCGACAGGATCCGGCCTCGTTGACATCGAGGGCTTCGACGTGTCCGAAGATGAGCACATCAACGATTCAGTCGCTCTGCGTGAAATTGTTCGCGCGGCAACAGCGATTTGGAATCAGCTGTCTGAAGACGGGCGTCGGGCCGAAACGGTCGCGACGCCTGCATCCTTCGCCGTGGCTGAAAGCTCGTCGTCCTGTGACTCGCCCACATCAGTCACTCTTTCATTCCCGCGGCTGCCGACTGACGTTTTTATTGACTGGTTCGGACCCCGACTTATTCTCTGGCCGACCGGGGTCGTGACCGCGCGGCGCACGTCGATTGTTTCCTCACGGGTTGGAACACGTAAAGATCTGAAACAAGGGTGGTTTGACGCGTTGAGAACGGCTGTCATCCGCCATGAACAGACCGAATGTCTTTGCTATATCAAGAGAACAGCTGCGGCGGACGCAGTCATCCGAGCCAGTGAACTGTTCGGTGCACGGCGACTGCGAATTGATGTCGAATCAGACCGGAGCGCATCCGCCGCAGAGCTTCTCAAGTGGCTCGAATCGAAAGCTCGCGCTCACACGCCATCGACGTCGGCACTGGAAGATGTGGCTTATGTGTCGCCAGTTTTCCTGGCGGATACCAGTCGTGGGCAACGCGACAGCAATCAGTCCGGTCACTCTGCCATTCGCGACACAGCTCTTGTGTTGGCCGGAGAACGAATCGTCACCCTGTCCTGTCGGTCGGGCGGCAAAATCGAGAAACTGCTGGCACGACATCTGCAGGATAAGAAACGGGATGCGCCTGTCCTGCTGGCGGCGGTGACAGAGTCCGAAATCGATACCGTTTCACGGTTACTTGTCTCACTGGGCGCAGTGCCGTGGCTGCTCAATCGCGACGACGCTGACGCTATGTCCGGGCAGACAACCCACAGCAACACCGGTTCGTCACAGGCCAACGGCCACCAGCCTGTATCTGTTTCCGTTGCCGACGGACCGCTGCAGGCGCCGGAAGAATGGCTGTGCCATTGGACTCGGCCACGTCAGGGAGCGTGGATCGAACAACCTGACGAGGAGTTCCTGGATGAATTGATACTGGGCTGTCAGACGGCCGACCGCTCTGCCTATGCGGCGCTGCTGCGGATCGTAGAGCAACGTCAAATCAAGGCGTCACGGTCTGTGCAGAACGCTGCGAAAACGGTTTCCTTCACAGCCGTGCCCCTGGGTGAATTCCGCCGCTGTCGTATCTACCGCAAACACAAACTGCGTTTCGACTATGAGCCCTGGGGAATTGCCATCCGCAAAGCCGCTCTGCAAAAGTCCGTTTGTCGTCCTGTGACGTACGTGGACCGCGCCACATATGACGACGTCTCGGAAGACGATCGCTGCTTTCAGCAGCTCAGATTTGATGCCGGCCACAGAATTGACTGGTCGCAGGAACGCGAATGGAGATATGTGGGCGATCTTGATCTCAGCCAATTCCGCTGTGCCGACGTTGTCGCGTTTGTTGACACTCACGACGAGGCCACGGCACTACAAACCGAGGCCCCGTGGCGAGTTCTGCAACTGCCGTCGATTACGAAACCGGCTTGATGTCCCAACCGTCTCGGTAATCCCGCCGCAGCCATGTGTTGGCTGCGGCGTGGTTGGTGATGTTCATGTTTGCGGCGTCCCAGCTGAGCTTCGTGCCTCGGTAGCGAACAGCAATGTTACCCAGAAGTACGGCTTCCGTGAGCGGCCCACCGTAAGTAAAGCCATCGCTGGGTTGTTGGCCGGTGACGCAGCCGTCGATCCAGCCGTGGTAGTGGTTCTGGTTGTCGGCCTGTTCAATTTTCGCATCCGGATAAGCGTGCAGTGCTCCCACATGCGGTAACACAATGCTGCCGTTTTCCCCGATAAACAGCGATCCGCTCCGCGGCAGTGCCTCGTTGGACGGCAGGTGTGAACCTCTGGTGCTGGGCAGACGCCCGCCATCGTACCACGTGATCTGCAGATTCCCGGCGGCCGTGTACTCCGTGCCGGGGAAGGTGTAGTCCACCGTTGTCTGAGCCGGCCAGACTTCGTCATTGATGCCGGTATGGTCGGCCTTGAAATCCAACGGAGCCTTGTCGATTTTCAGCGCCGTGAAAACAGGATCCAGAATGTGGCACCCAAAGTCACCCAAGGCCCCGTTGCCGAAGTCCTGCCAATCGCGCCAGCCCCACGGATGATAGACCTTCCAGTCGCCAAATGATCGCGTCGGCGCCACTCCCACCCACAGGTTCCAGTCGAGTGATTTTGGAGGTGCGACAGGATTCTTCGGTCGACTGATGTGAAACGACTTGCCGTGCCCGGTCGCTGCGCACCAGCTGTGCACACGTTTGACCTTGCCAATTGTTCCGGACTGAATCGCCTGCACAGCCGTGCGGTAGTGTTCGTGAGAATGAATCTGGTTGCCCAGACGAGTGATCACATTTGACTTCTTCGCCTGCAGAGCCATTTGTCGAGCTTCCCAGACGTTATGGGTGAGCGGCTTCTGACAGTACACGTGTTTGCCGTGCCGCATCACATCCAGCCCGATGAAGGCGTGCATGTGATCCGGAGTAGAGACGGTCACGGCGTCGATTCTGTCGCCGAGCTTGTCCAGCAGTTCTTTGTAGTCCTGAAACACGGCAGCGTCGGGGTTCAGTTTTCGGACTTTTTCTGTGCGTGACAGGTCAACGTCGCAGAAGCCGACAAACTGTGATTGTTCGTGGCTGGCCATTTCCGAAATGTCTGACCAGCCTTTTCCTTCGCATCCAATGCCGCCGAGCTGCAGTTTTGAGTTGAGATTCTGACCTCGTACAATTGCCGGTGCGGCGATCAACGATGCAGTCGCGGCACTGGTGGTCTGCAGGAAATGTCTACGGCTGGGCATGTCTGTCTCCGAATTACGGTGGGAAGCGTGAGGAAGGTTTACCGAATCTAGCGAGTTTCGACGTGCGATGCACGTCAATCAAAGGATCGGCGTCCTGCGGCCAGAGTATTTTTGACTGGCTTTGCACACTCACGTTCGCGGGAGCCAGTGGCACACATTACAGCATTTTTCAAAATCACGCGGTCGTTCTGTAGCGGAATTCGCCAGGAATTTCGGCAGTGACAGGCCGAAAGCCCTGGCGGCTTCCGCTACGACAAAAAATGAAACAATGCTCTAATACTGGCCGGAGTCCGCTGTGGACCGTACGTCGACATGCCTGCGCGAAGGTCCACAGCAGCGTTGCCGTGCTGGCGCAAAAAATAAGCGTCCCGGGCAGTTCCCGGGACGCTCAGTGCCTGAGACAGCAAAGCGGGCCATCGTCCGCTGCCTCACACGGGATATGATGTAGGCACTTGGCGTGCCAATACGCGAAAAACCCCACGCTCGAAAAAAAGCAACGTCGAAGCAACGACATTGTTGGCGCTACTGAGTCGGTGTACAATTCTGCGTCAATATAGAACAACTTGGTGCGTCAAATTGCACTGCTCCGTGGCTCCGGAAAGCGGTCAGGGATGCTGACACCTTTTCCACGCAGAATTTAACTTCATTCTCCCCTTGGGAGAGTCAAGCCTAAGCGCGGAGGGCGATCGCGCTGAATCCTCCCCTCGCTTAGGCTCGACCCTCCTTGAAAAGGAGGGTGAATGAAAGCGGCACAAGCATCAACGGGAGGATGGCGCGTCGAATCAAAAATCGAAGTCGGAAACCAGGCTTCCGTCGTTTCGGCTGCCGAGTTTCTGGAGGACTTCGCTGGAAATTCGGTCGCCAATGGAGCGGATTGATCCGTCGGCCATCAGGAAGTTGCAGGTGCCCGAATGATAGCTGGAGAAGCCAGCCGCGTTAGCAGCGAGGGGTTTTCCTTCTGTCTCTGCATAATATTGATTCCGCACAGTATCGTAGGCTGTATCTGTGGGTACACCAGTGTTGCGCAGAGTACTGTAGTCGCCGGTCATCCATCCGACGTCACGTGGGCGCAACTGTTTTTCACCGACAAGAATCGTCGTCGTGGCCCCATCTGGAATCTCGTACAGAGATTCCGCACTATTCAGATACAGCAGGCCATCATTGTTGACGTCAATCGGGACCGATGTGCTGGCATGACAGCCGGCGTAATCCGAATGACGAGGCCCCTGAGTTACGCCTCGCACGGGTGAACTGGGGCAGTTCAGCAACGAGATGGCAACAAGCTGCATTTCCGGCGTCGATGGCCCCCCACCGAAGCCGTACATTTCGTCTTCGTCGGCTACCGCGTCCACTTCGGCAGCGGGTGTCGGTTCAAAGTACTTCAGCTGTTCTGCAGTAAGAAAACTTCGTTCCGGCCTGATGAAGTCAATGCGACGGTAGACATTCTCTTTTCCAAGTTGAGGCAGGATCTGAGCGATCCAGCTCATGCGATATCCCATATCGACCGGCGCCGCTTCGTCCGGCAGTTCGTCGCCATCGATCACGGCCTCCGCACCGGAACCGAAGTCCCCGTCGAAGCCTGCTCCATAATCTTCCTCATCGTCGACGAAATTTTCTTCCAGTACCGGTCCGGTGAGGTTCACACAGCCAGGCGGAAGCACGTTGTGGCAGGTTTGATAATTGTGCAAAGCGATCCCAATCTGCATCATATTATTCGTGCATTGAGTACGGCGAGCCTGTTCTCGAGCCTGCTGGATGGCCGGCAGCAGCAGCGCTATCAGGACGGCGATGATGGCAATCACCATCAGCATTTCCAGCAGCGTAAAGCCGCGAATGAGTTGCCTGTGTTGTCTCATGTTTTCCAGTTCGTTCAGATGTGACTGCATAAGCAAAGGGCAGAGGTCACGCAGCCGTCTTTGAATAAACAGTATGACCAGCCGATTCCGTTGAAATGAGACAGCTGCCCCACTCGCTGACAACCGCACTCTTCGTTCCTTCTACACCCGGTCAGAATTCGCTCATCATCGCTCCGTCCTCCCGGTTGCCCAGATTTCGATACACGTCCAATACAATGTTCTCGCTGATGAATCGTACCGAACCGTCCGCCAACACGACCTGGAAACCGCCGGTATGTGGACTGCTGAATCCTCCGGTGGCAAACTCCGGCCCCGGTGAATCAGCATCGGTTTCAGAGCTTCCTGTTTCGTAACCAGTAGCAGCAGAGCGAGTATTAGGCCGGCCCCAACGTCCTGCGGAAATATTAATTGCCACAGCGGTATTTCTGAGCGTCGCCGACGTACCGGACATCCAACCCAAATCGGTGTTGTTTATGTCATCCGCCCTGCGTTCGCCCACCATGAACGTGTTGCTGGCACCATCTCGGATCTGCTTGTAAGAGATACTGCTGTTGAGAAAAAACAGACCATTGTTGTCTGTGTCGACCGGAACGTCGTCCCCTCCTGTAACGCCCGCGTAGTTGCTGCGAATCTGTACAGTACGGGGCCACGTGCCTGGATCAGAAGGGCACATCAACGAAGTAATCCTCGTGGCACGAACTCCCGCATTGTTGATGTCATAGACACTCTGAGCAAAATCGATCTGTTGAAACAACGGTCTCTGGTCCATCATCGGCAGAGTCTGCACCAACCAACTCATGTGATACCCCTCTTCAACATTCTGAATGGGGCCGGTCTCGTTCACGACGCCAGGCGGCAGGCAATTGAACGATGATTGATAGTTGTGCAATGCAATGGACAGTTGAACGAGATTATTTTTGCACTGTGTTCGCCGGGCGGCTTCGCGTGCCTGCTGAACGGCTGGCAGCAGCAGCGCAACCAGAATTGCGATGATGGTGATCACCACCAGCATCTCAATCAGGGTAAAGCCTCGTGACGTGTAGACTCGTTGTCTCATTTCCTGTTCCGTTCAACGACAATCACATGATCAGAAACCAACAGCCATGGCTCCATCTGCCCGGTTGCCAAGATTTCGAAATACCTGGGGGGCGATACTCGCGTTGATGAGTCGGACTGATCCATCGGCCAATGCAAATTGGGTAAAGTTGCTGTGTCCACTGCCAAAACCTCCGGTCCTTAGTTCCAGGTCCCGGTGATTCGACCTCATTTTCGTTGTCAGTTTCTGATTCGTAGCCAGCGACACGTTGAGCCCTGTTTCCGCTGCCTGGAGAATTATAGTTGCTCGCAACGTGAGTGTTTCTGAGCGTCGCAGCCGTGCCGGACATCCAGCCCAGATCGCTGTTCGTGATGTCATCTGCACGGCGTTCGCCAAACATGAACGTGTTGCTGGTGCCGTCCCTGATTTGCCGGTAGGCGATACTGCTGTTCAGAAAGAACAGACCGTTATTCTTCGTGTCCACCGGAACATCTTCACCGCCTGTGACACCCGCGTAACTACTTGTAAAGACAGTTCCCGTGGCCGACCGACCGGGATCCGAAGGGCAGATCAGCGCGGACATCGGCGTACTGCGGAACATCGTGTTGGTCGTGCCGTACGCCCCCTGATCAAAATCAATCCGCTGGAACAGTGTCCGTTGATCCATCATCGGCAGGGACTGAACGATCCAACTCATGTGATAGCCTTCTTCAATATTCTGAATGGGGCCGGACTCGTTCACGACTCCTGGCGGCAGGCAATTAAACGACGACTGATAGTTGTGCAGCGCGATGCTCAACTGAGCCAGGTTGTTTATGCATTGTGTTCGTCGGGCGGCCTCGCGTACCTGCTGAATGGCCGGCAGCAGCAGGGCGACCAGAATTGCGATGATGGTGATCACCACCAGCATTTCAATTAAAGTAAACGCGAGTTTGCGTCGTCTTGTCGTCACGTGTCAGTTCCGTCAAAAGTCGCCCAGCAGCTGCATGTCTTCTCGGTTGCCCAGGTGGCTGTAGAGTTCCGGATTTACTGATTCGGTAATGAACCGTACAGAGCCGTCGCCCAGTGCAAAGTTTGCTCCGCCCGTATGTTGACTGCTGAATCCTC
>JAPYTO010000286.1 GCA_029941865.1 Fuerstiella sp. | reverse complement strand
AGCCCATACGCCTGAGATGCTTCAAACGGAATCGATAATTATCCACCATCGATTTCCGTTTGCGTTTCATGCATCGCAGTCTCATGCGTATCCACCGGTCCAGGCTGCGGTACATGTCGCCGCAGTGAGACCATGGCGTGGCGAAGTAATTCGCCGTGCCTCGGATAACGCGGTTGAGTTTCACAATCACTTCGGAATCCAGGTTGTGGCTGCGTGTGGTGATCTGCCGCACTTTGGTTTTGAAGTTCTCCACTGACTTGGCTCGCATCCTTACGAATCGACTTTTGATGTCAAAGCCCAGAAAGCAGAAGCCTTCATGGAACCTCGTCACCATCGTCTTCTCGGGACTCAGTTCGAGCCCGAGACGATCCTTCCACAGGCGTTGAACCAAAGCCAGAGCCTCTCTTGCGTGTGATTCGGACTTGCAGAGCACCACGAAGTCATCGGCGTACCGCACGAAGCGGAAGCCGTGTTCGTGGAGATGCCAGTCGAGCACATTCAGAGCGATGTTGGCCAGCAGCGGAGACACTACGCCACCTTGCGGTGTACCGACGCGAGTCCGTTGGAATCTGCCGCCTTCCATCACTCCAGCCCTGAGGAACTTTTCCACCAGCCGCAGAATGTTTCCATCCGCAACCTCATCTGCCAACTGGAGCATGATGGCTTCGTGCGATAAGTTATCGAAGAAGCCGGAGATATCTGCATCAAGCACATATCGATACCCCTGCTGGCCGAGTTCCAGAACTTTCTCAACCGCCTGATGGCAGCTGCGTTCCGGTCGGAATCCGAACGAATGATCGTGGAACTTCGCCTCGAAGATCGGACTCAGCAGGCGCCGCAGCACTTCCTGAGCCACCCGATCTCGTACTGCCGGGATTCCCAGCGGTCTGAATTTGGTTTTGTTGGCGTCCTTGGGGATGTAGCCGAGTTCGAGTGAAGATTTCTGAACAGGCTCGGACCCGCTCAGGTAGGATTTGATTTTCTCCGTCTCCTTTCGTGTCAAAATCTCACCGTTTCAACGACTAAGCCAACAACACCTGCGACTCACACCAAGCTCGCAGCGCGAGCGAGTGGGTTTCGTTTAATTAAGGAACATACTCGCTTGCGCTGTGTGCTTGTATGAAAACGACAAAACAGGCATGAGTGCTCTCCAGCAGAGCTGGTGCTTTACGATTAGTAATCAGCACCGGTGGACGGGCGTCTGCTCGTGATCTCACCAGTGCGATTGCTCCTGTCTGTTGTGAGAACAGCACGTTTTTTCAGTGTTTTTTTACAGCCTGCCACGTACCATGCTCGCAGTTTCTGTGTGCGAAGGCCTTATTTGTGGCTCGTTGCTGAGCGGATCAACATAGATGACAACGACGCCCAAGTCTTTATCGCCGGTCAAACGACTGATCATTTCAGAAATCCTGATCGTCCTCATTCTGGCGTTCAGCTTTCTGGCCTTCCAGCTGTTGTATGCCCAGAAGCCGGCGGTGGAGGAAAAAACAGAAGAGTCGGCGTTGCTGAACGTTGACGTTTTCAAGGTCGCACCAATTTCGTTTCAGGAAATACTGAGCGGGTTCGGGACTGTTCGAGCGGATCGCGAAGTGACTCTTGCCGCTCAGGTGTCGGGTGAAATTATTGAGGTGCATCCGCAGCTGGAGGTGGGACATCCTGTTGTGACCGGGCAACTGGTGACGACACCGGGTAAATCGTCAAAGCAGCAAGAGGGGGACCAACTGCTGAAGATCGATCCCCGTGATTATGATCAACGGGTAGAACAGGCTGCCAATCGCATTGCCGAACTGCAAACTGAAATCGAGCAATTGAAGGTTCAAAAGGCGAATGTGGATCGGCAGCTGGTGCAAGGGAAGTTGGTGCTGAACACACTTTCCGAAGAATACGATCGACTGCAAGAGGCGGTCGATCGAGGCGTGGGCACGCCGTCGGAGCGCAACAAAGCACTGTTGGAAGTACAACGCTACGGTGACACACTTATCCAGCTGGAAAGCCAATCCGATTCGATACCGCATCAGATTGCCGCTGCAGAGCAGAGGAAGCAGACAAGCGAGTCAGAAAAGCAACGGGCAGAAAACGATCTGCAACGGGCCAACGTAGTGCCGCCGTTCGACGGTGTTCTGAGCGAAGTATTTGTTGAGCAGGGACAGTATGTTCAGGCAGGCGAACCGCTGGTGCGGTTGACGGATCTGTCCGTCGTGGAAATTCCGGTGGCATTGAGTTTTGACGATTTTCTGCAGCTGCAGCAGGAAATGGAAGCTGGTCACCGCCCTGCCGTTGCACTGGCGGAAAACGAGTCTGCGGAAACCAGCTGGCATGGCTACGTCGTCCGCACATCACCGGAAGCGGATACACAATCGCGGACAGTGCAGGTGTTTGTCGAAGTCTCCAATTCCGCCGATCAGCCACCCATACTACCTGGAGCATTCGTCCACGCTCGGATTGACGGCCGCAGTTATAAAGACGCGATCCTGATTCCCAGAGAGTGCGTCGTCGAGGGATCGGTTTATATAGTTGATGAGCACGATATTGCGCATCGCAAAACCCTGCAGCTGGGGCGACGATTTCAATCAATGGTCGAGGTGACAGGTGGCATACAGTCCGGTGACCGGCTGGTGCTTACTAATCTGGACATTGTGGAAGAAGGAACCGAAGTGTCTGTGCAGTCTTCAACAGCCGCCCTGGAAGAGATTGGTTCGCTGCGAAATTCCGTCATTAGTCCTTCGGCCCCCGATTCGCAGTAATTCACATGGCAGATCGTTTTTTTTGCGACGACCTGACTTCTGATAAGCCGTGCCTGTCGGGCACGGAAGCTCATCACGCGATCCACGTGTTGCGGCTGAAGTGCGGACAATCGATCCAGTTGTTTGACGGTGCGGGTACGGTCGCCGAAGCAGTGATCGAAGACATACAACGCGACTCCGTGATCGCCAAAACGACTGCAAAATCGTTTATCCAGAAGCCGACGCAGAACTGTCTGACAATTGCCGCCGTGCCGCCGAAGGGCGATCGCCTGAAGTGGATGGTGGAAAAACTCACCGAGTTAGGCGTCGATACCTATGTCCCTTTGCAGACGGAACGATCGGTTGTCGATCCACGTAAGTCGAAACTGGACAAGCTGGCTGCGACGGTTACAGCCGCGATGAAACAATGTGGTCGTTGCTGGCGGATGGAGATTGGCGAGCCACAATCTCTGCAGTCGCTGCTGCAGCAGTGCAGAGATGCAGAACACACAATTCTGTTTGCTCATCCCGGTGATGCCGCCGAACCAACGAATGCCGGAAGCGATAATCGTACTGTGGTGATCGGACCGGAAGGCGGCTTCACAGAATCAGAAGTGCAACTCGCCAGTGATTATAACGCCCGGCAGATCGCCTGGCCGGATTCGATTCTGCGTATTGAAACCGCGGCGCTGGCGTTCGCCGCTCGCCTGCGGCGCTAGAGCGAAATTCGCTCGGACGAATTTTGTTTGTTGTCGATCGCAAACCATCAGGTTTTCGGTGAGTGCTCTTGAGGCATTGCCGTTCTCAATACAAGCACGCAGCGCCAGCAAGTGCGTTTTTCATTGCACGAGACTCACTCGCTTGCGTTTCGAGCTTGTATTGCTTTGTGTTGCCATAGCCGTTCACGTTTCCGGATCATAACGATATCCGACGCCGTGTACTGTGCGGACCAGAATCGGTTCTTTCGGGTCGACTTCAACTCGTTTTCGCAGTTGCGAAACATGCTGGTCCAGAGTGCGGCTGTTGGGAAAATAATCTTCGCCCCACGCATGATTGAAGATGACGTTGCGGTCGAGGGCTTTGCCGGGATTGTCGTGCAATAGCTGCAGGATCTTCACGTCGCGCGGGCTGAGATCAATCACGTTGTCACCGCGTTTCGCTCGCAGTTCGCCCGGCAGTATCAACAGGTCGCCCATGCTGAACTCTGCCGGTACATCGGGTTTTGCCGCACAGCACCGGCGGGCGACGGCAC
This sequence comes from Fuerstiella sp., assembly GCA_029941865.1. GTDB lineage: Bacteria > Planctomycetota > Planctomycetia > Planctomycetales > Planctomycetaceae > Fuerstiella. The sequence continues at coordinate 4,296 of JAPYTO010000286.1, read as the reverse complement.
GGACTCGCGCGACAACTTCCCGTACGCTGAATGGCTTGGCGATGAAGTCGTCTGCTCCGACTTCAAAACCCACCAACCGGTCCACTTCTTCGGCCTTCGCGCTGATGAAGATGATGGGCACGTCCGGCGACGCAGCTCTGATCGCGCTGCAGGCCTCGTAGCCACTGCGGCTGGGCATCATGATGTCCAGACAGACAAAGTCAGGCTGCTGATCCCGGAACTGTTGAATGGCTTCTGTTCCGTCGGCTGCGGCAACGACCTGATAGCCTTCGATTTCCAGGACTTCCACCAGTCCATTGCGAGTAAACTGGTCGTCTTCTGCAACGAGCACTTTCATAAGATGATCTCTCCTGATTACACCGCGCCGCGCGATACGGACGGACCGCGTCGCCGCAATGCGTCTTCGATTCCCGTCAGTATAGACTGGTCCAGTTCGATACTCATAGCGGCCGATGTTTCCTGAATCTGCCAATCTCGTTTTGCACCGCACAAGGCCGCTGTGATCCCGGGATGACGAATTGTCCATGCTATCACCAATTGCGAAACGGTGACGCCGATGTCGTTGGCAATTGAGCGAAGGTCGTCCAGGAAATCCTGGTTCTTTTGCCACTCGTCACCCTGGAACATCGGATACTTCGCCCGGCCGTCGCCCGGAGCGAATTGATGATCTCTGGCGAGTTTTCCGGCCAGCAGGCCTTTCATCAACGGCCAGTAGACACACAACGAAATTCGGTTTTCGCGGCACCAGGGGGCAATGTCGAGTTCGATTTCCTGCTGCAGCATGTTGAAGTGCGGCTGCACGGCCGTCAGTGGACACACGGCGTGGAACTGTTTCAACTGTTCAAGATTCATATTCGACGCCCCGGCAGTGAGCGCTTTGCCGTCGGCGATCAGTTTTGCGATGGCACCCGCTGATTCGGCAACTGGCGTCTGCGGATCCGGTGCGTGCAGGTAATAAAGTTCAACGTGATCCGTTCCCAGGCGTTTTAATGACTCGTCACATTCACGGTGAATTGTTTCCGGACGTGCATCAAAATCCTGTCCTTTTCCGACTCGATGGATTCCGCCTTTGGTGGCGATCACGACACTGTCACGCCGTCCGCGAATGACTTCGCCGATCATCTGTTCGCTTTCGCCTTCGATGCCGTAGGAGTACGCCGCGTCCAGAAAATTGATGCCGTTATCGAGCGCGGCCTGCAGTGTCCGAATGCTGGCTTCTTTGGTGGCATTAAGCGTTGTGATACCCGCGATCGGCCAGCATCCCATCGCCACGGACGAAACCTGAATTTGCGATTGCCCAAGCTGTCTCAGCATTGTCTATTCCAGCGTCCTTGTTGTGGGCGAGTCGAGGTCATTCGTGTGAAACTGTTGACGACGCAAGGGCGTCAATGGCCTGATCAACGTGTAAAGTGTTGCGAGCGCCGATCAGGACTGACGATATGTTGGGCTGGCTAAAGACCCAGGACAACGCCAGTTGTATGTGTGACAGACCCGTGGTGTGGGCAGATTCGTCCAGTCGTTCCAACACCTGGTAGCCGTGTTCCGTGAAGTAGATAGGTTGGTGCCCCGGAATGACATCAAAACGTGTGCCCCGTGATACCGGTTGTCCGGGTCGGTATTTCCCGGTCAGAAATCCGGCTGCCAATGGACTGTAACTGATCACACCGATGTTCTCACGGCTGCAGAGTGGCAACAGGTCAGCTTCGATGTCGCGCTGCACCAGATTGTAGGGCGGTTGCACAGAGGTCAGTCGAGTCAGTTGTGACTGGCCACTTGACGTCAATGCTGCGGCCAGCTGCGACGCATCGTAATTACTGCACCCGGCGTAACGGACTTTGCCCTGATTCACCAGTGTTGTCAGAGCTTCGAGTGTTTCGTCCAGCGGCGTAGAGCTGTCCCAGGCGTGTGTTTGCAACAGGTCGATGCGGTCGGTCTGCAGACGTTTCAGGCTTGCTTCGGTGGCCGACACGATGCGTTCACGAGTCAACGTGCCGCCGACTTTGGTGCCCAGGACAATCTGTTCTCGCCGGCTACGGCTGTTCAACCATTCTCCAACGACCGCTTCTGACGCACCCTGAGCATACGCTTCTGCGGTGTCGAACAGGGTGATCCCGTGCTCGAAGGCGTGGTCCATAATCTGCAGCGATGTCTGTTTGTCAATTTCCCGACCAAACGTGACACACCCCATTCCGATGGAGCTGACAGACAGCGGGGAATGTCCGAGGTTGAGGTACTGCATGGTCCTGCGACGGTCTATAGGTTCTGGAACGGAACTGGCACGATTCTAACGTTCCGTTTTTGATTGGATGGTGCTCGATACTAACGGCGGTGACCAGAGTGTGCGGCAGCCATCAGGACCAAGTCTCCTAATCCAGGCTGCGCCGTTCAGTATCGAGCTAGATCACCGGCCTTCGATAATCCCAGGGCAGCCACATGTTCCTGGGCTTGTGTTACCATCATCTTGAGTTCGCTTTGTATGGCCAGAAACTGCCAGCCTTCGGCGATGCGGCGTTTGACGTCGTTGGCCGTCTGCAAATGCATGCCGACGGGGGTTCCGGTTTTTTTTCCGGCTGCCAGAATTCGTTGCAGCATTGCTTCGAACTCTTCCGATGTCGGATCGTTGCCGTCTTTCGATTTCATCTGCCACAACAAATCGTTTGGGCCGACAAAAATCGCGTCGACTCCGGGCAGGCTATAAATCTCTTCAGCATTGTCGACACCCTGCGGTGATTCAGTTTGCAGCACCACCAGAATGTTATCGTTCGCGTGTTGGTAGTATTCACCTGCAGTGGCCTGGAAATTCAACGCCGGAATGCTGCCGCCGATCGATCGATTTCCGGTCGGCGGATATTTGGCCGCCGCAATCGCCAGTTTGGCTTCTTCGACAGTGTTGACCATCGGAACAACGATGCCCATCGCGCCGCCGTCCAGAACTCGTTTGATGAGATCGTGTTCTCCGCGAGGAACACGAGCTAGCGGAACGCAACCGGAATCAGCGATCGTCGCGAACATCAGCGACGCGGTCTGCCAGTCGATCGGAGAGTGCTCAAGGTCCACAGTCAGCCAGGGGAAGCCGACTCGTGCCATCAACCGGGCAGAAAACACGTTGCCGAATGACAGCCATGTACCCACCTGAGGTTTACCAGCGGCAAGGGCTGCTTTTACGGGATTCTGTTTCATAGGGTAGACCACTGGCTAACGGACATTTTTCACGAGGATACGCGGCCCGGTGAGACGTGCTGGTTAGGCAAAGGTCTCATGCTGCGCAAACGCACGATGTCCTGTATCGTGACTGATCCCGCGAAAGTTTCCACTGCTGCATGATTCTCGCCAACCTGGGTGCCGTAACGGATTGTGGTTTCCGACCGGTGGGTGGCCCGGGCTGGACTGAGTGTGCGAAGGAGAATCAAACCGGCACTATCGGCCCCGGGGTTTCACTCGTTCCCTGCTCCAACCCAGGCCACTCCCTGCAACTTCACAACCATTCATTACCGCACCCGCAAACCTGCCAGAACCCTCACGTGATCAGGCGTATCCGGGCGACTATCGAGCGACGAGGTCGATCACTTAAGCTGCAGGGAATCTGTGGCGCCATGAGCGGTGAAGGATTCTTCAGACGAGGCGGTGCCGACCATCAACGGATTTGAGTTGCTGCTCCAGGCTGACAATTCGCGCACGAAAACAACGAATCGAAGAGTAGTCGAACAAGGAGGTCGCGTGATGATCAGTCTCTTTCGTTCCAGACGCAACGCAGCAGCAGTGCCGGTTGCTGCCGCCAAGGCGGGCAGCGACCTGGTGTGGATCCACGCGTGATGGATCAGATTGGGCATCTGGAACTGATCTCACGAACTGTTGTTGACGGATTGCTGGCCGGAAAACACCGTTCCACCACGAAAGGTGGTTGTTGTGAATTTGCATCCCATCGTCAGTACGCTCCGGGTGATGAGATTCGGCAGATCGACTGGCAGGTTTACGCTCGCAACGACCGGTATTTTATTAAACAGTTTGAAGAGGAAACCAATCTGCACGCCATCGTGGCGGTCGATACCAGTGGGTCGATGAAGTTTGGTCTTTCCACGATCAGCAAGCTGGAATACGCCCAGCGAGGAGCGGCCTGTCTGGCTCGGCTTTTGCTGCACCAGCGAGATGCCGTCGGCGCTGCCGTGCTGAACGAACACAACCCCGTGTTCGTGCCACCGAAACAGAACGCCGCCCATCTGCAGGCACTGCTGTCTGCGCTGCAGATGGCGGAAGCCAGTCACGGTGGCAGTCTGGGCAGTCAGATTCGCGCCTGTA
>JAPYTO010000285.1 GCA_029941865.1 Fuerstiella sp. | reverse complement strand
GCATCATGACGCTGGACCAGGCCGACCGGGAGTTCACGTCTCAGGTGGCCATCAAGTTTGATCGGGGTTTACACACGCTCGAAGACGTGGAGAACGTACGCAAGATCCTGAGCCACTATCCCGGATCGACGGACGTCATACTGGTGGTGGATAGCGCCGAGCAATCCAGGGGTGGCGCCGAATACGGTGCCTCCGACGGCCAAACTGCGGCGGACAGCGACGGCACGGCAACGGCCGTTGCCGAACCACAGACGGCGACCAGTTCTGAAACGGGCAGCAAGCGTATTCGCTACATCCTGACGACAGGTAAAGACTGTCAGGTGACCGTCGGAAAGGAATTCCAGCAGGCATTGCGAGACACGATCGGCGAAGGCTTCTTTGAACTGAAAGCCGCCACATCGTCAAACGGTGGCGGTGGTGCCAAGGGACGATAGCCAGATCACGATACTCAGGCGTGCACAGTGGGCCATGACAATGAGCAGGCGATGGCTCGCGGGCCTGCCGTCAGTCCGACGCCAAAAATTGCAATTGGTTAAGGTGGTCTCAACACGCTGCTGAGACTGTCGTCGCCCCGCTCTACGGTGACGTTTGTGGTTCGGGAACTTTTTTCAACAGTCGCTCCCGCAGCTCTTCCAGCGCCGACGTTCCGGAATTGGTGGATTTTGGTGTCGTCGTCGTTGGCAATGTCGCACGCTGGGCACGTCGAGCGGGCGCATCGGCAAGAATGACGTCCAGCATTCTGGACCACGCTTTCTCGGCAGCCGGTTTGTCTCCCGTTGCCAGGGCCAGGTCCCCGCGTTCCTTCAGGATGGCCAGCAGCCACGTTTGGTCAGGGTGAGTTGCCGCAGCGGCTTCAGCGAGGGCTGCCAGCTGTTGCCCGAAGGGCATGTGGTCGGTGGACTTCAACGCGATACGGGCCGGGATCCATAATGCAATCTGGTTGACTGATGGTCTGTCTGCCGGATCAGACGACGACGCCTTTCCGGCGGTCGCTGCGTATTCGGCGAGCTTGTTCATGCTCGTGTTCAGTAGCACCTCATCGCTGGTCCTGTCGGCAAAGGCAGCCGCCATGATGGCCGCAGACGGATCATTGTCAGCGGCATTGGTCGTCATGCGGCCCAGCAGATCAGCGACCTGCGCCGTTTGATTCGGGTTACCGGCGTGCATTTTCAGCAACCCATCCACCAGCACGGACCGAATCGAAGCTTTCTCCATTCTTCCTGCCGGCGGCACCAGCATCAGGTCCAGAGGCGGTCGTTCAGACACTGATTCGGCGGCGGAGTAGTTCTGCAGATAAGTCAGAACCGAGTCCGGAGTCATGCGGGACCGTATTTTGGCGATTCCCGCCTGGGCCTGTTTCTGTAATCGTTCAGCGTTGGACTTGTATCGGCCACTGGTCGCCACAAGTTCGGGCGTCACCTTCTGAAACATCTTCAACGCGTCAAACGGCATGGCAAAAACCAACAGACTTTCTCCTGCGGCAACATAGTTCTGGGCATCCCTGTATTGGCCAACGCCAGCGTTGCTGGCGGTTGCGATCGATGGTTTGATAGAAGCGAGCGCGTGATAAACCATCCTCCGCGCGTCTCCTGTCTGCCCCTCTTCTGCGTACAGCTTTGCCAGCCAATATGATGGCGAAGTGACGAAAGTGGTTGTCGCATTGCTGCTGTTATCCTTCAGGGCCTGCTCCATCATGGCAATGACGTGTGGCCGAAAGCGCCCGTTCAGTTTATGCAGTTCGCCTCCGATTACCCAGACGACATGCGTCGGTACGTATGGAACGCTCGAGTCGGCATGCAGACGTTCAAGCAGCTCAATGGCGTCGTCGACGTTTCCGACTTTTGCTTTCAGCACGCAAAGGATGAGTTGACCGCCGTACCATGTTTCGAAGCGGTTCACCGCGGCTTCAACTTCATCGGAGAATGTTTGCAGTTTATCGTCGTCACCGATTGCTTTGGACAGACGAGTAAACGAGGCCGTAACCGTTCCATCGGTGTTGTGTACGAGAGCATCGGCAATTCCCTGCCATGGATTGGCAGTCGTCTGCTGTACTGTTGTGGGAATCATCCCTTCGCGGACGTAGTCAAACATCAGGGGCAGTTCCCAGATACTCTGGTCCCTGATATTGCTCAGCATGAATGTGCGGTTATTAGGGAAGGCCTTCCATGCGGCCGCAAACAGTTCCAGGCCTTTTTCGCGTTCCGTTGTCCCGCGGCCACGAGTGCTCTCACGGAATAGGTATTCGATGGTTTCGTTAATGACAAAGTAGTTGTTATTCAGCTTGCGAATGTCGGACTCCAGCAGAACGTCGGCTAGTTCCGGCAGTCTTTTTGCCTGCTGGAAGGTTCGCAGATACTGATAGTAATTCTGGGTGAATCGTTGCACGTCCTTCTGCAGAACTTCCAGATATTTTTCGCTGGCTTCGGCATACTTACGACTGCGTTCCAATTGCTGTCCCAGTTTCACAAGCGTATCGATGTTCTGCGGTGTCAAGGCCTTCAATCGCGCGTCGACAGTGGCGGCATCGGCAGTGCGACCCGCTGCCTTGTAGTATTCCAATAGCGTCTGGTGCAGCCGGATGGACTGAGGTGATCGTATCAGCTGATCTTTGACGCGCTGAATCAACTGCTCCAGCTGCCCGGACGCACCAAGAATTTCAACGGCAGCTTCTCTGGCCGTTCGCACAGAGGTCGTGGTCCTTGAGGGAGCCATGTTCGCACTTTGCCGAAGAATCTGATGGGCGATCTCATTGGCGACGTCGGTGTTGCCCTCGCCGTTGTAGCGATTCATGAGCTCCGTCAGCGTCGACATGTCATGGCCTGCCGAATGACGGGTGCGAGACAGCAGAGCTTCGGCCATCTGCTGCATTCCATAGTTCTTCAGGTGAGTGGACAGTGCGAGCTGTGTCTTCGAATCCAGTCGCAGCCCGAACAGTCGTTCCGCAGCCTTCTTCGCTCGGACCACATTGCCCGTTTTTGCCGCCAGCTGCAATGCCAACAGCTCGCGTTCCTTCAACGCGTTCTGGTCCACAGTCTGAACAGTCTCCAACAGAGCCAATGCGTCTGCTTCGTTGCCCAGCTTCTGATGAAGCCGCACGATGCTCATCCGCAAAGAAATGTCATCGGGAACAAGTTCCGCCGCGCGAACAAGATGGACGGCGGACTGCTCCAGTGAATTCTGCAGAAAGCTGAATTGCGCCAGCGCGAGTTCTGCATACACCTTGCCCAGACCTGAAGCACGATGCCGATAGTTGTTCAGGTCGTCGCTGAGCTGTTGTTCGCGTTGGTTTTTGTAGAAGTGGTGCAGGTTGACCAGGAACGTGGTGTCGGTGCCCGACCAATAGTTCCCCGTTGCCAGCATATTGATCTGCTGATAGTTGACCTGCTGTCCCGCAGAGAAGATTGGTACTCGCGCTACAGTGACATACGAAGCTGCTGTTTGCTGATGAACGGAAATTGCTACGGGATCGGCTGGCATGTGTGCCTTCAGATCCAGAAATGCCAGCAGCAGGTCGCGCACCGCATCCCAGTCCTGTCGGGCCACCGTTTTCGATGCAATCTGCGCGAACATTGTGCCAATTTCATTGATCGTCGTACGCTGTTGGGCATTCGGCAATTGGAGGTGATTATGATTTGCAACCCGGGTCACGAGTTCCAGAAATTGCTCGACGTCCGCTTGTGTCAATGTCAGCTTCAGAGCCGCAGAAAGTTCGGCCGCACTCGCGTCGTCACGAACAAGATGGGCGAACACTTCGATCGCGGTGTCCTTCCTGCCGCTGCGATTGAGTTCCGCAATGACGGTCGTCACAGATACGGACGGGATCCACTCAGGCTTAGTACCGCTAATCACCCGCCATGCTTCAAGCATCAGATTCAGCTGCGAGTTGGCCAGCGGGGCAGTTGGGGAAGATGCGGCGCCTGCAATATTTGTGGTTCCGCGTTGTTGTAGTGCGTGCAGATAAGCCAGCTTGGCTTCCGGCTCAGGACGCTGTGCCAGCAACTCTGTTGCTGAAAACATATCGGTGGAAAACGGACGCCCCATCACCTGCAGCGACGTCGTCGCAAAATACCAGTCCCACGCGGGCCGGGCATTATTTGCGATCACCGGTTCAGCCTTCTGACGGAGTTCCTGAAGAAGGATGTTCCTGCGATTCTCACGAACTGCGGCCGCCGTCTTAATGAGCGTTGCATAATGGCGTGCATCTGCGAAGACGTCGGCCGACCACGACAGCGCAGTTCGGCTGAAGGTCGTACGAGCTCGGCTGACAGACAGATCGAGGTTTTGTGCCAACGTTTGTAACCGGACAATGTCCTGCACCAAAGCGGGAGTCTCCGGAGAGAACGAAGGGCCTGAAGGTGAGTTGTGTGTGTTTGCTGTTCCCGCCGGCAGCGTCGACCTGCGTGACCGAATGTATTCCTGCTCTTGCGATGGCGTATCATTTGTGATGTCCAATGCCAGCAGCTGATCGCATCTTATGACGGCATCGGCGGGCCGCTCCTGTTTCCAATCGATGACCGCCAGTCGCAGCAGCACCTCCCAGTCCCGATTGTTCTGCTGCAACATCTGGTTGCAGATGCGGCGAGCTGTCGCCGGATTATTGACGGTGATCAGGTTGTCGATGGACTTGATCAGACGATGAGGTTCTGTATTGGTTTGCGATAGTCGCGTCCACAGGTCGTCGGCGGCTTCGACCTGGCCAGAGCGGACCAGCAGATTGGCCAGCCTGACTGTGCCATTGTCCGAAGGAGCCAGCTGGTTCCTTTGTTTCTGGTAGTCGACCGCTGACGGAAAGTCACCTTCCTGTTCGGCCAGTCTGCCGAGTTCCTCCAGCAACCGAACGTCTCGGCTTTCGTCGCTGAGTAGTTTCTTCAGCACTTCGCGAGCCATGCCGATGTCGCCGGCAGCCTGGTAGGCGTTCGCGAGGCAGACCGTCATGTCTCGCGGCTGGTTCAGCTTTCGCCCGAGATTCTGCAGTCGTGTGACTAATCGATCGAAATGGTTCGTCCGCAGGTACAATTCCGTCAACGGCTGAACAATGGCAATCCGGCCTTCGAGAGTGTTCGATTTGTCGAAGGCTCGCCAATTCAGTTCAATCGCTTCCGGCGTTCTGAACTGTTCTGCCAGTGCCTTTGCCAGGGCTGTCAGCGACGCCACGTCCGACGGATTCAATCGCACCGAACGCCGCAGCGCCTCCAGTCCTTCATTCGACTTGCCCAGCTGAAAGCACAGGTCAGCAAAGAACTGATAGTTTTCGGCATTTCCGGGAGCCGCAGCGATGAAATCCCGGCCGGCCTGCAGCGCTACGTCGCTGCGGCCGAGTCGCTTTTCGAGATCCGAGATTTTCTTCAGATGCTCTGTTCGATAGCGTCGGTCCAAATCTGCCAGTTTTGAATGTGCTGCCGAGGCAGCTGCCAGCATCCCCGACTTTTCAAGAATTCGTCCGGCAGTCGTCCACACCGAAATCGATTCGGGGGCCAGTAGCGTCGCCTGTCGGATTGACTGCGACGCGTTTGGCAGCAGTCCCATGGCCTCCTGATACAACGTTAACACGCGCCATTGGTCCGCTGTACCTTCTGTCGTACTCAGTTCCGACGCCAGTTGTGATGTTCTGCCAGCCAGCAACCCTCCCTCCAGAAACGTCTTGATCCGTTCGTCCAGGACTACCTGCCGTTGCTCGAAGGCCGTCGCCATGTTTTCGGCAAGATCCAATTGCGCCAACGAGTCGTCGATGCGGCTGGCATCCCGCAGCATTTGGATAAACCTGATTCTGTCACCGAACTCAGGATCCATGTCGCAGGCGGCAGCCATCGTCCTTAGTGCGTCGGCGGCGTAGTCGAAGCCGCGGTAAACTTCGCTAAGCCGCACCAGGTTCTGAGTTGTACGCTGATCACCCGCGATCATGCCCTCCCACATCTGTTTTGCATCGTCCGGACGTTTAAGCACGTGGAAGTATTCGCCGAGATACTCGCGGTACTGCGGGTTGCTGGGTTCCAGGTCAACGGCCGTCTGATAGAACGCGATAGCGTCGTCACTCATCGAAGCCGTGCGAAACAGATCGGCCACCCGGCTTACAACCACAGCATCGTCGGCGTTATCCTGCAACAGCGTTTTCCAGATCTCCGACGCCTTTGCCCGCCGTTCTGCTGCGGGCAGATCGTCTCGCTTCAAATACAGCATGCCCCAGCGTTCGACATGGTCCGGATTGCCACGATCGTATTCCGCCAGCTGCTCATACTCACTGATCGCATCCGTATAACGTTGACTGCTGACCAACTGTTCAATCAGGGCTGCGCGAAGCTTTGTGTCTGACGGGGCCTTTGTGATGGCTTTGCGGTACCATTCCAACGCTGCCTCGCTACGGCCCAGCACGGACAGGTAGCGACCGATTCGAGCCATAGCATCAAGATCGTCCGGATGTTGCACGACCCATGCTTCGTAGTAGTCGACCAAACCTGCATAGTCGTCGGTTCGCAGAAACGAATCTTCGATGCGATTGCGCACATCCCCGAACATCCAGCTGCCGGGTTTCAGTTGCGCCACCTGAGTTTCAAAATCCGCCAGAGCTTCCGCCGTACGACCCAGGCGAATCTTCAGTTCTGCCGCGTCGATTCCAAATTTCACGCGTCGAAACGGATCCGACGCTGTCTGTGCCAGGGTCGTCAGACGCTCCAGAGCCTCCTCCAGTTGTTGTTCCTCAATCAGGATGGTGGCGATCTGTTCCTGAATACGTTCCTCGTCCGGAAACGTTGCTTCAAATCGTTTCCACACACTGAGCGCCTGTTCGGTTTTCTGCCCGCGTTGGTAAATTCGGCCCAGCAGCTGGTAAATTTCGGCCAGTTCGGCCCGTTCCGGCTGGCGGGCCAGTGATCGCTCCAGAGCCTCAGCAGCCAGATCGGATTCCCCCAGCGCCACGAGAGCTTTACCGAGATACCACGATGGAATGGGGTCTGTCGCGCGAAGTCTCTCGGCGTCTTCAAATGCAGTTCGCGCAGCCGCGTCGCGTCCGCGTCGCATTTCTATCATTCCCAGCAGGATCGACGTCTTTCCATCCGTATCGTCACTTTTTCCCTGCTGACCCAGCGAATCAACGTACTGCTGCAGGGTTCCACGATCGACGTGAAATCCATAGACACGGTCGAACGCTGTCCCCTCACGCGGTCGCTGCAGCAGTCGGCTCAGGTATCGATCGTTGCTCGCGACCGCTCTGCGCTCGTCGTCTTCATTGTCCCTCTGCGCGTGGCTGAAGGCCGTCGGGGCAACATGCAGACATGTGACCATCAGAAAGGCAAGGGCTGAAAGAGACTGGCGTTTTGTGGAGGTCATGACCGTGTCGGTAAGTTTGTGACGATTCCTGTCCCCTGCCTGGTTGCGGCATCGGGTGATCCGTTTGATTCGGCAAAAGTGATTTGGTGTGCATCAGATTGTATCAAAGGATGGTTTTCGGAACAGAAGTTATATGCGACCGGCCAGGCGGGCTCCGACACTGTAATACGCCAGCTTCTGAGCGCAGAAGCTCGAAGCAACTACCAACAGGTGGTACGTAGTGATTACAATTGGTTTTGGACAGCAGGACAGGATCATACAGGGAACATAAATGTCGGAATCTGAGCTAATTCGTGAACAACTCGTCGGCTTTCGTGACGATTTCCAGAAGCTTCGCACAGAAGTCGGACGAGTGATTGTCGGCCAGCAGGATATCGTGGACGGCACGCTGATCGCGTTGATTGCCGGAGGGCACGTGTTGTTGGAAGGTGTTCCGGGTCTGGGCAAGACGATGCTGGTCCGAACACTGGCAGATGCGCTGCACCTGGAATTTTCGCGAGTGCAGTTTACGCCCGACCTGATGCCGGCAGACCTTGTCGGAACAAACGTCATTGTGGAAACGCCGGAAGGCGGTCGCAGGTTCGAATTTCAGAAAGGCCCCGTTTTCGCCAACATTGTTCTGACCGACGAAATCAACCGAGCCACGCCCAAGACGCAGTCGGCGTTGCTGGAAGCGATGGCAGAACAGTCTGTGACCCTGGCCGGACAGACGTATCCGTTGCCAAAACCATTTCTGGTGCTGGCAACTCAGAACCCATTGGAAATGGAAGGAACTTATCCGTTGCCGGAGGCTCAGCTGGACCGCTTCTTCGTCAAGCTGCTGGTGACTTATCCGACCGCGGACGATTTGTCCACGATTCTGAATCGTACCACCGGGACAGAAAAAACAAACGCGGAAGCCGTCATCACCGGTGAAAGGATTCTGGAACTTCGAGAACTGGCGCGTCAGATACCCGTCGGTGAGGACGTGCAGCGA
>JAPYTO010000284.1 GCA_029941865.1 Fuerstiella sp. | reverse complement strand
AAACCGCTACCAGTCGACTCGACGTGCGATTGCCCTGCTGATTTCGCTGGTCGCAGTCCGAGTTGTTGCCATGGGATCGATGACATTCCTGTTCTCGTTCCTGATAGTCCTGGTCGCGGAAAGACAAGTCCGGCGATCGGCAGAGAGTGATGACACGTCACAGCGTTCTTGGCGGGACATGGCATTATCGGCATCGCTGGTGCTGATTGTGGGCTTGCTGCCGTTGACCAAATACAGCTTTGTTCCTGCCACGTACTTCGTTGTCGTGGTTGTCGCCGGCATCGATGCGTTGAATCGCCGGCTTCCGCTGCAGTCCATCGCAATCGTTGGGGCGACCCTGCTGTTCTGGGTGCTGTCGGGTCAACAATTCTCTGACATCAGTCATTACTTCACCGCCGGCTTTGAAGTTGCGTCGCGGTATGTGGACGGGATGACAAACTGGGAAACGGAACCATTTGATATCGCCGCCGTACGGATTGCCGCACTCCTCATTCCGCTGCTTCCGTTGTGCTTATGGTGCAGAATTCCCGGCGGAGGATTCATTCGCTAGGAAATAATTCCAGGGACGTTCTGCGTCCTGCTGTTCCTGGTCTTCAAGTTTACGTTTGTCGGCTTTCACGGGCATAAACTTCCTATCTACTTCGGTACCGCGTTCCTGATCGCTTTGTTTTCAATGCTGGCCACGCGCGGCAGGAACGAGATCCTGCACAAACGCACCGTCATGGGGATGGCATTGTCCGGTGTGCTGCTGTCGGTCGTCACGGTCAGTGGGTACGCACGTTTCTTTGATGTACCCCATTCGGCCATTGCGTTGACGCTGCTGGCGAATCCTGGCCATCCGACAGCGATGAAGACCGTCTTAGGCGGTGACAACGTCTGGCAGAAACGACACGAGGCGAATCTGGAAGACGTCCGCCGCACGCACCCGCTTCCGGAACTGAACGGCAGAATCGACGTCGTTCCGGATAAACTGGCCATGGCAATCGCCAATGAAACATGTGAATTCCGTCCCAGACCCGTCATGCACACTTACGCCACGCATGCGCCGTGGCTGGCCGAACAGAACGCAGCGTTCTACCGATCGCCTGCGGGGCCGCAGTTCGTCCTCTTTCGAATCAATCCGATCCAGGAACGATTGTAAGACACTCAACGACGGCCGCCTGTGGCTGGAACTTATGCGAAGATTTCGGGTTCAGGAATACCTGCCAACGGACCTTCTGCTAAGCCGGACCGCAGCCCGGCGTCGCATCGACCTGAACCGCATGGCCGACGTCACCACCACATGGAATCAATGCGTGCAGCTGCCATCGGTGACCAACGGTCCGATCTGGTGCCGAGTCCGTATGAAGCAAACAACAGCGGGTAAACTGGCGACGTTCGCCTACAAGCTACCACCGCTGTGGCTTGAAGTGACGCATGCGAACGAGTCGAGAACCTATCGTTTGACGGCAAGTTCCGCAGAAAGTGGATTTATGATTTCTCCCGTCCTCAGCGACAGGCAGCAGTTCGCTGATCTATTGGCAAATCCGGAATCCGCAGCCGACATCACAGACTTCCAAAACGCTGTGGTCGAGTCGATTCGGTTCCTGACGTCCGACGTTTCGCAGCGATATTTCTACGAAAAAGACATCGAACTGACATTCGAAGAAGTCGTCGTCTCCGAAGCCAGGCCGATGGCAGGCATGCAGACTCAGTTCGTGCAGCAATGACCTTTCATGGTCACGAGATGTGTCAAGAACGATCTGTTTGGCCTGTCGGTGGCCCGCTTAGAGCAGTTTACTAATTGTCGTGGACGACACTGGCCCGTGGGAGTAACGAATCTGCTATTGAAAAGCGTTCTTCGCGGCCACAAGTCAGCGTGAAACGCTGTAGCAGACCGATCTATGGTCGTTCAGCAAACACCATTGCTGGAATCGCCGGATTCTGAGAACATTCGGTTCCCGGAACGATCCGTCCCACAGAACCCCGACTCATACTGAGTACACGCCGGTTCGTCACCCCCGTCCTGAATTCTTTCTTGTCGACGCCGAAACTCCACCGACAGCGAATCCAACACCGCCCCGGCTACCGCGTACTGGTCGCAATCCCAGTTGTCTGTGTCTGTGCGATTGTCGCAGGTTGCGCCGCTCCGCAGAAGACTTTCAGCGTCGAACGCCCTGTGCAACACACGGTGTCCACGCCACACTTTGTGATCCAGAGCAATTTTCGAATTCCAAAGGATGCGCCGCTGGTTCGTGAACTGGATCGGCTACGTCAGCAGATAACGGAAACGCTGGCATTGCCACGACAGCGGGATCCCGTTGTCGTGTATCTGTTTTCTGATGAGGAAACGTATCGGCGGTATATGCATGCGACCTGGCCGAATCTGCCGCCGCGACGAGCCTATTTTGTCGGTACCAGTCGCGAACTGTCAATCTACTCGTTTCACAGCGAACGAGTTCGCGAAGACCTGCGACATGAGTTTACTCATGGATTGTTGCATGCGTCACTGGATTCTGTGCCGCTGTGGCTGGACGAGGGTCTGGCAGAATACTTTGAAGTTGGAGGCCCGGACGTTGGAACTCCACACAAAGTGCACGTTCAGTATCTGCAGTCGGCCAGAGCAGAGGGCTGGAACCCATCTCTGTATCAGCTGGAACAGCTGTCTGACTTCCGCAAGATGACACAAAGGGACTACGCCGAATCCTGGGGATGGGTCCACTTCATGCTGCACAACACCGACGCCACACGGGCAACTTTGATCGATTACGTGGCGGAACTCGAATCGAAATCAGTCGCAGCAGCGCTAAAGCCTCGTCTCGAGAAAGCCGCCCCAGCGTACTATAACGGCATGATCAGCCACGTCACGAATATGGCCCAGGGGATCGCCCTCGCGAGTCATCGACGTTAATCTCGGGGGACTGCAAACGGCCAGGTCTGTCGTGGACGACGTGCTGGCCGCCTGTACCAGTCGTCCGGATCGATCCACCGTGGCTGTCATGTCAGCATTCCGGACACCGCGGTTTGGTATCCGCCGGAGGAACCTGCAGAATTCAATCAGATCTCCGAGATTGGGTCCCTGGTCGGCGTTGGAATCTTATTGGCGTCGACGTTGACGCCGCCGCAGTTTCCTGACGCACAGCCGCCAACAGCTCCGATTCCACCACAGCAGGGAGCCGTCATAGCAGCCCCGCATATGGTTTGGGGCACCAAATAGGTTCTGGTGTACGGCACCTGGCGGGTCACCTGTTTCGCGACCATTCGCGTACACGTCTGCTCGACCTGGCGAGACACAATACGTGCAACTTTGCAGGTTGTCGTGTAGGGAATCTGTTTCTGAACGCAATAGGGTATACGTCGTGTTCGCTGTTCCGTGACCAGACGACAGACGGTGTATGGAATCTTACGTGTTCGCTGTTCTGTCTCAAACCGGCACGTTCGGTAGGGAATGCGCTGCGTTTTTGTTTCGCACTCGATGCGACACGTTCGATACGGAATTCTCTGAACCATCTCCTTTGGCACCATGCGTGTCACCTGGTACGGGATCTTCTTCACAATGGTTTCCGGAACGTAGCAGGTAACCTGATAGGGACACTGTTTCCGCACAACTTGCGGAACCATCACAGTGTACGGAACCTGTTGCTCGACAACACGAGGACACCAGACGCGACGGCACACCGTACGCGGCGGTGCCTGAGTCATACAGAATGAGGGGCCACAGGGGCCGCAGACCATTCGTGGAACGACGCGGCCTGGAACGCAATGCCGTTTGGTCACCCAGTTTCCCGTCACGCGACGGACGCATCGAGTTCGAGTTTCAGGACGCATCACCGTATAACACTGTTCACGCTGCACCGTTTTCGTCACGGGCCGCATGACGACCTGACGACACTCCCGTTCCAGCGTCTGACAGACTGGCTGCATCACAGTGTATTTGCATTCACGAATACGGTCGTCCCAGACACGTCGCTGAACGGTATAGTTACATTCTCGGTAATTCGTTTCCCAGACCGGTCGCTGGACACAGTATGTCTCTTCGCGACATGCAGTTTCCGTGACCTTGCGGCAAACCGTGTATGGTTCTTCGCGGTATGCAGTTTCAGATACCGTGCGATAACAGGTCTTTTCAACGTCGTCATAGACGGTTTCACAAACGGTTCGCATCGTCGTGTGCTGCTGAGGTTCGTAGACCGTGTCACAAACAGTGCGATAGCAGGTCTCTGTGGCCACCTTACAGGTTGTATAACAGCACGTCGGATTGCATGCCGCCGTCGGGCAACACGCGTATGACGGAACTCCGCAAAGACCGGCGTTTGCGGTAGGGGCAAGTGCAGCAATAACCGCAAACACAGCAACATATTTAGCAACGTACATTTCAGACCTCCACAATCGCGTGATCTGCAAATCCGTTTGCAGCTAATTTCAGTGGCCACGAACGGGACAAAATACTTGGAGATCCGCCGTGGTTTCAGAGAAAACGACAATATCCGGGCAAAAACAGATGCCGGACGCGACGCCGTTCCGGTCACGAAGGAAATGTAAACCGGGGGAGATGGGTACTTGCGGAATATTGCTGTAGAAGGCCAATTTTTACCTGTGCAAAAAGTCAACATCAACGAACGACCGGAAACCGTGGACGCTATCGGGATTGAGCCACCAGAACGGGGTGATGATTCGCACGAACGTGCCAGATGTAAAGATGACAATCAGCGATTGCAATCTCCGCCGTGAAATTGCAGGTAAACGGCGTAGCAGGCAATCGGTGGTACGTTGAGAATTACGTCTTCGGCCAGCATTGCCGACCGCCATGCGAATCACAGGGCTTCGGCACATTTGTGGCTGATTGGCATCATGGTTGCTACACTGGTGTCGCAGCCGACGTCAACGTGGCTGAATGGGAAAATAGTAATAATCCACAGCATCCTCTGTGATTTCTGCGGTGGGGCCGTGGTGAGGCAGTTCATGGCAGATTTAGCAATTTGGGATTGGTCGTCGCCGGAATTACCGGTGGACAGCTGGTGGTTCTTTGCTGTCGTTCTGTTTGTTCTGATCTTCTTTATTTGGGTGGTTGCTCGGCTGACTGCAGCAGCCACCGATGATACGGATCCTGCCGCGGTCGATCGGCAGATGTTGACAGCGGTAAGCGAATTACGGAGCCGAGGTGAGTTAACTCAGGAGGAATTCCGATCGATCAAAAGCCGACTCGTGGTACGACTTTCTGATGAGACCCAATCTAACGATTCTGTTGATTTATCTACTCAGGATCACCACCAGGAAGAAAGCAAGGGAACACCCGCATCGACAGCCGAAACCCATGAAACAGTCGCAGACCCGTCGGTCCCACTTACTTCCGGGGATACTACCACTGGTTCTGAGACTGACATGGAACAGAAGGACAAGAACGACACTTCTACGCAGAACTGATCAAAGTCTGAAACCCACTACGCAGACTGTTGGCGTACTGCTGATTTAAGTCTCTCATCTTCTCAAATATTCCATCACCTATCTCTTAGAATGCCAACCTGCAGAATCTCTGCAACGTTGTCATTTGCTTGAAAGACTTGGTTGGCAGGGACGCCGACACTCCCGGAGATTCAGCTCCCTCTTAACCAATCGCAAAGACTGTCATGACAGGCCCGCACCTCCAGGGCCAGGACATCCTTCGACAGCGACTTCGCGGATGACGACCAAAGGAAAAGAAATGCCATCTGGTAAGGATTTTGGAACCAGTACGAAACCCTCACAGGGCAAACGCAATGCGAACTGTTCATTTTGTCGCAAAAACTATCGAGAAGTGGGGCCGCTGGTTGAGGGGCCGGAAGACGTATACATTTGTGGGGAATGCATAGAACTTTGTCAGTCGATTCTTGATCAGGAACGCCGTCGGCGAGGATCATCTACTCAACTGTTCAATCGCGTTCCGTCCCCACGGGAACTCGTGGCCGAACTTGGCGAGTACGTCATTGGTCAGGAACAGGCAAAACGGCTTCTTTCCGTCGCGGTACACAGTCATTATAAACGCCTGATGCATCAGCACGAAGGTGACGATGACGGAGTGGAAATCGAGAAGTCAAACATCCTTCTCGTTGGCCCCACCGGGTGCGGCAAGACATTGCTTGCCAAAACGCTGGCTCGAGTATTGCAGGTGCCGTTTGCGATCGGTGATGCGACCACGCTTACCGAAGCCGGATACGTCGGCGAAGACGTTGAGAACCTTTTACTGAAACTTCTGCACTCTGCAGACTTCGACATCGAAGCCGCTCAGCGTGGAATCATCTTCATCGACGAAATTGACAAGATCGGCAAGACCAGCCAGAACGTGTCGATTACCCGGGACGTTTCCGGCGAAGGCGTCCAGCAGGCACTGCTGAAGATGCTGGAAGGCACTGTTGCCAACGTGCCGCCGCAGGGCGGACGAAAACATCCTGAGCAACAGTATATCCAGATCGACACCACCAACATTCTGTTCATCTGTGGTGGAACGTTTGTTGGCATGGAAGACATCGTCGCCAGGCGACTGGGCAAGAAGGTCATCGGTTTCGGCAACAACTCGTCCACATCAGACGACGTCATTCGCGAAGAACTGCTTGCTCAGGTGGACGTCGACGACATCATGGAGTTCGGCCTGATTCCCGAACTGCTGGGCCGGCTTCCTGTACTGGGATCGTTGGCACCTCTGACCGAAGATGCATTGATGCAGGTTTTGACGGAACCTCGCAATGCACTGGTTCGGCAGTACAAAAAACTGTTCGAAATGGAAGGCTGCGAACTCGATTTCACCGAAGGTGCTCTCTTCGAAATCGCAAAACGGGCTCGTGTCAAGAACACCGGTGCTCGTGGACTCCGCAGCATCGTGGAGCGAACGATGTTCGACATCATGTACGAACTGCCGGAGCAGGAAACGGGCAAGGCATTCAGGATTACAGAGGAAATGGTCCGCGGCGAGCAGGCCATGCTGCCCGGCGATTCCGCCGCTGCATAGAGCAGATCTGAACTTGCCCCGCGGTAAACACAAACGGCATCGAGCGAACCAATTCGCTCGGTGCCGTTTTTTTGACGTCTTCACTGAGTACCGGGGAACGCCTGCCTGATTAGTTCATCCGCAAACAATGGCAGCGTCCACCTGCCATAACCGGCCGGCGGTTTACCAGGTCGCATTGAAATCAGTTTGGCTTCGCCTTTTCCGTCAAGCAGCGGTCGGGTCGGCGATGTTTCGCGTTTCTTTCCATTCAGAGGGTCCTCAAAACTTTCGGTGACACGCCGTTTGCGTGTATTCTTAATGGTCCGAACTCTGCAATGGAATGCTTAGGCGATTCTTTCATCGGTCCAAGCTGGGTCATCCGCATCAGCCTTCAGTAAAACCTGAGCTCGACGCACTCTTTGCGAACTGCCGCTGAGCTTCCTGGTCACATCCTTGCAACTTTGATGTTCGTGGTTTGACAGGCGAACGATGTGCTCTTTATTCATGAGTAACCTCCTTGTTAAAGGAAGTTTTTCATCAACCCGCCATTTCAGTCAACTCCAGATCTGATCGTTAACCACGCACTGGATCTTCTGTGTCGAGTCGTGCATACAACGAGCAGTCTCACCTGGGGAAATTATGCGCCCCCAGGATCGGTGCAGCCAGTGGTGAAAATCTAATTCCGTAACTCGAACCAGAGGCACTCAGATGCGAAGCTATGTCCTCGGCATGATGATGATATTGTTGGTGCCGTTTGAGTGTGCCACTGCGAGCGACGTTCGACCGAATATCGTATTCATTCTGGCGGACGACCTGGGCATCGGAGACGTGGAATGCTACGGAGGCGAACGCTGTCAGATCAACACGCCGAATATCGATGCCCTGGCACGCGGCGGCTTGCGCTTTACCGATGCCCATGTGAACGCGTCCGTCTGCGGTCCAACACGAGCGGCCATCATGACCGGGCGATATCCGTGGCGTCTTGGCAAAGCTCAGCCAGGGGGAGCATGGGGATTCGTTGGACCCCGTTTTGATACGTCCACTTTTACCCTGGGAAGAATGTTTCAGGGCGCTGGCTACCGGACTGGCTACGTCGGCAAGTGGCATCTGGGTACGGAGATGACGACTACAGACGGCAAAGTGCAAAACGAGACGAACGTCGACTACAAGAAGCCTTTAAAGATTGGTCCGCCCCAGTACGGTTTTGACGACAGCTTTATTCTGCCTGGTTCGCTGGACATGTATCCGTACGCCTTTGCTCGGAACAACGTCTGGCAGGGCGAAGTTACCGCGCAAAAGGGGTGGAGCGCCTTCAATCGTGTCGGGCCGGCCGAAAAGGATTTCCAGGATCACGAAGTGCTGGAGACTTTCTATC
>JAPYTO010000283.1 GCA_029941865.1 Fuerstiella sp. | reverse complement strand
CAGCGCATCATTCTCAATCACTACACCGCCAAGCGATTGTGGAGTGCATTGTCGATGGCTCTGCAAAGGCACGAACAGGCGTTTGGCGTTCTGGAAACAGACGTTCGAAAACGCGTCAAGACTCCCGCCGTCGACGGCCCAGCGTCCTAGACTGCGGCGTTCAAAGAGTCAGGATAATTGGGGCGAAGCACTTCAGTGCTTCGCCCTTTTTTCGTAAAGCAAACACACACATGCAACCTCCGCTGCATTTGCACCCAGTCCCGGCAGCCTGCCATTTTTTGGATGACTGTTTTTGCGGGCCGTGTCCTTCATGGACGGCTTTCTGACAGCGACCATCGAGTCGCTGATCAGTGGCATTTCAGACGTCCGTTGCATTGACTTTCTCAACAGGAAATCGTTGACCAACGGGCAGAAAACGGACCGGACGAGCGGCTTCGTTTCCCGTGGATTCAGGAACGTACGATTATGCCCGCGTCTTCACGTTTCGTGCGATCCACGCCTGTCCGACAGCTTTCCTTATGTGTAACTGTTATGATCACATGCAACTGAAATCCTGAGCCAACCGGGCGGTCGGTTTGTCGGGTTTTATACTTGTAGGAAAGCGACCCAATGCTGTTCAGATCCGCGCTGCTTCACGCCTGCTTTGTTGTCCTGGCCGTCACCCACGCTTACGCCGCGTCGCCGCCAAACATTGTTCTGGTCATGGCGGACGACATGGGTTGGGGACAAACCGGATATTACAATCATCCGGTGTTGAAGACGCCCCACCTGGACGCGATGGCAGCCAACGGTCTGCGTTTTGACCGATTTTACGCCGGTGCACCGAATTGTTCCCCGACTCGCGCCACAGTTATGACGGGGCGGACCAATGACCGCACTGGAGTTCTGAATCATGGTGTGCCGCTGCGGCCTCAGGAACGCACGATTGCCCAGGCACTGCAACGGGCAGGATACGCCACCGCACATTTCGGTAAGTGGCATTTGAACGGCCTGCGCGGCGTCGGTGCGCCGATTTTGAAGGACGACATTCGCGGCCCCGGAAAATTTGGTTTTCAGACGTGGTTGTCCGTTACCAACTTTTTTGACAGAAACCCGCTGATGAGTCGGATGGGAGTCTTTGAGGACTTCGAGGGCGATTCCTCAGAGATCATCGTGGATCAGGCCCTGGATTTCATCAGGAAACAGGCGGCGGCCGACAAGCCGTTCTTCACGGTCATCTGGTACGGCACACCGCACAGCCCATTTGTTGCTGTGGACGAAGACAAGCAGGACTTTGGAGAGCTTGATCGGTCGTCTGCCGATCATTACGGAGAACTGGTGGCCATGGACCGCAGCATCGGTACCTTGCGACGTGGACTGCGAGACCTGAAAATCGTTGATTCCACACTGTTTTGGTTCTGCAGTGATAACGGTGGTTTGCCGAGAATTACGCCCGGCACAGTGGGCGGCCTGCGAGGCTTCAAGGGCAGCGTTTATGAAGGGGGACTGCGAGTTCCAGCCATTATCGAGTGGCCGAATGGCATTTCGAAACCTCGCATTACCAATTATCCATCATGCACGATGGACATTTTTCCAACCCTGACCGACGTCGCCAATCTGCCGAAAGATTCAGCCACCGTGCCGATGGACGGACTCAGCCTGAAGCCGTTGTTCTCAGCAGAATTATCGCGCAGAGATCAGCCGATTGGTTTCCGACACACTAATCGCACGGCATTTCTCGACAACCAGTACAAGCTGATCAACACGAAAGTGGGTAGCGACAGGTTTGAGCTGTATGACCTGGAAAGCGACCCGACCGAAGCAAATAACATCATCGAACAGCACCCGCGAATTGCCAGTCGATTGAAATCTGCGTGGTCGAAGTGGAACGAGTCCATCGAAGCCAGCATCGCCGGAAAAGATTACCGGGAAGGTAAAGTGATTCCTCCGGATCCAGGGCCGAGAACGTGGACAGAAGTAGACGCCTATCGGCCCTATTTGAGCGAGTGGAAGAAGCGTCCGGAATACCGTTCCCGGATCAAATAGCGGCCTGTCACACGTGTTCGAACGAGGTTTCGAGGCAGCTCCTCCTGAGAGTGATTGTTCTTGACTCGTCACAGCGGCCCTCAAAGTATGATGCCCAAAGGCATCATTTGGTGCTGTTGATCACCGATGTGATTCCTTGTTTCTGCCGTTTAACCCTTAGTTTCACTGGTTGAACGAAAAAGCGCACGTATTGGCACCATGTTTGTAAACAAAAGTCCTGACACGAATTGACAGCTGCTTCGAACGTTCGTCATACCGACGGCGCGAACACCTGAACGTGTGAGGTTTCTCATGGAGTCATCTGAGTTTCTGGTAATGTGCAGCGGGCAGCCCGGTTTCCTTCGAAGTGTGGGGGCTCAATTGGCGGGCAAGTGCCGTCTGCTGGAATGCTACTCGCTGACTGAGGCGGCGCAGATGGTGCAACTGCATCGTCCGTCAGTCGTGCTCATCGACCTGCGAAAAGGCGTCGCTCAGCAGTTTGACCGCTCATGGGCCATGGCTCACAATTCACAAACCACGTTTCTGGTCGTCGTCACCAACGTCAGTGAGCTGGATCTGTCGCATATTCCGGCAGAGATCGCTGAACGAGTTGTGCACGTCGAAGTCGATGCGGCGACCGGAGACTTGTCTCACGTCGTTGAGGCAACGGAAGAGTTGCTGGCGGGAGGGCGTCGACATCTCGCCGTCGCCGTCCACGAACAGGTCAGTGCCGTTGGCTTTCCAGCGGCGCATGACGGGGGGGCGCTCTTTCCTACGGACACAAGTCAGAGTTCATCCGGTATGATCGATGACACCGGTGTGCCGGTCGCACCTTCGACTCGCAATCGAATTGCGGACATCCCGACAACCGGCGACTCTTCCGGCAGCAAGCTGGCGTCCATTGCTGATCGTTACCGAACTCGCACACCGAATTTGCGGAAGATGCTCGACCGGCTGGAAGTCGCAGCCAAACACGATGTCACGATTCTATTGATTGGCGAAACCGGTGTCGGCAAAACGCACCTCGCAAAATTAATACACGAAAGCTCAAACCGGCGAGAAGAACCGTTGCTGACAGTCCCATGTGGAGCTCTGCCTGGCGACCTGATCGAAAGTGAACTTTTCGGTCACGTCAAAGGTGCCTTTACAAGTGCTCACGCAGGCAAAGACGGAAAATTTCTGGCGGCCGGTCGAGGTACGATTCTGCTGGACGAAATTGATGTGCTGACTCCGGAACAGCAGGTCAAGCTGTTGCGAGTCATCGAAAAAGGTCTGTTCGAACCCGTCGGTTCCAATGAAACGCTGAAGGTTCAAGCTCGCATTATCGCAGCCAGCAATCTCGAACTGCAGCCACTTGTGGAACAGGGACGCTTTCGGCCAGACCTGTATTATCGCCTGAACACATTGAGCTTCAATATTTCGCCATTGCGAAAGAGGCTGCCGGACATCGAACCACTGGCTCGTTATTTCGTGCATCTTCACGCTCAGAAGCACGGCATCGATGTCGTCGAAATCTGTGACCAATTCATCAATTGTCTGGTCAGCTATCCATGGCCGGGCAACGTTCGTGAAATGGAAAATGCGATTCGAAGTGCCGTGATCTACAGCACTGGCGGCAAACTTTCCGTGGACACATTGCCGCCAAACATTGTCGAAGGTTCCGCTGGTCCGGTGAGCGATCCATCTGTCGCATCATTCATTGGGGGCAAACGAGGAGTCTCTCTTGGTAATCGGATTGAACTGACCGAAAAGGACATTATCGAACAGGCACTGCTGAGCAACAGCTTCAGTCGTACCCGGACAGCCAAACAGCTCGGCATCAGCCGTGTCACGCTGTACAACAAGATGAAGAAGTATGACATGATGCCCAAAGGCTGATCGGAGACGACGCCGGAACCGGTTCTCGGGAAAATACTCACTGACAGCGGCATCTGTTCGGTTCGAGTATGGAAGGAAACCCGACAGCTCCCGTTTTATCAGCGCCGTCCCGGAATATCGCTGGCCAATGCTGGGGACCGGCCTGCCATTTTGGCGGCCCCGCACTTTCGGGCGAATATGTGGCCCGCGCGGCAGGGTTGCTGGCCCGCTCTCTGCCGTGCGTTATTTCCTGACGCAGCCCCAAACCTGCGCTGCCCACCAAGCGACTGATCATCAGCGGCCGGGGTTGCTCTGCGTGCGAAACTCAGACAGCGGGTAATCCGACACTGGAAGAGTGTCGGCAATCTCGGTCAGCTCCTGCAGCCGCTGCCAGCCTCGCGTGATGAGAGCTTCCTGTTTTGCCACGTACCCGCTATCCATTTCACTCTTGCGGAACGGTCCTTCAACCTCGACCACTTCGAATTCCGGGGCGACGACGAATTGAGCGACTACAGCGTTGCAACGAATATGACGTTCCGGACTGGCCAGCAATTCACGAGAGTCGATCTGACCGGTGACAAATCTGAGGTACAGATCACTGTCGCGGATTAATTCCACTTCTTCGCCACAAATTTCGCACAGATATCCCTGATCACATTTCACCATCGGACACTGTTTCTTCTGAAGTCCGTGAAGAGCCCTGTCTTTCGATGACACCGGGGTTTTGACAGCAGCATCTTATTTAGCCTCTCCAGACTCCCGGACGCGGGAGTCTGGGTTTTCACCATCCGCCTACGCTTACGTCCGAGCGACACGCACTTAGTGCGCGGTCCAGTCTAACAACCGGAGTTGTTCCGTAGCCGAACTCGCCAGAGTTTGGAAGTTTTTCTCTATGTCGTCCAATGTCTGGTGACTTCGGCTACCCCAAAATCAAGCCTAGTCGGCGACTGGCATCCGGATCCTGGTGCCCTGAATGGACGACAGCTGACCGAGTTCTTCGTCGGCGGCACGCAGATTTCCTTCGGTGGTCCGGTGAGTCATGATCACCAGTCGGGCTGAACCGTTTCTGGCAGCACTGTCGTCTGAAGTTTCCTCCTGGTGGACGGACGAGATACTGATTCCGTTTCTGCCAAGCACATCCGCAATGTCTGCCAGTACGTGTGGCTTGTCGTCCACGGTGAATCGCAGATAGTAGCGTCGACTGAGTGCACCAGATGGTTGCACGATCCGATCGGGTTGTGCCAGCGTGCGCAGAATTGATGAAAACGTCACCGCTGTTCTCCCGGTGGCGTAGTCAATGATATCGGCCATTACAGCGGACGCAGTTGGCAGCTGACCGGCTCCGGGGCCGGAGAATCTTGTCATTCCGACGGCATCACCTCTGACCGCCACGATATTGTCGGCCCCATCTGTTTTCGCAATCTCCCGGTCTGCTCGAATCAGAGTTGGCTGGACAGACATTTCGAGCTGACCGTCATTGAGCCGCGACGTTGCCAGTAACTTGATTTTGTAGCCCAGGTCGGCCGCGACCTGCAAATCGAGAAGTTCGAGCCCATCGATGCCTTGCTTCACAAACGATTCCAGTGGCACTCGGGTTGAGAAGGCCAGTTGTGTCAGGATCGAAAGTTTCTGCGCGGCGTCTGTTCCGTCGACGTCCATGACCGGGTCGGCTTCTGCGTAGCCAAGCGCCTGAGCTTCTTTCAGAACGTCGTCATAGGTCTTCCGGTCGTCCAGCATGTGGGTCAGAATAAAATTGCTGGTACCGTTCAGGATCGCTTCCAGTGACTGAATCTGGTTTCCTGCGAGGGCCTGCGTTACGGCAGAGATGATGGGAATTCCGCTCGCGACGGCTGCTTCGAATCCAATTGTGCGGTGCTGGTCGGCCGCCTGCTGAAACAGTGTCTCGCCGTGCAGGTACAACAATGCTTTGTTGGCAGTTACGACGTCCTTGCCCGCAGCCAGCAGCCGTGTCATGTAATCGAAAGCCGGATCAGTGCCTCCGATCAACTGGACGGCCAGCTGAATTCCTGGATCAGAGATCACGTCTTCCAGATCAGCGGAGACGGCTACGTCGACAGGAAGATGCTCCCGCGACCTGTTCACGTCCCGCACGACAACACGCTGCAGCTTGACCGGTATTCCGGCACGAACCGCAATGTTTTTGGCCTGTGTGCTTAGAATTCGGGCGACGCCGGAGCCGACGGTTCCAAACCCAATCAAAGCAATGTTCAATTCCGCACGATTTTTCATAAGTGATTATGTGAATACGGTTTACGCTATGCGATCGGGCGAAATTCGGCTTTAGAGATAGGCGCGCGCGATGTCGGACACTTCAAACGTACGATGGTAACGCACGCGGCAATCCCCCGACAGCCACACTTCGTCTGTAAAAACGTTGCGTTTTCCGCAGTCTGCGGACCGTCAGGAATCACACAACGGCCAATTTCTAAGTCTCACTGTTAAGTAAGGCCCGCGGAAGCGGATCATATCACGCACTCGGAACCTCTCCATCATAGAATGCAAGGTTTTCACTTCCGGGCAGACGCCGGTTGAGTCCTCACGCGGTCTGTTTATACTGAGCGGATTAGCACAGATTCCACAACCTGGAAGTTTGTGGAGACAATGCTCGGGATCAGGGACATCCGGTAGGCTCAGCCATTTGCCGGAGACGATTATGTTGAAACAAACACAGACCGACCAACTTATTGACGATACCTCGCCCGCCACGGTGCGGTTGGGCGCTGTCAGCTACCTCAATTCTCGTCCGCTGATCGAAGACCTTGATCAGCTGCTGCCCACATCGTCGATCGAACTCGACTATCCCAGCCGTCTGGCGGACGCACTGGCCGAAGGAATGCTGGATGTCGCACTGATCCCGTCGATTGAGTACTTTCGACGCCCCGGCTACGAAATCATCTCCGATGCCTGTGTGGCGGCCCGCGGCGAAGTCATGAGCGTCAAGCTGTATTGTCGCGTTCATCCAGGACAGGTGAAACGAATTGCACTGGACGAAGGTTCCCGCACCAGTGCGATTCTGTCACGAATTATTCTTGCCGAACGGTACGGAGCCTTTCCCGAATCGGAACCGTTGTCGATGGAGTCCATGACCAGCGAGAGCAATGCCGATGCCGTATTGCTGATCGGTGATCGGGCCATGCATCCGCCGCAGGAGGCTTTTGTCGAAGTCATGGACCTGGGACAAATGTGGTACGAATGGACAGGGCTGCCGTTCGTCTTCGCGATGTGGGTGGCTCATCGCGACGCCGACACCACCGGTGTTGCCAAAGCGTTAAGCGAATCGCGTGACCGCGGTCTGGCAGCGATTGAATCCATTGCCGCTGCGGAAGCTCCCAAACTGAATATCAGTCCGGCCGTGGCCCTGACCTACCTGACTGAAAACCTGCACTATCGCATGACGTCTGCAGAAAGAAATGGGCTGCAGTTGTTCCACGAACTTGCTTCTCAACATAACCTGGTCAATCAGAATGCCAACCTCGTCTTCTCCGATTTCGTCACTGCTTGACAAAGCCGTCGCTGGAAAACGGCTGACGCGGGAAGAAGGCGTCGCACTGCTGGAGTCTCACGATCTGCCGTCCATCGGTGCGGCCGCAGATTCCATTACGCGCCGTCTGCACCCGGAACCGTTCCGCACCTACAACATCGATCGCAACATCAACTACACAAACGCCTGCACGGCAGTCTGTAATTTCTGTGCGTTCTATCGCCCGCCTGAGCACCCCGACGTCTACGTGCTGCCCATCGAAACTCTGCTGGAGAAGATTGAGGAAACGGTCGAGCTTGGTGGTGATCAGATCCTTCTGCAGGGAGGCCTGCACCCCAAGCTGCCGATGGAATGGTACGAGGATATGCTGCGGACGATTAAGACGCGCTTTCCTCAGGTGAACGTTCATGGCTTCAGCCCGCCCGAAATTCACCATTTCACAAAAATCGCCAAACAACCTCTGCGAACCGTTTTGGAACGGCTGAAGAATGCAGGACTTGGCAGCCTGCCTGGTGGTGGCGGTGAAATTCTTGTGGACCGCGTTCGTAAGGAAATTACACGTGGTAAGGTCTTGACGGACGACTGGTTGAATGTGATGCGTGTGTGGCACGAACTCGGTGGTCGATCAACAGCCACCATGATGTTCGGTCACGTAGAAACACTGGCCGAACGCATCGAGCATCTGGATCGTGTCCGCGAGCTGCAGGACGAGACCGGTGGCTTCACAGCCTTTATCTGCTGGACTTTTCAGCCGGACAATACCGACATGGCGGATGTTCCGCCGGCCGGTGCATTCGAGTATCTGAAGACTCAGGCCGTCAGTCGTCTGTACCTGGACAACGTCCCCAACATTCAGTCGTCGTGGGTTACTCAGGGTGAAAAAGTCGGACAAATGGCTCTCATGTTCGGCGCCAATGACATGGGCAGCCTGATGATTGAAGAGAACGTCGTTTCGCAGGCGG
>JAPYTO010000282.1 GCA_029941865.1 Fuerstiella sp. | reverse complement strand
AAGCGGTCCGCACAGCGGACCCTACAATCTGGAAACTCTGGATTCGTTTTTGCGACAGGTGACCACGTTAGGACTGTCGCACGAAACTCGTTACCTTTTACTGGTCAGACTTAGATCGTTAAACAAGTGCCCGAGCACATTGTCGAAGTCCTGAATCTTTCGAGCTCCTTCAATCCACGGCGGGCAGCATGCACAGACCTCTCACGATCAGCGGCTTTCTTAATCGTGCCGACGCTGTCTACAGCCAACGCGTTGGCGTCGTTGACGATCCGAGTGAACTGGGTGCCTCACTGGGTGAATTAAGCTATGGCGATGTCGTACGACTTGCGCGGGCTCAGGCGGCGACACTGGACGCGATGGATATCGGGCCCGGCGAACGGGTGGCGATTGTTTCAAAGAATGCGGCCAGAATGCTGGTCTCCTTCTTTGGAGTCAGCGGATTCGGGCGTGTGCTGGTGCCGATAAACTTTCGACTGAATCCCAACGAAATTGGCTATATCCTTGAGCATTGCGGAGCCACGCTGCTGCTGGTTGATGCCGAACTGGCGGAATCACTGGCGGGAATTGGTCCGCGTCGGATTGTTTTGGACCAGAACGGTGATCGACAACTATTTCAGTCGACGGCAGAACCGCAGGCATGGGATGGCAGCGAAGATGCTCTTGCCTCGATCAATTACACAAGCGGCACGACAGCTCGTCCCAAGGGAGTCTGTCTGACACACCGCAATCTCTGGATTAACGCGACGATGTTTGGTCTGCACCTGGCCGTTACTGAGCGGGACGTCTATCTGCACACGCTGCCAATGTTTCACTGCAACGGCTGGGGTATGCCATACCTGCTGGCCGGACTCGGGGCCCGGCAGATCGTGCTGCGGAATGTGGACGGGGCTGAGATTCTGCGGCGGGTTGAAGAACACGGTGTGACCCTGATGTGTGGCGCTCCCACCGTTGTCGCGGCAGTTCTGGATGCGGCAAAACACTGGGATGGCCCGATCCCGGGGCGCGATCGCGTGCGAATCGTTGTTGCCGGGGCGCCGCCTCCGACGAAATTGATTGAACGTGTCGAAACCGAACTGCGCTGGGAATTTATTCAGGCCTACGGACTCACTGAAACGTCGCCCATCCTGACAGTCAACCGCACCTCCGCAGAAGATGACTCGCTGTCTTCGCTCGATCGAGCCGGACGTCTGGGCCGTGCCGGTGCTCCCGTCCTGGGCGTATCACTCCGCACCGACGATGAAGATGAAGTGATGGCTCAGGGCAACGTTGTCCTGGATCGATACTGGGACGATCCTCAGGCGACCGGCAAGGCGATTCGCAACGGATGGTTCTACACGGGTGACAGCGGACAAGTTGATGAGAGCGGATTTCTGACAATCTCAGATCGTCGGAAGGACGTGATTATCACCGGTGGCGAAAACGTTTCATCGATCGAAGTGGAGAATACTCTGTTTTCCCATCCCGCGGTCGCCGAAGTCGCCGTCATTGGATTGCCCCACGAAAAGTGGGGAGAAACCGTCGTCGCAATCGTCGTCCTGAAGTCAGACCATGAAGCGACGGAAATTGCTCTGATCGACTTTGCCCGTGAACGACTGGCACACTTCAAGTGCCCGACAATGGTCAGGTTCTGCGACGTCCTGCCCCGAACAGCGACAGGCAAGGTGCAGAAGTACAAGTTGCGCACGTCTCAGCAGCCGTGATTTCTGTCGTCGACGGGAAACTGTTCTGATCAGCAGTTGAGATGCCGCGCGTTACGGCGACGACGTCAGGCAAAACAGATGTTTCTCGCCGCGAATGAAAATGCGATTTGACGCGGGTACGGGGGACCCAATGACCGACTCGTCCATGTCGTTTTCCGCCAGCAGCTCGAACCTGTCGTCAGCGACGTTGGCCACGAAGACAACGCCGTCCTCGCGCGGAGCGTACAGATGCCCACCGGCGATCAACGGTGATGCGTAATAGTTGGCTCGGTGTTTTGGAAATGCGGCGTTCCAGATTGTCTCGCCGGTCGCGGGATCGAGGCACTCGACTTCCCCGCGGTCACGGACAAGATATACGCGTCCCTTGTAAACGACCGGGCTTGGCACAAATGTACCAACGTCGTCCCGTTGCCAGACGTGATTCGTTTCCGTGACGTCGCCGCTGCCGCCAAGTCGGATGCCATGCAGCCGCGGAATGCCTCGATCGTTGCGTCCAAAGGCAACGACGACCATGTCACCAACGATCACGGGCGTGGAGATGGAGGGCCATAGTTTCTTTGATTCCGGGTTGAAGTTCCCGCACGACCAAAGAACCTTGCCGTCGACAGCGTCATGAATCGTCAGGTGCTGCGCTCCCCAGACCAACAGTGCCTCTCTGCCCGCATGCTGAATGACCAGTGGTGTGGCGTAGCCGTGATCACCTTCCTGGGGAGTTTCATAGTTGCGGGCAACTTTCCACGCCATGTCGCCACTGGTCTTGTCAAACGCGGCGAGCCACGATTCCCCATGATGCATGCGAGCCATCACCACATACTGTTCAGTGACGACCGGAGAAGTACCGTGATCCCAATACAGTGTGTCCGGCCCGAATTGCTCCACCAGATTCGTCTTCCATCGGACCGCCCCATTAAGGCCCAGGGCCGCCAGCGTGCCACTCTTGAAATACACAAACAGACCATCGCCGTCGGAGACGGGAGAGGCATTGCTGCCGGAGCCATTTCGGTGCTTACCGGCGTTTTCCTGACCGAACGTTGCCTGCCACAGCTGCTTCCCTGACCAGTCATATGCCAGCACGGCATCGTTGCCGTCGACGGGGGCTGTCAGAAAGATGGTCTGCTGCAGGATGATGGGAGTTGAACAGCCCTTGCCCGGCAAAGGAGTGCGCCACAGTTCGTTTCCGGCGTCGAAGTCCACGGGATAGCTGCCAGCATCGATACTGCCGTTGTCCTGTGGTCCTCGCCAGCGAGGCCAGTTTCGATTCGGCTCTGCTGATTCAGCCACGTTGGTAAAGACAAACAGAAGTGCGGCGATCAGAAATCGGGTGACGTGCATAGCTTTGATGGATTCAAGTACGGGAGAGGATGACATCGCGTCTGACAGACTCCACGATCGTACAGGATTGTACACCAACGCTGGCTACATTCGAGCTGCGACCGGATTTCAAGCTGCGTCCGGGGTTCGGCAGCAGCTGGAGGCAGCGAAACTCATGCGTTTCATGGCCGCTCAACAGGCGAACGCATTGTTGGCTGCATGAAGTACACTGCAACAGAATTCTGACAGCCCCTACGACAAGGATCAGCGCATGCCATTTATTCCTCTGATAAACGTCAAATTGCAGCAGGACCTGATTCCCGGTTTCGACGTCCGCTTCGTGCATTCAGAGAACATGACCTTCGCTTTCTGGCACATCAAAGCAGGATCTCTTCTTCCGGAACACGCACATCCTCACGAGCAGGTTGCCAACGTATTGGAAGGAGAATTCGAATTGACGATTGATGGCCAGACACAACGTGTGACGCCCGGGACCATTGCAGTGATCCCCGGAAACACAACGCATTCCGGTCGGGCAATCACGGACTGTAAAGTTGTCGACGTATTTAGTCCGGTACGTGACGACTACAGAAACTGAGGAGACCTGGACATTGATGGAACTGTCAATTCAGGAACTGTGCAATTCTTGAACGCCCGAATTCTCGCGCAGGGTCGCGGAAACACTGAAGGCATGAGCTCGTTTTCTCAGCGTCGTTGCACCCCTGCGTGAGTTTTCGCAGGTGGCACAGAGCCATCGATGGCAGGACGGAAGCAGGTTGTCGCGTCCAGCGGGCGTCGTTTTTCGACTGCGAACATCTCTACCACCGTGAAAGCCCTACCAGCGCCATTGAGAGTACGTACTTTTCCTTCTGTGGGTTTTCTGAAGAAAAAACCTGTATTTGTCGTTGTGTCGGGCATGGCGTCGAAGATCAGGTGAGGGGGCCACAGATCGGAATGAGAATTTCGTCAAGTCAAACGGCGACGACTCGATACTTCTTCCTGCGGTCCTGTGGGTCGACGATTCAGGAAGGATCGTCCACTCGCTCAACGGTCCACCCTGTCACTCTTCCTGAGTCCGTTGTTTCAATATCCATTGCCTCTGAAGATCAAAGGGATGAAAGGGCCTGTAGGTTCTCCCTGGTCGAGGCAGCCACCTTGGTGCAGGCAAGTCCTATGTACACGGCCGCCTGTAGAAAATCGACGAGGCATCGATTCGGCGCGACCAATTCACTCACCACCAAGGAATTCAGAAATGCACGTACTGGTTGTTGATGACGCCCGAGCCATGAGGAGCATTCTCAAGAAGATGCTTGAGGAAATTGGCCTCGAGGTGACCACGGTGCCAGGCGGGCGAGAGGGTCTTGAGACGCTCGAAACGAGCGACCTTCCTGACCTAATGCTGGTTGACTGGAACATGCCCGAAATGTCCGGTATCGAGTTTGTTCGAGCGGTTCGTGCAGATACGAAATATGATGACATTCGCATAATGATGTGCACGACGGTAATACGCTGTAACGCCCAGGAACTTCTTCCTGCCTCGACGCGAGCAAAGGATGTGCTGACACGCGATGTTGTCACATCAGCTCTTTTCCGCAGGAAATGTCCAGTCAACCTGAGCCCTTCTTCCGCTCAAGGTTCTTTCACACGCATCCTTTGCTTCCAACGCGGTGATCCGCGTTCGAATCCTGGTTGAGCCAGGCCGTAAGTCCGCTTTGATGTGTACGCGGCGATCAGGTTTTGATGTGAAAAACACTAACTCCCGCAACGGGGAGTGTGCACACCCATCCGAAAAGTGCTCTAATGGACGCTGACAGAAAAGTCGTGGACGTGTTTATTCGTGATTGATGCGAGTTCCCACGATTCGATTCATTGTTGGAAAACAGCCGATGTCAAAGCTTCTGATGACTTCTCCGATGGCCGCACTTCTGATCGTCTGCTCTCTCATGAGCGTTGCCAATGCTGACGAATCCGAGCAAAAACGTCCCAACGTTCTGTTCATCATTGTTGATGATCAGTCGCCATTTGATCTGAAGCTGTACAACCCGGATTCGAAGCTCGACACGCCCAACATTGATCGGCTGGCGGCGGAAGGCATGACACTGGACGGGGCTTACCACATGGGGTCGTTCAGCGGAGCTGTCTGCACTCCGTCACGTCACATGGTGATGACCGGTCGCACTGTCTGGCATCTGCCGATTGGTCCGGGGGCGAAAACGTGTCCGCCCGATTACGAACAATACTCGATGGCCGCCGTCTTCAACGATGCCGGCTACGACACGATGCGAACGTGTAAGAAGGGCAACAGCTACGCCGCCGCCAACAGTCAGTTCACCGTTGTTAAAGATGCCACAAAACGAGGCGGCACAGAAGAAACCGGCAGCGCATGGCATGGCAAACAGGTCCTGGAATATCTGAATCACCGTGAAAGCAGCAAAGACGAAGATCCGTTTCTGATCTATTTTGGATTCTCACATCCGCACGACACGCGCGACGGCACACCGGAACTGCTGGCCAAATATGGAGCCGTCAATCATACAGACCGGAACAACCTTCCATCCGCGAATCCAAAACAACCCGCGCTGCCTGTCAACTACCTTGGCGAACATCCGTTTCATCACGGACATCCCGGGCTGCGAGACGAAGTGTCCGTGAAGGGAGTCTGGGAAAAACGAGATCCGCAGACCATTCAGAATGAACTCGGCCGCGAATTCGCCTGCAACGAAAACATTGACATTCAGATTGGAAAGGTGCTGAAGAAGCTCGAACAGATGGGAGAGCTGGACAACACGTACATCATCTACACGGCTGACCACGGTATGGCGATTGGTCGTCACGGTCTTCAGGGAAAACAGAATCTGTATCAACACACATGGCGAGTTCCCTACATCGTGAAGGGCCCCGGGATCGAAGTCGGTACCCGATCCACGGGCAACATCTACCTGCTGGATTCACTGGCCACCATCTGCGACCTGACCGGCGTGAAGGCTCCTGAAAGCACAGAAGGAACCAGTTTCAAGCCAGTGCTGCAGAACAAAAAAGACACTGTTCGAGACGTACTGTTCGGAGTCTACAACGGTGGTACCAAGCCGGGCATGCGTTGCGTGAAACAGGGCGACTGGAAACTGATCAAATATGATGTCATGGATGGCAAGGTCCAGGAAACGCAGCTGTTCAATCTCGCGGACAACCCACATGAATTCATCGCTGAACACGGAAAGAATGATCCGAAGTTGACGGACCTCGCTGAAGACGCGGCGTACAAAGACAAGCTGGCCAAAATGGAAGGCCTGCTGCTGTCTGAAATGCGAAGGCTCGACGATCCCTATCGTCTGTGGAATCAGCCTGATGATGGGCTGGAACCGCCGGTCATCAAGAAGCGAAAAAACAGAAAGAAGAAGCAGGCGGCAGAAAAGTAACAGCCGAGCTTCCCGTTCCGGCCGCCTTATCGTACCACACATCTGAGTCGGTTTAAGTGGCGTCCTTTTTTGTGGCAAGAGAGCCAGTCCCCAGTCCCCAGGATCACTGGGCACATTTTGAACAGGAGGCAAAAGAGAGAACAGAGTTCACGAATCATAGTTTCTCTGTTTCGTCTGCGGCCTCCTGTTCTTTTTCACGTAGGTCAGGACCTGTCCTGGAAAAACCGAAGCGTCAGGACAGGTCCTGACCTACGCAACTGTCCAGTCAGACAATCGTGAAGTCGACTCCCTTGCTCCAGAACCCGGCAATTGGATTGTTGTTGCTGAGTGCTTTGACCCAGAAGCGGTAACTTCCTGCGGCCAGGGTGGTGTTCGGCGTGTAGTTGGTCGTGCCGAGTGCATTTTCTCTGATGACCTGCGAGCTGCCGGTGGTCAGATTGTCGACCTGCAGAATATAGCGGTCGGCGCCGAACACTTCCGTCCAGGTGAATGTTGGTGTTGGATTGGCCGTTGCCAGTGGAGACAACCCAATTGCTCGCCCGGACGAATCGAAGGTCGCAGCATCATTCCAGGGGCCGGCGTTTCCGGCTGAGTCAATGGATCGTACCCACCACTGCCATTCTTCTGCACCGAGATTCGGTGTCCGCCAGAACGTCGCGGTCAGCCCCGTTTGCTCGATCGCTGTTCGACCGTTAAACAGATACACATCGTATGAAATGCCGCCAGCCGATGCCTGCCAGGACAAAGTGGGTGTCGGGCTGAGCGAAATCAGTTGAGTCTGCGTTGGCGTTGCCGTCACGCCGAACGCTGCAGCCGTCACACTGAAGACGCTCTTCGCACTCCACAATCCATAGTTTCCGGATGGGTCTTTTGCTCGCACCCACAATACATACTCGCCCGCGTCCAGAATTGGTGGTCGAAAGTAGCTGCGGGAATATCGGGCGTGCGGAGAATGTGTTCGGCGACGTCGGTGCGATTCAGAAACACTTCATATGATTCTGCACCCTCGACACTGGTCCATGTGAACGTCGGAGCAGCATCCGTCGTCGTTGCGATTGGTGTCAACACTGTCGGTCGCCCGCCGATCCAGGTCTCTCCCCGTTCACTCCAGAATCCGGCTCGTCCATCATCCGTGAATGGTCGCACCCACCAGGAATACCTACCCTCCTGCAGATCTTCGCCGGGCGTATATGATCCTTCCGTGAGTCCGCTTAGATTCACAACACTACCGTTCGGGGCTCGCAGATAGAATTGGTAGGATGCAGCGCCCGCTGGTTCTGTCCACCTGAACGTGGGACGGTTGTCGAAGACAGGCGTCAGCGTCGTCGGATTAAAGCTGTCATACAGTGGTTTGGGGGGCGCTGCGCCCTTAACAGCTTCTACCATTTCCTGAGCGGTCTGGAAACGATTGGCCGGGTCCCGCTGCATGGCTTTCACAATCACACCGGCGAACGGTTCGGGCAGCTGACTGACATCTGGGTCGCTGCTCAGGTGCTTCATGAGGACTTCCCCCATGCTTTCACCAACGTACGGCGGCTGACCAGCCAGCATTTCGTACAGCATTATTCCCAGAGCGTAAATGTCGACGGTCCTGTCGTATCGTCCAAGGCTGATTTCCGGAGCCATATAGTGCACGCGGCCGACGGTCATCGTGTTGCCGCTGCGATGACTGGCGGTAATGACTTTACTGAGGCTGTAGTCGCCGATCTTGACAATGCCGTCTTCAAAAAACACGTTGTGCGGTTTCAGGTCGCGATGCACGACTCCGGCTTCATGTAGGTAGCTGAGGCCCTTCGCGAGTTCCCGCAGAAAGAATTTCGCCTGATCAATTCCCAGCCCGTCCGGTGATTCGTCCAGCACTTCTCGCAGTGACGGACCGGACACGTATTCCATGATCACCCA
>JAPYTO010000281.1 GCA_029941865.1 Fuerstiella sp. | reverse complement strand
TGGAAGCCATTGATTCCGACGACAACGCAGCCATTCAGGAAGAACTTGGCGATGTCCTGCTGCAGGTAATTCTGGATGCGCAGATTGCTGCGGATGAGAATCGTTTTGAGCTGGTGGATGTGATTCGGCAGATTGCTGACAAGATGGTTCGTCGGCATCCCCACGTCTTCGGTGACGCTCACGCAGAATCGACGGAAGACGTGAAGCGGCACTGGCGCGCTGCGAAGAATAATGAGAAGCACGAGCGAACGTCTCAGCTGGATGGCATCCCGAAGGACCAGCCGCAGCTGGCTCGCACCTATCGCATTGCCGCACGGGCAGCGTCTGTCGGGTATGACTTTCCCGACCGCAGAATGTTGTTCGACAAGCTGCGGGAGGAGATTCAGGAACTGGCGGACGAGCTGTTCAGCGACGGAATTATTCCGGACGTGCCGGCAGCTGTTGATGTCGATCGCATTCCGGATGAACACGTCACAGATCCGGCGATGAAGGATCGGGTTGAAGGCGAACTGGGCGACGTGCTGTTTGTGGTCGCCAATATTGCTCGCCGCTGGGGCATCCATCCCGAAGAGGCATTGCGCAAAAGCAATGCGAAGTTCAGCCGTCGTTTTCAGGCCATTGAAGCTGCCATGAGCCAACAGGAACGGTCCCTGGAAGAGGCGTCTTTGCGCGAGATGGAAGAGGCGTACCAGGCGGCAAAGGCCAAAGAGCAGAGAGACTGAATTGTCGCTGAGTCCTTCTCCCTCTTGAAGATCGCACTGCATTCCATCACCCTCCTTTTCAAGGAGGGTCGAGCCTAAGCGAGGGGAGGTTCTGGTGCCGTCCCCCTCTCCTCGCGTAGGCTCGACTCTCCCGAGGGAGAGTGAAGTTAGATACTGGTTAATCAGCAACGCCAAACCGCCATTCCGAAGTGTTCGTTCTTCCGTGACACATCCGCGCGAATCAACGCGGGGGCATTGGTCGCACAGCGACGCTGTCTGGTTGTGCTGATTACGCGCGTTCTGCCGATGCACCATTGTGGGAAATGTTGAGAAAAATCAGCAGACGAAAACGCGGAACCTATGTTTCCATAATGCCACGTTTTGCGTTCGGTAGATCACGCTGTAAGCGTTTCGTTATGCCGAATTCGTGAGGCCAGGTGCCGTCGATTCGATTGAAAAGACAACAACAGACAAAGAAACAGCACTATGTCCATTGCCGAAACCGACCCGGAAACTACGGAAGCTGAATCCACAGCAACATGTATTCGATGTCAGACGTCTGAGGCATGGGGTGAATCATCCTGGTGTCCGGTCTGTGGCTACTATCCGACGGTTGATGGAACGGAGGTCGATGGCAAGTCCTGGGCCGATGACCTGCCGGACGTG
Source organism: Fuerstiella sp. (assembly GCA_029941865.1). GTDB lineage: Bacteria > Planctomycetota > Planctomycetia > Planctomycetales > Planctomycetaceae > Fuerstiella. The sequence continues at coordinate 7,041 of JAPYTO010000281.1, read as the reverse complement.
CCTAAGGAAGAAGCTGAGGACGAAGGATCGACTCTGCAATCGCTGCCTGGCTGGCTCTGGGGACTGCTGGGTGGCATTGTCGGCATCATGGCGTTCAGCGTTGCGATCAGAGTGCTGTTTTCCAGCAACGAAGGCATTCGAGGAACCATCGCGCTCGCACAGTTGGTGATCGGTTTGGTCAGCGTATTGACAGCCCATGGCTTGGCAGCAAAGTTTGCCATGAAACATGACCGGCGAGTCAATCTTAATGACGTGGTGTTGTCATGGTTTAACGTCTGGCAGCCGAACATCGCGGCATTGCCAGGCACGTGTGCTCGCATCTGGGGCGTTGTCTGGGGAGGAATTGCCGTGATGACAGCCGTGACAATTATTGGCGGCATCGATTACTCAGCGCCGTTTCGTGTGGACGATGCGTCGAAAGGCAAGGGGCCGAATGCCTCAAGTGTGGTCGGAGCTGTCGCGGGTGCGGCAAAGCAGGCGGGTGACGACGACGCTTCTCTTGATGAAGCACTCGGCGACCTTCAGGAAGAAGAATCTGCAGAAGAAAAAGGGCGTGGCAATGGCGGCTCCCAGGAAATGGACAAAGTCCTGTCTGAACTCGACGGCGCTGAGGACCAGGTGGGTGAGACTGATGAAGCATCGTCCGATGATCTTGCGGACGCGGCGGCCACCATCGAACTGGATTGTTTCATCTATGGTGTTGTGACGGACAGCAACAGACTTCCTGTCAGCTTCTTGTTTGCGGCGCACACCAAGGGGCGGATTCGGCACGTTGCCGAAATCAGGGCCGAGCGTCTGCCACCGGGCAAGTTCCGCCAGATCGCCGTGCAGCTGTATTCGTTTGTGCAGGCACAACCGGAAGTTCCCACTCAGCGAAAGGCCGTTTGGGTGAAACCAATCGTCACCTGTCGTCTGTTGTTTAACGGGTATACCAGTACCGGCGAGCTGAGAAAGCCGGAGTTCGGTGCCGTGGTCGTGGCCCAGCAAGGACGCTTCGAAACGTCGCGTCAGGAACAACAAAAAAGCACACAACGTCAGTAGCTGATACACGGCTGGTGAATACAGCAGTATCCTGGTTTCTTCGGGGGACTGTGGACTCATTTTCGGCTACATCCGGATGCGGATCCGGCGGTACTCAATTTGACCGCGGTCGCCTTCCAGGCCGATCGGTCCGGATTCCGGCACCTTGAATTCGGCCTCCAGTACTTCGCCGTTGCAGGTGCAGTGAGCCACGCCACCTTGCACCTCGATCGTCAGTTCGTTCCAGTCCTGAGCTTTGTACTTTTTCAGGTCCTTGTACGGACCCGCAAGAACGAAGTCTCGGCACTGCAACTGAGGACCCCGGATGAAGACGCCGCTGTCGGCATTCGGTGTCGCTCGAAATTCCAGCTTCAGAGTGAAGTCACTGCCGAATTCCCTGGTTGTCCAGAGCTGCTGGATTTTTCGACCTTCGGATGGAGTCGTCACCACCAGGCGACCATGCTGCGCAACGTACCGACCACCGGGCGTCGACTTCTTGCCGTCGAATGCGACCGGTTCTTTCACGACCGGCCATGGTGGAGCATTGGGATCCCGGCTGTGCCATCGTTCTCGTGACTTCAGCATCTTTTCCGTGGTCGGACGGAAGCCCCATCCCGTCAGGTCACGACCGTTGAAGAGACTGACGAAGCCTTCTTCAAGTTCGAAGTTATCCGGCTGCGTTTCTGTCAGACCCAGCGTTGCAAAAATCGGACGCAGTGCGCGGCCCCATTTGGCATATCCCACAGCGTTGGGGTGCAGCAGATCCGGAAACTCTTCCTTTTTCGCGTCGCCTTGATCATTGGCAAACAGCGTCCAGGTATCAATCACCGTCACTTGAGCGTCACCTTTGACGGCCGCCGCGTACAGGGCATTGATTTTTCTGATGCTGTCCGCCGGTCGACTTTTGGTGGCTGAACTCGGGAATACCTGGCACAGCACAATCGGCATGTCGGATCGATGTTTCCTTAGCTCTGCCAGTATCAGCTCTACGTTGGCAGCGATCGTTTCCGGTTCCGCCTTTTCTTCCAGGTCGTTTGTGCCCATCAACAGCACCACGGCGGACGGCTTTAGCGCGAGCACGTCTTCGTTCAGACGGATGAGCATGCCGCGAGTTGTGTCGCCGCTGATTCCGCGGTTGGCGACGTTCAGTTCCGGAAAGAAATTGCGCAGATTCGGTCCCCAGCCCTGAATGATGGAATCGCCGAGGAACACGACGGCACCCTGTTTCGATTCGACCTGCGTTGCAAAGTCGGCCCGCCGTGTTGTCCAGAGGTTACGGAACCAGTCATATCGTCGTATTGGTCCGGCACCGGGCAGCCCGTCGTCCGTTTCAGGAATTCTGAACTCCTGTTGTCGGTTCGCTGCTGTTGCCTGGGGCGGCGCAACAGACAGTGTTAGCGAAACGAGGAGAGTCGACGTGATGAGCACTGGTACGTTGTTGAACATGAAGCCAACCTGTTGATATGAAAGCCGGGTTAGTCGGGCCTCATCGTTTTACCACGTCATGAATCTGATGGCGAGGGTACGCAATCAGAGTTCCCGTCGCTTAGGGAAAAAGCATTTCCACCGCAGACATGACGTCACGGAATTCGGTTTAACGTGTAGTACGCGTGTGGGTGTAGCAGTGGCTCGCCACCAATGCTGCGGATTCCTTCCGCAACAAGTTCGTGCACGAATAGCTCGCGCAAACCATCAATGTTCAGTCGTACTCGCAGCCCGTCGACAGAAACGTTCACCGACCTGATATCCAGATCCCGTTGCTGGATTTCGTCGCTGCCGTATGTTGAATGGTACAGATAGGTGTAGCTGTTCATGGTGTACGACTGCAGGTCTTCCGCTGTCTGTGCGTCAACAGGTTTCGTGAAGACCAGTTCGAAGCCGTCTGACTGGGCACGCATTTCTTTGATTTCAAAAGGCGTCTTTCCGGTCCAGACAAGTCGCTGCAGTCCGTAGGACGCTGTGCCCAGACTGCTCCAGCCGCGGTTCGTAAGACCCACGAAGACACTGCCGTCCGTGCCCTGAGCCATCCTCAGCACGGCCGACGCAAACGAAGATCGAAACGGAAAACAGGCTCCCTGGTATTCACCGTCAACCTGTTCCAGAAACACACGACTCATGGATGCCTGTGTGAATTCGCCGATGAACAGCTGTCCGGCAAACGGGCCAAACTTTCCGCCGCTGTCGTCCAGCATGATGTCAGTCGTGGACTGTCCCATCTTCTTGTAAGGAAACCAGACGGCTGGTGGCTTCAGTTGTGGGAACTGTTCCAGAGCCTGAGGCAGCGGTGCTCCGTTCGGCACGCTGGTTATTCCCCGTATTGTCGATCCAGGCTGATTCATCGACGCCAGGGCTTCCGCATGATGAAAGAATGCTCCGTCACGCATGTGGTGCAGTGAATTTGTGGCGACCCAGTTGCCCTGCTGGTCCGTGTAGAACATGTCTCCGGCGGCATTGGCCCCGATACCACACGGTGACCGCATCCCGGCGCAAACGGGCACCATTGTACCGTCCGGAGTGACCTTCATGCCCCAACCGCGCCACCGTCCCTGCCGAAAACCGAGTGTCGGGTCACGAACAGTGCGAGTCAGCTGATTACCCTTCAACCCCATGCCGATGTTCAGCGTCAGCCACATGTTGCCGTCGCCATCCAGCTTTGGGCCGTAGGCGTATTCGTGGTAGTGTCCGGTGACGCCCCAGCCTTTGGCGACCGTCAGATACTCGTCGGCAACGTCATCGCCATCTGTGTCCTTCAGCTGAGTTAATTCGGTCCGCTGCGCCGTGTAGAGGGAGTCGTTGTGCTTCAGCAGTCCCAGTGGTTCGTGCAGGGCCGATGCAAATCTTTTGTAGCGGACGTTCTTCGGAGGGTCATCGTAGACGCCGTCCAGAATCCAGACCTCGCCCTTGCGAATGGCGACCGCAACTCTGCTGTTGTCCAGCGCCGCCATGCCGCTGATTTCCAGTGCCAGACCTTCCGGAGCGGGCTTCCATGTTTTGGAACGGGAATCTGTTTGCGCCTTTGGCGTGGCGATCGAAATCAGTCGGTAGTAATCGTTTTCATCTGCAGTCAGGAGCGCAGGCGATGTGAAAAAACAGATGATCAACAGTGCGATCGTCGCAGAGTCCCGGTCTCTTGAAGAGACCGGGACTCTGTAACTGCACGTCACGGAGATTTGCCTTGCTTGATGATCTACCATGAGTATCGCAGCTTAATCTGTGTTTCCGATTTGACTTCCAGGGGAATGATCCATTCCGTTCCGGCATCGTTGTTCCGCAGTTCGCCCGCATGTCCAGGTTGCACGTTGACAGAAACCGTCATTCCGTCGTTGTCGGAGTATTTTCCGACTTGTTCGAACACCAATGCTTTTCCGAAGTGCGCTCGAAGATGCAGTCGGTCCGCCACCTCGGGCGAAGCCTGCCGTCTTCGCAGTTTGAACCGGCGGACCAGTCCGCCATCGTCGGACGGCTGGATTCGATCCTCAACGTCAAACTGATGAATTCGGTACAGAAACGTGGGCACTCCGTCTTTGCTCAGCCGGTAACCCCTGAAGCGGTATCCCGCGGTTTCGGAATCGGTCGGCCACGGCTGCAGACTGCTGGCAAGAATTGCGAACGGAACACCACCGGGCGGACGTACATGATCATCCCCGATCGGATCTGCCGGCGGGGCGAAACGAACGAACCAGGTGCCCTCAGCATCCAGAAACCGGCCACGCCACGCCTGAGCGAGTGTTATCTGTTCTGCATCGAACGCAAAATGCACCTTCTGAGGAAAACCAACGGCGATTGCGTGAGTGCCTGCGGACTTCATGAACGTACGCAATACGATGGGGCGATCCGTCGGTGTCAGTTCGTAATTCTGATTGCGGGCGTGAATGATCTTCTCGGGCAGCGGTTGACGGTCCAGATCGCGAAGGTAAGCCCACATTGCCGCGATCTGTTTTTCCGTGTCTCCGTTAAGAAGGTCCTTATTCTGACTTTTGCCGTTCGGAAAAAAAGTCGGCATCCGAGTGCGTGCTTTGAGTTCGCCCGGGTTGAGCAAAAAATCGTAAAACCATTTCGGATGCACTCGATTTGCGATGCCTGCGAGGTCAACGCCAACCGTTCCCGGCAGAGAATTGCCTTTGAACGAATGGCATTGCACGCACCCGGCGTCCATCAGTTGGCGCCCCGCCTCCACCATGTCAGCGTTGCTGCCGCCTGGGAAGACGGCTTGTTCCGCAGGCTGTTGGGCGTCGCCAGCAGTTTGCACAAACAAATCGGGTAGATCCCGAGTGGCAGACTTTGGAAACTGCGGCATGCGGAAATGCATGTGAGGTCGGATGGCAGCCTTGCCGTCAAAGACACTCCGCATCCATGAGGTTGTGAGCTTTTGCCCGACGCCAGTCAACGGGGGTGGCAGCCGACCTTCGTCGCCGATGTCGACATGTCCAACGGTTTCGAAATACGGCTTGCGAAATCGTCCGACACCGCCCTGTTTATTTCGTTCGTGGCAGGCATAGCAATTCAATTGCAGCATGCGGAAGTTCAGAGACTTCGCCGCATCCAGGTTTGTCGGACGTTGCAATTCTGTGAGTGCTGCGATGACGCTGTTGCCTGCGAGTTCGTCAAATTCGAAGTGAGGCAGATCCGGTTGCGGCGTGCCGAAGCAGGTGGCGTCTGAGCCTGTCTGCAGACTTGCGAGCGGTTTTGAATGTCGCGTCGGTTTCAGGCCGGTCACGGAATGGCAGTTGGCGCACTGCATTTCGACGAACAGTTTTCGGCCTCGTGCCACGAGTTTGACATCGTCGTTGATTGTTTCGCTGGAACGAGCGGATTCAGTGTTGTCGGTGGCTGCTTCGTTCTTGGCGGTCCTCAGCAGGTACGCAGAAATATCTGACGCATCAACTGCGTCCAGTTGAAAGTTCGGCATGCGCCCCGACGGCCGCACTTTCTCCGGATTCAGCAAAAAGAACGTCAGCGATTTGTCTGTGTACTTCGTTGGCAATTCACCGTGAGGTACGGACTTAACCCGCCGCGCCGCGGACGTCAGCCCCATTTCCGCGATCTCGTCCGGATCGAGTTGTTCCAGCAACTGGTCGATCGGCGACGGCTTGATCTTCACGACCTCATAGTCATCATCCGCTTCGTGGCAGGAGACGCAGCCAATCTGGTGATATAGCGTCCGACCGCGCTCGACATTGCCGTGTTTCCAGAATTCCAGGGGCACAGGCGTCGCGCCGTTGGCTTTCAGTTCCGGATATGGCTGCCGCAACGAACTCAGAAATGCTGCCAGGGCTTCGATGGTGGCTTTCTTCTGTTTCACGGGCAACGACGCCAGCACGTCAGGCATCGTTGTTCCCGGTTTTGTCGTCTGTGGTGAGTCCAACAACTTTTTCAGCCACTCGGGCTGGGCGCGGTTACCCACTCCGTCCAGATTGGGACCACCTTTGGGCTGCAGTTCCTGCACCTTCGTTAAGTGACAGGCCGTACAGCTCAGTTCACTCAACAGCAGACGTCCGCCAATCGAATTTTCAATATCGCCATGTCGGGCGAACCGGTCGAAAGCAGCGACGAATGGACCGTCCGCGAAAGTCCGATTTGTCGGCAGTGTCAGACAGATGATCGTTGCCACGATGAACCTGGTGCTCAATTTCAGCTACTCCTTCACCGGCTGTGGTGATTATCCATGATAAGGCTGGTGTGTTGTGTACGACCCCGATGAAGCTGCATCGGGAACACAGAGCGTGAGCGAGGGCGACATTGCCGTGATTTCATTTTACGGTACCCACTGTGATGGGGGAGCGTCTTCAGAATTCAACGTCGCTCCCACGGGCTACTTGTCCCGTGCTTCTTCCAGCATTTTAATCCATGGCGCGACGTAGTGACCGTTGTCATGAAACGTTCGGCCACTGACAAGGTTGCCATCGATCACGCACGGTTCATTGACGTAGATGCCGCCGCAGACTTCGAGATCAAATTTACACTTTGGCACGGTCGCCATTTTTCGACCACGGACACAGTCGGCGTAGGCGGGGATTTCAA
>JAPYTO010000280.1 GCA_029941865.1 Fuerstiella sp. | reverse complement strand
GTGGCGATTCCCAGCGTTCCGATCTGACGTCGCGAAACTCGCCGCCACCCGCGAACGTCATCCTGAATGTGATGAAACAGAGCGTCGGCACCGCCCAGTCGTTGACGGACGGTCTCGCGGTCATAATTGTGTTCCGCCGCGTGGATGTATCGAGTCGTCTGGTACAGGGCGTATGCTTCGGAATAGGTGGCGTGAAAGTCCGGGTTTTGGGAGTAGTTGTAGTAGAGATCCAGACACAGTTCGTTCATCAATACTTCAAGGCGAGCGGCCAGCACATCAACGTGCGAAAACTCACCAAATGAAATGCCTGCCGGATTAGGCGGCAGTTCAACCGTTTGCGGGTGGTGTGGAGACGAATAGCTGGTCTGCGAAATCGGGTACGTCAGATGGTGAAGGTAATGATACGACGGATGAGCGTAGACCGTGTGAGCGCGGGCGCGAGCGCAGTACTGGGCGCTGGCCGTTGATCCGCCAAGCAAAAGGGCGAATCCGAGGAGTACAGTTTTTTGAAACGTCATGGTTCAGGCTCCTGTTTCGGGGTGAAAGCTGTAGAGAGAGACCAGAAACCTGACTGAGAAAATAAATGACCGCACGTCAGGCCTCATGACGTAAAGGCTCATGCCAATCGCGTGCCAAAAGCACCACGAAGAATGTAAGTTGGGTATGCAACGGAATTTATAACGCCAGTACGATTGAAATAACTGTGTCTCCGTCTGTCGTTAGATTGACCCATCTGCAGTCAGATTGACGCCACTTGTGCCACTGTCTCGACGGGATTTGCCGCAGCAGGCCTTGTTGCTCACTGCGGCGGTCGAGCCGAATTTTTTTACACTACCGGCCAGTACCGTGTCGCGGGGTTTCAGAGAATTCGTCCAGCAGCGCTGCATGAGGGGATCGATTGGGGACTGTCGGCTTTGGCGTTTCCAGTCCAGCAGCGAATTGGCAGGCATAGGAAACGTAAATGTGGTAGATTGAGGGCTCGCCAGTCCTGCCCGCCGGAGATTCATTCATGTTGTCCGTCACGCAAATGCCACGTCGTCGAATGCTGCAGTCAGCGGGCGCCGGCTTTGGCTGGTTGGCAGCCCGCGGATTGTGCGGGGCGGAGTCTGCACCGGGTGCTGCATTGCCGGCCGGGCCGCACTTTCCGGCGCGAGCAAAACGGGTCATCTTTCTGTTCATGAACGGTGCGCCGTCCCATGTGGACACGTTTGACCCGAAACCCGCTCTGCGACGGTACGAAGGCCAGCAGCCTTCAGGCAAACTGGAACGGCCTTCGAAGGGCAGCGGCTATATGGCGTCACCGTTCAGGTTTCGGCCGTACGGTGACAGCGGCGTCGTGATGAGTGAACTGTTGCCGAGGCTGGGCCAGGTCGCCGACGAACTATGCGTTTTGCGATCGATGCACACGGATGAACCGAATCACGAACCTGGACTGCTGATCATGAATTCCGGGCACCCTCAGCCGGTGCGTCCGAGTCTTGGTTCGTGGGCGTCATACGGGCTGGGCAGTGAGAACGAAAATCTTCCGGCGTTTGTCGCTCTATCGCCAGGCCGCCCCGTTGTGGGACCACAGCTGTGGTCCAATGCGTTCCTGCCTGGTCAACATCAGGGCACGGCGGTGGATACGAATGAACGGGACGTCAACAAACTGGTGGCCAACATTCGCAATTCGTCGTTGACGCTGATTCAGCAACGTGACCAGCTGGACCTGCTGCAGTTTCTGAATCGTCGTCATGCCGATCGACGGCAGAATGAGGAGTCCCTTGAAGCGCATATTCGCACGATGGAAATGGCTTTCCACATGCAGAGCGCAGCGGAAGAGGCCTTTGACACAGGACGAGAAACGCAGCAGACGCAGGAACAGTATGGGGACACGGTTTTTGGACGAAGTTGCCTGATGGCCCGTCGACTCGCAGAGCGGGGCGTCCGTTTTGTGCAGGTCTACTACGTGGACAAAAATCAGAAGCAGCCATGGGACACCCACAACAACAATAACAGCAAACATCAGCAGTTGTGTGCAGACAGTGACAGGGCGTCGGCCGCGTTGATCGCCGATCTGAAGCAACGAGGAATGCTGGATGATACGTTGGTTATCTGGGGCGGTGAGTTTGGCCGTACGCCTTACGCTCAGCAGGACAAGAGCGGCAATCCTCGCAAGGCCGGCCGGGATCATCACAACACGGGATTTTCCATGTTCCTTGCGGGGGGCGGTGTCAAGGGCGGCATGACATACGGTGCCACCGATGAATTTGGAATGCACGCCGTTGAAAACCGCATGCACGTTCATGATCTGCACGCGACGATCCTGCATCAGATGGGCATTGATCACACCAGATTGACCTACCGCCATTCCGGCCGGGATTATCGACTCACAGACGTTCACGGGCGAGTGGTCAACGACATCGTCGGGTGATCAGACAGCTGTGCCTGGACAGGAAAAGCGTTTTGGCGGACACCATCGCGAACCATAACGACGAAGCCTGTCGTAATCAGCTCCGTGTGGTGGCTGCCCCGGGCTTTGTGCCGTCTACTTCGTGCCGTGAACCGTTCTGGTTCGTGGGCATACCATTTTCTCAGGCTGGGACGCGTCATTCGCGGCCATGAGCCAGCGAAATACGCTGTACGAGGAGTAACTTGTGGAATTACGACTGAAGGATTCCGTTGTCGTCGTTGTCGGCGGAGCCAGCGGAATCGGAAAAGCCTGCGTTCATGCGTTTGTTCGTGAAGGTGCTCGAGTTGCGGTGTGGGACGTTTCTTCGGAAGTGACGACGTTGGCAGAAGACCCGTCCATCGATGGCTGGACGGTTGATATTGCTGATGAGACGGCCGTAAAGTCTGCCGTTTCGGCGACCGAGTCACAGATCGGGCCAATTCAACATCTCGTGCACGCAGCGGCCATTGGATCGGGCAAGCTGGGTTTTCCATTTACCCGTTTGCAGCCATCGGACTGGGGCAGAGTTCTGGAGGTCAATGTGTCCGGCATGGTCAACGTTGCGCATGCCGTTGCTCCGGGGATGGTGCAACGCTGCGACGGCACGATGGTATTTGTGGCGTCGGTGGCTGGCCAGATTGGTTCGCCCACGGATCCTCCTTACAGCGCCTCAAAGGCGGCGAACATCAATTTCGCTCAGGTGATGGCGAAAGATCTCGCATCCAGTGGGGTGCGCGTCAACACGGTGTGCCCGGGAATGGTGAAGACGCCACTTAATCAGAGTGTGTGGAAGTCGTGGAATGATCGACAGGCCCCGCAGCAGCGTCTTGGCTATGACGAATGGGCGGCGGAAAAAATTCGTCAGCTGGTGCCGTTGGGTCGCTGGCAACAGCCCGAAGACATAGCCGACATGATTGTGTTTCTGTCATCAGCACGTGCGGCACAGGTGACGGGACAGACGATCAACGTTGATGGCGGCTACGTGATGCATTCGTAAATTAGCGGTTGCCCCTTGCGACAACAGCACTGCTTCTGTGAAGCAGACGAAGCAGTGGCCCCGTTGAATGGCGGCTAAACAGCACCCTCGAGTGCCGGTTCGGGTTCGACATCCACAGTTGGCGTTTCGGCCAGAGTGCCGATCTGCATGACCACTCGGAATACTCGCAGAATGTCCGACGTTGTAACGACGCCGCATAGATGCCGGGTGTCGGCGTCGACAACGCTAAGGCCACTGACCGTTGTGCCATTCAGGATTGCCAGAGCATCCGTCAGCAACATGTCGGGGTTGACCGTCTGTGCCTGCTCACACATCACGGAATGTACGGGCGTATGCAAGGCCGCTTTGTCATCGGTTGCGAACAACACTTCTCGGAACTGTTTTTCCGGTTCCGCGGACCGCTGACCGGGGCTTGGCAGACACCTCAGTATTTCTCGGTCTGATAGCATTCCGACGACCTTGTCTTCTTTGTTCAGCACCGGCAGGTGTCGGATCTTATGTTCCTGCATCCGGGCGATGGCGGTGGACAGCAGGTCGTCACCCTGAATGCTGGCAGCGTTCTTTGTCATCACATCGCGGACAGTCTGCGCTCCGCGGGAGAAGACTTCGTCCAGAGGGATGCCGTTCTGCAGGTCAAGATCCACCAGCCGAAGGCGTTTGAGATCGAAGTTTCGTGTACAGACGTGATGATAAAGCAGCAACGTCTTAATCAGGTTTCGCGGCGTCACAATACCGTCCAGCTTTTTGCCGTCCGTGGACACCAGGACGCTGTCGATGTGATGGTCCAGCATCAGTGTTATCACCTTGACTGGAGAGCATTCGCTGGTGCACCAGATCGGCTTGCGAGTCATGAACTTTGCAACACCATCCTGCAGCGTCTTATGATCGTCGTCGCGTTCTCCGGCCATGCCGAGCGCTCGGGGATGTTGTCGCAGCAGGTCGCGGTCTGAGACAATGCCCACGACCGCCTGGTCGTCAGGGTTCAATACGGGGGCATGGTGAAACCTGCCCTTCCGCAGCAGGTCCATCGCTGTCTCAAACGTGTCATCCAGTGTCAGACAGCGCGGATATTTTGTCATCACGTCAGCAACGGTGTGAACCTGCTGAAAGAACCCGAAATCGTTTTCGGCAATCTGATTGAACAGATCAACGACACTCATGGCTGTACCTGACGTGGAGGCCGCGATTGAAATAACAGAACTCTGCACAACGACTATCGAGCGACTGAGCAGGTTCTTGCCTACGGAATCGGATATTCTGCGGCGGCCCGTCAGGTCGAACTGTGCTCTGACCGTCTGAGCTATGGTCCGGCAGCGGTCCACACGGCCAAACTGTCCGTGACGGCAAACCCCAGACGACGATACAGGCCAGCCGCGGCCTCGTTTTCAGCTCCCGCGAAGGCTGTTATTCGCGCCGGCGGCGGCGAACCACTGACCTCGGAGGCGAGCAGCGACAGCAACGCTGCAGCAATTCCGTTGCGTCGCGAGTCGCACCGGACACCAATGTATTCGATGATGATTTCCGGTCCGACTGCGTCGCTGCCGTCTTCGACCAGGTTCATCGCCATAATTCCCACGGGTTCGTTATTCTGCACGGCAAGGAAGATGCGAATTGTGGAACTCGAGAGCCGCCACAGCCGCAGCAGTTGATCGGCAGTCGGCAGAGGGAGGCCCGGGAGGTCGTTCGAATGCTGCAGAGATTGATCCAGCAGACCGCAGAGCACTGGTTGAGAAACCTCAAACCTGCCCGCGGACGTTTCAATGGACGTCCGGGTCGAAAACCGCGTGAAGTGTGCCGACGATTCGGTAGAAATGTCGGCTGCGTCAATCCAGTAGAAAACGCAACCGACCGGGGGCAGACAATGCCTGGTCGTCATTTTCTCCGAACGCGTCCATTCTTCGACTGGCCCGGCAGATCGGAAGGCGGCTGCCGACAGAGCTTTAAGAACCAGTGAGTCCTTCGCGCTGACCAGGTACCGCACGTAACGCGGCAATGTTATTTCGGACAACAGAACTGACTGTTGCAGCAGGGCTACGCGAATTTTGTGTTGTTCGTCGTCCGACAGTTGCTGTTCTGTGCACAGATTCGACAGCGCAATCGTGTCGTCAGGTATCTGCTGAACCATGAGGCTGCCCAGCCAACCGTCATCAGCGATCGCACGAAGCGACTGCAAAACAGGCATAGATCGCCCGGACCGATTTTCCCAGTCCGCGTTCCACGCCGTGTTCGCCAGTGGCAATGCCTCCGACTCAAATCGCATCGCGGTACTCACGGAATGGCTGTTGCCAGCGGTTGTTGTGAAATATTCAGAGATTCAGGGGAAAACCGCTTAGTGTTTTACCGGCAACTTTGTGGTGACCAATCGGAGCGGACGACTACAGCGTGGTCAAGTCCGGGAACAGGGGTTGTTCCGTAGCCGCACTCGCCAGAGTTTGGAAGTTTTTCTCTATGTCGTCCGAAGTCTGGCGACTTCGGCGACCCAAAAAATCAAGACTGGCCACGCACAAGTCTCCAGACGTTAACTCGTATCGGCCGGCCGTGTCGCATCAGGGAAGCCGGCAGCAGCTTGGGCTGCAGGGGCCCATTTCAGCGGGCGGACAGCCATTGCTGATGGGCAGAGCTCCGCCCGAGGCCACTCGCCCGGCAGAAGTGCTCATCAATTTCTCCAGCCTGTTCGAATCGCATTTTGGGCAATGAGCCTTTTCGCGGTGGGCCACGAGCAGCTCAAATTCACTCTGACAATCCTCACAAACAAATTCAAATAGCGGCATGATTCAGCGTTCTTCAGTAGTGACGAAATTCGGGGAGGTGTGTCACGTTCCCTACGCTGTCAGTTTACCGATCGGCCGTGTGGAAAACAATTCCTGTTTCCAGCACGCTGAGCACGGTAGCTTGCTGACTGTCTGAGGGCGACGAGGTCCACCTGACAAATGGACGGCTTGCTGACGTGTCGGTTGCCACGGCTGACGGTTCGCATCTCGCACAGAACACGCGTGGGTGTCAGTCATAAAAACAGCCACCCGGATGTCCGGGTGGCTGTGGGAGGAGTCAGGTTTACGACGCATCCATTCGTGATGGGGCGTTCTGAATCTGTTCGGAAACGTCTCTAGGCGTGTTTGTAGACGGTTTCGAAATCGATGTCGTATTTCTTCATTTTCTTATACAACGTCGTGCGATTGATGCCCAGGGATTTGGCTGTATTCTGACGATTCCAGCCGTTGGATTCCAGGGCCTGGACGATCAACTGGCGTTCCGGCGTCGTTAAAGCCTTCTTCAGCGATGCTCCGCCAAGTTGAGTCTCGATGTTTGACTGCAGCTCGTTTTCCGAAAACAGTTTTTCAGGCAGATCGCCGATGGTGATGCGGTCGCTCTTGCAAAGAACAACAGCACGTTCGATAACGTTCACAAGTTCACGGACATTGCCCGGCCAATGATACTGCTGCAACGCGTTCATCGCCGTGTCATCCACTCCATCAATTGATCGACCGGTCTGGAGGTTGAACTGTTTCAGGTAGTGTTCGAGCAGCAGCGGGATATCGCCCAGACGTTCTCGCAGCGACGGCTGAGTGAGCGTGATGACGTTGATACGGTAGTACAGGTCTTCGCGAAATTCTCCGCGACGAACGCTTTCTTCGAGATCCTGATTCGTGGCCAGCACCAGACGCACATCAACTTTGTGAGTCTCGTTGCCTCCAACCGGCTCAAATTCCCGTTCCTGCAGAACTCGCAACAGCTTCACCTGCAACTGCGGCGATGCCGTGGCCACTTCGTCCAGGAACAACGTGCCGCCGTCGGCCAGCAGAAACTTGCCGATTTTGTCGTGAGTCGCCCCGGTGAATGCGCCGGCAACGTGTCCGAACAATTCCGTTTCCAGTAGAGAATCGGGCAGTGAACCACAGGCGACTTCCACGAACGGCTTGTCCGCTCGGTTGCTGAGTTGGTGGATACTTCGAGCGGTCATCGTCTTGCCGGTACCGCTCTCACCAAGAATCAGCACCGTTGTACGTGTGTCAGCCACACTTTCAATCAGCTCGAACATCCGCAGCATTTTGTAGTCTTTGCCGATGATGTTCGACAGACCGTGCTTTTCGTGCAATTGTGCCTTCAGTTGCAGATTCTCCTGAAGAATCTGGCGTTGACTGATTGCTCGTTCAATCGAAAGATTGAGCTCTTCGTCAATGACTGGCTTTGTCAGATAGTCAAAGGCACCCATCCGAATGGCTTCGACGGCACTCTCAATGGTGCCAAAGCCGGTGAGCAGAATGACGGCCGTGTCGGGCGTGTTCTCTCGTGTCCACTGCAGCAGCTCAAAGCCGTCTTTGTCCGGTAGATTGACGTCGCAGACAACGACCTCAAACGGAAACTCCTGCATCCGATCAATCGCTTCTTCGGAAGTAGAAGCCGTTTCTGTGCGGTGGCCGAGACTGCGGAGATAGTCCGCCATTGCGTTTTGGATGTGTCGATCGTCGTCAATGACCAGCAGCGAACCCGTTGTGGCAGATGCCATAGTTGTCCCCTCAATTTCCCAATGAACGTGACAGCGCAGGGCGCCGCACATATTTTCAAGTAATGATTGGGAGCACATCCCGGAGAGCCGGATGCATTTCGTCGTCAAGGAGTTGTGTCCGAACACCGTTGAACAACAAACGCACCCGAATTACCGGGTTAATGAGAAGGGATATGTGAACTTAGGATGTAAAAGTCCATCAGGCGCGAATTGGCGGCAACATATGGTGCAGCAACATCAACGGATGAACTCAGATCGATACAACCCGCAGCATCCCTGCGACGGCTACACCTTAACAGTCAGGTGTCCGTGTTCGGGAATCCACCACGAAGTTGTCGACTTCAAGAGGCGAGGCACTGCCAACCTGTGACACCAAAAAGTCAACCCGCACGTCGTCAAAATGTGCCAGTGCGTAGGCCAATGACAGTTGTTGAATTTTGTCAGCGGTCTTAAATTGCTCACGTAGTTCGGCTAGCACG
>JAPYTO010000279.1 GCA_029941865.1 Fuerstiella sp. | reverse complement strand
CAAATGGAAGACTGAGATCCCCGGTGAGGGGCATTCTTCTCCCGTGATTTCAGGTGATCAGATCTGGCTGACCACAGCCATCACGGAACAACTTTCGGAGGAGGAAGAGAAGAGACGTTTGTCGCTGCTCAAGGACCCCAAGGGCATAAAGCTGGCTGGTGCGTTGTCGCTGCAGGTTCTGCTGGTCAATCTGCAGACCGGTGAGCTGGAGAAACGGATTACGTTGTTTGAGGTTTCGGAGCCTGGGCCAAAACACGCGTTGAACAGTTACGCATCACCAACTCCGGTGATTGCCGGCGACATGGTCTACTTTCACTTCGGGACGTACGGCACAGCGTGTTTAAATCGCACCACGGGAAAAACGGTCTGGACGAATGACGCTGTTCATATCGATCACCAGACCGGGCCGGGCAGTTCACCGGTCGTCTGGCGCGACCTGTTGATTGTGCACTTCGACGGCACGGACGCTCAGTTTCTGGCAGCTTTTGATCGACATACCGGCAAGGTCCGGTGGCGAACCAGCCGATCGGGCGAAATGAATCCCAAGCCCGAATTGCAGAAAGCATTCGGGACACCACTGGTGGTGGAATCAAATGGCCGCCCCATCGTTGTTTCGCCTGCCGCGAACTGGGTGTACGGCTACGATGCTCGTGACGGCCGCGAAGTCTGGAAAGTGAACTACGGCAAGCTTGGCTTTTCAACGATACCGCGCCCCGTGGCGGAAGACGGAATCGTATATATCTCCACCAGCTTTGCTCACCCCCGAATCCTGGCCGTGGATTACAGCGGCGATGGTGATGTCACCGAATCACACACAAAATGGACATCCGACAAACAGGCTCCCAAGAAGCCGTCCATGCTGATCATCAAGGGCCATCTGTACACCGTCACTGACAATGGCATCGCCGCATGCCTGAACGCTGCTGACGGTTCGGAAATCTGGAAGGCTCGGCTGACCGGCGACTTCAGTGCGTCGCCGCTGTACGCCGCGGGCCGCATTTACTTCTTCGGGCAGAATGGCGGCACAACAGTTCTGGCCGAGGGGCCGGAACTCAATGAACTCGCGAAAAACCGTCTCGACGACGGTTTCATGGCATCACCAGCCGTCGCAGGCAACGCCCTGATTCTTCGCACCGAAAAAGCGTTGTACCGAATTCAGGCGGAATAGCGGTATCAACTCTCCCGCGTCTACAGGTATTCGACACGGCACTGCACGCACTCGCGCGAGCTGTCGTCGAGCTCCTCGCCACAAACAAGACAGTTTTCTGGCGAGAATCGCGGAATCTCGCCCATCTTTTCCTGCTGCGTCAGACTCGGTTTGTGGACCAGAACTGAGATCGCGAATACCGAAGCCACGCAAATTCCACCGATGTGCATTGTCCAGACGACAGCAACGTCATCGGGCTGTTCCATTGGAATCAGCCAGGAGAGGACTGCAAGTGCGGAGAACGCCATGACGCCCAGAATCTTAAATTCATTCGACGTCTGAACGCGGGCATGTGGATCGTTCTTACATTTCGTGCAGTGCCAGTGTTTTCGAAACCCAAGTGGCAGGATCGGAAGGAAGTAAACGTGCAAGATATCCAAAGTGCGATTTTGTTCCGACACGGTGTGACAATCGCAGGACAGGCAGTAGTCGCCCCGATAAGCGACCGTTCGCCCGCAGCATCTATACCGGCCTGTTAACATGATGACTTTCCGTGATCTCCGATCCGCCGTTTCGTAGACCAATGCCTTTCTGCAGCCGATGGATTCGCTCGCCCCACTCCCGTACTCGCACTCGATTTCCCGTCTCAGACGTAGAGAGACCGGTTCGCGATGTCGGAAACTAACGCCTGAAGACTATAAGAAAAACCTTTCCCCGAAGCGCATTACTCTACATGTCGTCGAATGAACTTCACAACCCGGTCCTGCGCCGGATGAGTGAAATGGTGGCCGTGGCTTTTTTCTGTGCCCAGTGGAACTGAGACGACCGGCATGTCGTGTCCCAGTTCTTTGAGCCGGGCCTGCAACAGATAGGTGTTCTCGGCGGGGGGCACAACAACGTCGTTCTCAGACACGATGTGCAGCACGGGAATCTTATGCTTTGCAATAATCGCTGCGTGGTCGATCGGATTGTTCGAAAAACTCAGGGCTTGTTCTTCGGTTAACGCATACGCCGCAAGACACTGCTGCCATGCTCCAGCGGATCCGATCCCCCTGCCCTTGCCGGCGGGCCAGCTTTTGAAATCCAGTACCGGAGTGTCGCAGTAAATGCCGGCGACATGTTCCGGGTGTCGAGCCGTCCAGTTGTATACGAACAATCCGCCGCGGCTGACGCCTTCAAGGGCGGGACGTGCTGCGAGACCCCGTTCCTTCGTCATGAACGAATAGAACTGGTCGCCAATATTCATCGCCCTGGAGTTTCCGAACATCCCCCCAACGTCAACGTAAGCGATATGGAAGCCGTGGTTCAGAAGTTCCACATCCATTTCAAAGTGATAGTCCGGAAACCGAGCTCGCCAGACCCACGGATTTCCCTGGGCTGCTTCCTTCGGCACGACAACGTACGCGGCTCGTTCCGCGATTGTGAAGTGCAATCGATCGAAGCCGTGCCATTCCGACTTCTTGTCGAACCACTCCTCAGCAGAAACGGCACCCGCGAAAATCGGCAACATGAAAAGCAGAACAAGCGCCCTGCTGCGAAACCGTAAGAGCAACGTCGTCATTTCGCGATCTTCCTGTGAATCGTCCACAATACCAATTTCCGTACCGTTGCTATTCCTCAGCAGCGGTCGGCGCAGAGCTGCCAGCGCTGGACGATGTCGGCAGCGAACCGGACAGGTCCTCGAGACGATTTTCGTAATCATGTACTTCTGACGGCAGGTAATCGCCTGTCATCCAACGGACCAGCAGATCAAGCTCATCGTCTCTCAGCTGTTGAGGCGAATAGGCAGGCATCTGGTTTTTCTCACCATAGTGTCGGGCGGCTCCGGGGTTCCGGATGAAGTCTTTCAGCCACACTGCAGAGCCGTACTTCGCCAGCGTCGGATAGCCATCCGCATCGTCGTCGCTGACGGCAACGAAATCCTCACCGATCGACGTATGGCAATCGACACACGACGAACCCTGCAGGTCGCCGGCCCACGCGCCTTCTGTAGCGACCGCTCGCCCTGTACCCACCAAAGCCGGATCGGCGGCAAGTGGGTTGCTGAAGGCTGCACGTTCGTCTGCATCCAGCGGCTTATAGCCAGCATCTGCTTCTGAGTAGAGGAACTCGACCAATGCGGTCAGATTGTCTGCGTTGTCGGCAGACCTTAATGAATCAGCGTCTGCCCACGAGGCCATCTCGGAATCATCAGGATTCAAATAAGTGACGTCTTCACCCGCAGCTTCGGCTTTCTGAGCGTCTTTGAACCATGTCGCGTTCTTTTGCCAACTGAAATGATTCGCATAATCAACCACGACAGAACGCATCCAGTCGCGACTGCCGAAGCCGCCCAGGTCCGCGGCCGTTGGAGCAGCAATCCCTGCCTTGTCCACAACCATCGTGCCGCGTCCGTCATGCCCGTTGTATCGATGGCAGGCGGAGCAGTGTTTTGCAAACAGTCGAGGCCCCTGAGTGAAAGGGTCTCGCCGCAACAGTTCCACAGCGCCGTCGACAGGAATCCGATCCGGCCCGGCTGCCAATTCGAGTGCTCGGGCCCCGTCGCGGTGAGCTTCTGCCAGAGCTGCCTGGTGTGACTCGTCTTCGCGATCTTCGATGATGGCCATCGCCGTTAACACTACGATGGCAGCCCCCAAAAGCCACGTGAACGACTTGTTCAGCGTGTGGCCGAATTCACCCAGATATTTATGAGTCAGCGGCATCATCGCGACGACGCCCATGATGATGCCCGGCACAATGATGGCACCAAAGGTAACTCCCAGTTTATTGACCACTTCAAAATGCAGGAAGCGGAACAGAAACAGGAAGTACCATTCCGGACGGGCCGCATCAAACTTCACCGACGGATCGGCCGGCGCACTCAGTTCCACGCCTTTGAAGATGGCCAGCAGCATTACCACGGCCAGAACGACCAGACAGGCGACCGCATCCTTGAGTACCTGATCCGGCCAGAACGTCGTTTCCGGAGCATGGTTTTCGTCGTGAACCGTGAGTCCGTGGCGACGGAAGACGTAGATATGCACAGCCAGAAATGCGACCAACAGAGTGGGCAGGATGCCAGCGTGCATGGCGAAGAATCGCGTCAGCGTCAGGTGACCATACTCAGTGCCTCCCTGAGCCAGCGTCTGTATCTGATCACCAACAATGGGCGTAGCGCTCATGATGTTGGTCGTCACCTGAGTTGCGTAGTAGCCCTTCTGGTCCCACGGCAACAGATAGCCGGTCAATGACAGACCCAGCACGATTTGCAGCAGCACAAGCCCCATCCAGAAGTTCAATTCTCGCGGCGCCTTATAGGCTCCGTCGATCACGACCTGAATCAGATGAATGGCCATCAACACCACCATCGCCTGAGCAGCGAAGTGATGAACTCCACGGACAAGGAAGCCCAATGTGAGTTCGTGCTGAATGTAATAGACGCTTTCCCACGCCGTACGAGTGCTGGGGCTGTACGCCGACCACAGCATGAACCCGGTGATCACCTGCAACGTGAACGTAAAGACCAGAGTGCTGCCCCAGACATAGCGCCAGCGAGCTCCTCCGGGCACACGTTCATAGAGAGCTTCATGCATCAGCTCCTTGAAGCCCGTGCGGTCATCAAACCAGTCGATAAGAGCCTTCATAATTATACTTTCGTGTGGCCGGACATCTGCCGCGCCCCTGAGGATGAATGCCATTCCGAGCGTCAGTCGGAATGGTCCTGGGCATCCACATCGTTAGATCGGTTTCTTTTCCGGCGTGCCTCGACGGAAGTTCTGATACTTCACCCACAGTTCTGTACCGTTCGGATCAGGGCGCCCGTCGGTCGCAACGACGATCTCCAGACTGTCCATGTCTCGGGGAGGAGTATCGTTTGCTGTCGCACCATCCAGATCGAAGGAACTGGCATGGCACGGACAGTGAAAGTCGTTTTCGCCGCGACGATAATTAATGGAACAACCCAGGTGCGGGCAGATCGAATTAAACGCGACAATCTCGCCACCTTGTTGTCTTCGCAGCCAGATACTGCCAATGGGCACGTCTTTGAACCGATTCCATGCGTCGTCCAGATCCGCGATGACGGTGGATGCAACAGGTGCCCCTTCTTCGACAAGATTCTCGGGCGTGATGTCGAGTTTAACGAACCCATCCATCGTCTGATCACCAGCGCCTGAACCGCTATCCGTTTTGCGACGCAGAATGGGATCCAGAAAAAACAGTCCACCGATAGCTGCCGGCACTACGCCCAGCAGAAAACTAAGCACTGCGGCCAGCAACTCTCGACGACCAGGTGGATCAACAGCTGGCGGGTCGGCGGACGCCGATGGGGCCGGCGCTTCTGCGTCGCTCATGGGGTAGTTCCCTGCAATCGGTAAAGGTGGGAAATGGTGAACGCTTTGAGACAAACAGCCTCCGTTCAGGCGGGATCTTAATTGGAACCGATGGAACCGCAAATCTCAAGGACGTAATTCTGGTTTGTGGCACTGAATCACCTGATGGGTCACCCAGCGATCCTGCCTTTCGCCATTTGTTGACTAAAAACAGGGGGGGGGGTTGCGCTTCATGCGGATTCGTCTAACGGCAAGCCGGAGGCGTCGGTTTTTCGGGCCAAATCGAAGTCGCCTACGGCTTGCCGTTAAACGAACCAGCCCCGGAAGCTTGACGACGCACTAGTCACAGTCAGCCGCTGAGAGACGTAACAACATTTCGGCAACATCACTCGGCGATTCCGTTCCTGTGATCGAAACGCTCTGGCACTCCTCCAGATTGCGAAACCACGTGTGTTGCCGTTTGGCAAACTGCCGAGTCCCCGTCTTAATCTGATTGACGGCAGCGTCCAGCGGCACGTCCTGTTCCAGATGTTCGATCAATTCGCGATAGCCCAGGGCTTGTCTGGCGGTGCGGCCCGGAGGCGGATTGTTCGCCAGTAACTGCTTTGTTTCGTCCAGCAGCCCCTGATCCATCATCAGATCAACTCGACGATTGACTCGTTCGTGCAGCCATGCACGGGGTGGATGAAGCCAGAATACGGCAGCTGGCTGTTCATCTTTCGGCAAAGGCGTGTGGTCGTGCTGACCGGATAGCGGCTGCCCCGTGATGCGATACACCTCAATTGCCCGGATGACTCGGCGTACGTCGTTCGGATGCAGTCTTGCTGCCGTCGGCGCGTCTACCTTTCGCAACTCTTCCAGTAACCAGTCGTTGCCATTTTCTTTCGCCTGACGTTCGAGTTCTCCGCGCAGATCCCAGTCGGCGTCGGGGCCCTCGAACACTCCACGCAACATTGATCGCAGGTACAAACCCGTGCCGCCGACAAACAACGGTGTCCGACCACGCGCCAGGATGTCGCCCGTCACCCGGGCCGCGTGCTGAACATAGTCAGAGACGCTGAATTCTTCGTGCGGCTCCACAATATCGATCAGATGATGTGGCACCTGGGCCTGCTCGCTCTGCGTTGGCTTAGCCGTACCAATGTCCATTCGGCGATAGACGGCCATGGAATCCATGGACACGATTTCGGCATCAAGCAATTCAGCCAACGCCAGCGCTGTGGCCGTTTTTCCGCCCGCCGTCGGACCGCCGAGAAACCAGCATTGCCGGAGTAAATCAGAATTCATTCCCATGATCGTAAAGTGTTTTGTACGCGTCTTCGGAGCGGGCCACTGTATTCCGAACGACAATTCAGAACTGAGAGAAGAAACACGCCGGCTACTCGGCCATGCGTGGGCCGGCGGAACGTGTCAGGTGATGCACAATAGCGGCGACCGCCCCCTGCTGCTTGTTTGTGACAGCCATCTGAACAGAACACTGTTCGAACGTCGGCCCCAAAGTGCGGCGCTGGGCCATTCGCACAACCTGTTCGGGAATGGCAGCGTTGATCGAAAGAAAACGGCCATACAGGAACAAGGTTGCCGGGTTGAACAGATTGATGGCTGCAGCAACGGCGATCGAAAGATATTCGCATACGCGGTTGATTTCATCGGGCGCCTGAATCTGACCATTCCTCAACTGAGAAATAATGTCGTCGATCGTGAACTTCTGATTCAGGCGTTCAGACAGCATGGCCGTCAGCGCGGAATCGGTGGCTACAGTTTCCAGGCAACCATGGTTGCCACAGCCGCACAGTTTTCCGGTTGGGTCGACCGTAATGTGGCCAAGTTCACCAGCCAGTCCGTTATGTCCCCGCAGAAGTTCGCCGCCACTGAAGACACCCAGCCCAAGTCCGGTCGACATGTCCATCATGGCGAAGTCCTCCAGCCCGCGAGCATTTCCGTACAGCCGCTCTGCCAGACACAAAGCCCTGGTTTCCTGAAAACAGGTGGCTTCAAGCCCGGTTCGCTGCGTCAGATCCGCAGCCGGAGTCTGATGATTGATGATCTGCAGGTTGGGTGAGAACAGACAGCGTTCGTGTGCTTCATCGACCAGCCCCGGAGTACTGATGCCCACACCCAACGTCTGGCTGGTCGTGTCTCCATCGAGTCCCTGCACGACCGCAGTCAACTGGTCCAACAGCCCATCGTAGGTCCCTGGCGTGGCAAAGGTGGATATTCTTCCCTTATCGATCTGGCCATCCAGCGACGCCGCCAGCACAACGGACGTGTGCTGATCCAGGACAACACCAATGACCTGTGCCCGGTCACGGGCGAGCTGTATCTTCTTTCCTGGTCGACCGACGGCGTTGTCGGGTGCGGCACCTTCTTCCAGCAGTCCGGAATCCAGCAGGTCCACGATCACCTTCGACACGGTTGGCGCACTGATGCCTGTGTCCCGTGTGAGATCGGCTCGCGAAAGCGGTCCGTGCGTCTGCAGGGACTCTAAAACCTTGCGGACGGTCATCTTCCGCAGAAGGCCGGGCTGGATTTGCGATGATGCCATTGAAAATGGTTGACCGGCGGAGGCAGTCTGTGAGGTTTCTAAACCGGTATGTTCATAACGACCATGCCTCAACAGCATCCGGATTTGACAACATAACGTCAACCATCATCGTCCGTTAACCAGTTGCCGCGACTGATGTAGCACGATAAGCCACGCAAAACAAGCCGCGACTGCAGCCAGAGGTGACTCATATTCACGAGATGTGAACACTCAACTTGACGCTGGTTGGAAGTCAGAATGACGGTTTGTAGGATATAAGCATGCGGTTCGGTGAGATTTATTGACCCAGGCGGGGGCGGTGTGCGTTGCGTCTGGTCATGAAGCCGAGCGTTCTCCGAAGACACCGCAGCACGGGTGGTTCACCATAACTCGCGGAGTGGATTCGGAACGGGGCAAAATTGGCACAGAATGAAAGCAGCTCTGCTGCGAGACGTTTCAAACAACAAGATGAGGAAGCGGTCTGATGATCATTGGCAAACTCTGGCATGCATTTAGGGCTCAA
>JAPYTO010000278.1 GCA_029941865.1 Fuerstiella sp. | reverse complement strand
GGTTCACACGACAGAAGGGACTCGAAGCAAAGACATCATGTCGTCGACGGTAGTCGATTCAAAAGTGTCCTGAGCCTGGCAGATCCCGAGGATTCGACTGGCGTTGTGCTCAGCGATTCCACCCCGCAGATAGCGTTCGAATTTTTCTTTCAGCAGCGGTATCCCCTCAGTTCGCCGACGGCGGTGACCGACCGGATAGTCGACGACCACGTTTTCGGTATGACTGCCATCGGTGAAGAACACCTGAATCGCGTTACCGATGGCGCGCTTGTCAGGTTCCAGGTATTCGCGGGTGAATCGGTCATTCTCCCGGCATTCCATTTTTCCCCGCAGGGCATCAATGCGGGGATCAGCGGCAATGTCGTCCTCATAATCATCCGCTGTCAGGTGTCCAAAGATCAGCGGCACGGCCACCATGTATTGAAGGCAATGATCACGGTCTGCCGGGTTGTCCAGCGGTCCGGACTTGTTGATGATACGGTTGGCCGACTGCTGAGTTTCAATCACAATCCGATCGATCTCTTTAAGACGGTCGACCACCTGAGGATGCAGCGTCAAAGCCGCCTCGACCGCTGTCTGGGCGTGAAACTCTGCTGGAAACGAAATCTTGAACAGCACGTTTTCCATCACGTAGGTTTCAAACGGCTGACCAAAGGTCAACTCTTCGCCACCAAAGAGCACGTCCTGAAACCCCCAGCCTTTGGCGGTGATCGCCGTGGGATAGCCCATCTCTCCGCGCTGAGCTGTCATTGCGAGGAACAGTCCACGCGAAGTCGCATCACCGGCCGCCCAGGATTTTCGGGAACCGGTATTGGGCGCGTGACGATAGGTTCGCAAAGAACAACCATCGAGCCACGCGTGTGACACGGCGTTCAGGATCTCATCCCGAGTGCACCCCAACATTTGCGCGGTGACTGCTGCTGAAGCAATCCGCACCAGCATGACATGATCCAGGCCCACGCGGTTAAAGGAATTCTCCAGGGCAATCACTCCCTGGATCTCATGCGCCTTGATCATCGCGACAAGGATATCCTTCATCGTCAGAGAACGAGCGCCAGTGCGTGACTGATAGTCCGCCAGTGCCAGGATCGCCCCCAGATTGTCCGACGGGTGACCCCATTCGGCGGACAGCCAGGTGTCGTTGAAATCCAGCCACCGGATCATCGCCCCGATATTCCAGGCGGCACGAACAGGATCGAGCTCAAAGGCAGTCCCCGGCACCCGGGCACCGACATCCTGCAACTCCGTGCCCGGAACGACGGGGCCCAGCAGCCTTGTACAGGCGGGAAACTGCAGCGCGTACAAGCTGCAGCCGATGGAATCCATCCAGCAAAAGCGGGCGGTCTCCATCGCTTCGCGGGATGCACAGACGTCGTCGCGCAGGACATAATCCGCGATGTCCTGCATGACCTGGTCGAATTTCGGCCTCACAGTTGAAGCAGGCAATGATAAACTCATGACGTCGTACGTTCTACAGAATATTGATGCTGAATCGTGGCCGCGAAAGACGCGTGCCTTCGTGGGAAAACAACCCGCCCAAAAGTCAGAACGGTTCACGAAAATAAGCAAACGGCTTTAACGTTGTTCCATCGGAACCCAGGGGCGACTGTCCGGGCCGGTGTAGTTGGCACCGGGGCGAATGATCTTTCCATCCTCTCGTTGCTCGATGACGTGTGCCCCCCAGCCAGTGATGCGGGCCAGGACGAACAGCGGAGTGAACATCGCCGTCGGAATATTCATCTTGTTGTAAGACACAGCTGAAAACCAATCGAGATTCGGGAACATCTTTTTCACATCCCACATCAACGATTCCAGCCGCTCGGCGATGTCATACAGACCGGTGTCGCCCGCTTCTTCGGACAACTGCCGAGCGACGGATTTGATCACCGAATTTCGAGGATCGCCGGTGGTGTATACGGGATGGCCAAAACCAATCACGATCTCCCGACGACTGACACGTTCGCGGATATCGGCCTCGGCGTCGTCGGGATTGTCGTAGCGGATCTGGATCTCATAGGCCACTTCATTGGCACCGCCGTGTTTAGGTCCACGCAGCGCACCGATGGCACCGGTGATCGCTGAGTAGAGATCTGATCCCGTTCCGGCGATGACTCTGGCGGTGAAGGTGGATGCGTTGAATTCGTGCTCGGCGTAAAGAATCAGCGACGTGTGCATCGCGCGAATCCACGATTCCGATGGTTTCTTTTCGTGCAGCAGTTCCAGAAAATGCTCGCCAATTGAGTCGGCGTCCGTTTCCACCTCAATACGCTTGCCACTGTTCGCGAAGTGATACCAGTACAGCAGCATCGAAGCCGAGCTCACCATCAGTCGATCAATCAGTTCACGAGCGACTTCAGGTGAATAATCACCGGGTTCGGCTTCGCACGTCCCCAGCATCGAGCACCCGGAACGCAGGACGTCCATGGCGTTGGCGGTTGCTGGAATTGCCTCAAGTGTCTGCTTAACCGGGCCCGGCAAGCCACGCATTTTTTTCAGCCGAGCCTTGTAAGCTGATAGCTGTTGCTGAGTTGGCAGCGTGCCGTGTACCAGCAGATGGGCAATTTCTTCAAACTCGGCCGTGTCGGCGAAGTCCAGAATGTCGTAGCCGCGGTAGTGCAGGTCATTGCCGGTGCGACCCACCGTACAGATCGCTGTATTGCCGGCGGCAACGCCGGATAGAGCGACCGATTTCTTGGGTTTACGAACGTCTGTGATGGGGTCAGTCATAATTCGTTGTTTTCCGGGCTCTGCTGTTCGAATAGCTGATCGAGTTCCTGTTCGACGGCGTGGTAACCTAGGTGTTCGTAAAGTTCTTCGCGTGTCTCCATCTGATCGATGACACTCGCCTGCGTTCCTTGCTCACGGATCGTTTTATAGACATTCAGGGCTGCCTTGTTGGCTGCCCGAAATGCAGAGAGCGGGTAAAGCGCGATGCTGACTCCCACTTCCGACAGTTGCTGTGTGGTAAACAGAGGAGTCGTGCCGAATTCTGTGATGTTGGCCAGGACGGGCACACCGACCGCGTTGACAAAGTCCTCGTATTGCTGAAGTTGCGTCATCGCTTCGGGAAAAATCATGTCGGCACCTGCCTCCACGCAGGAACAAGCGCGATCGATGGCAGCTGACATGCCCTCGACGGCCAGAGCATCCGTTCGCGCCATGATGATAAACTCTTCGTCGTCTTTTGCATCAACGGCTGCCTTGATCCGATCTACCATCTCATCCTGAGAGACGATAGCTTTGCCAGGGCGGTGTCCACAGCGTTTTTGGGAAACCTGGTCTTCAATGTGCACGCCGGCGGCTCCGGTCCTGTTCATCGTTCGCACGGCCCGGGCAATATTGAGTGCGCCGCCCCAGCCGGTGTCGATGTCGACCAGTATCGGCAATTCGGTGACATCCGTGATCCGCCTGACATCGATCAACACGTCCTCCATCGTGGTAATGCCCAGATCAGGCAGACCGCAGGAAGCCGCCGCCACACCGCCGCCGGAAAGATACAGAGCTTGAAATCCGGACGCCTCGGCCAGACGGGCGTGGTAGGCGTTGATGGCACCCGCGCATTGCACGGGCTTTTCCACCTGCATGGCGTGGCGTAAACGGGCTCCCGGTGTCATGACAGATTGCTCTCCATTTTTTTGCTCAGCCATAGCAATCTGCTGCCTGCGAATTGCGGTGTTGAAAGTCCCGTTCCACCATCCAGCGTCAGGTTCCGGGGATCTGGCAGCTAACTTAATAGAAGTCGGCAACGTCAGCAAACCGTTCTGACGTCTATTTCCCAGCGAGCGGGGGACGTCAGTACCCTGAATCCGTTGCCGATGCGACGCGACAACATGGTTCGGTTATAGTCTGTGCTCGGAACTTCTCAGCAGCAGCCGTGCTTTTCCAGTGGAGACTTCGTGATGCGTCATCAGGCAGTGGTTTTTTGTGTTACAACTCTAGCGGTGTTCGTCCTGTCGGCACCCGCGGCACAGGTGCGTGCCGGCGACAACGCTCGCGTGATGGTGTGGCCCGAGTACGCACCCGGCGAGACATCGCTTGACGAAGGTACTAATCAACCGTATCGGGCAGACGAAGTTCCGCCGGTCACCCGGACAATCAAGATTCGTCGGCCGAGCATCGACGTATTTCTGGCCGACAATCCGAACGGAACGGCCATCCTTGTGTTGCCGGGCGGCGGATTCGGAAAAGTGGTTCCGGACAAGGAAGGTTCCGAAGCCGCTCCATGGCTGAATCAATTCGGGATTTCGACATTTGTTCTGCGGTATCGCACCAACGAAGTGACACCCAAAACAGAACCGGCGTGGCGTCGCCCTCTGCAGGATGCTCAACGAGCACTTCGCATCATTCGCGCGCGTGCCACGGAATGGAAGGTGAACGCTGATCAAGTGGGAGTGCTGGCTTTTTCGGCGGGTGGTCAGGTCGGTTCGATTCTCCACACGGCCGAAGGGAAACCCGTGTACGAAGCGATGGATGCGACCGATGAGCAGGATTGCTCACCCGATTTCTCGCTGCTGATTTATCCGTGGAACGTCTACGATCCAGCGACAGATGGCCTGTTACCGGAAATCAAACCGTCGAAAACGTCGCCACCCGCATTCATCGTCCATACCCATGACGACCGGTCCTCATCATTGGGCAGCGTTCTGATCTACGCCGGCCTGAAGCGGCACAATATTCCCGCCGAACTACACGTCTACGAAAACGGCGGCCACGGTTATGGCATGAGAGCGGTCGCAGGATCGCAAATCGGAACATGGCCCGCCCGCGCGGGAGAATGGCTGCGGTTGCGTGGGCTGGCCGAATCTGCGGATAAAGAGTAGCCGAACAAATCACGCTGCGTCTGATCAACGCACTGCACTTTCTGAATGGGTGTGCACACTCTCGCTTGCGGGAGTCCAGGTTTGTCGCATCAGAATTCGTTTATCGCGTACACATCCGAGCGAATTTCGCTCCGGCCCACACGTGGCCAGTTTGAAAGAATCATCCCATGACGGTCCTGTTCAACACAACATGGTGTCATCAATTGCTGAGCACCTGTTTTCTGTTGTCGCTTCCGGCGCTTCTGAGCAGCACTGGTGCAGCTCAGTCGGCTGATCAATACAACGTTGGCGTCGCTGTGGTGGACATTACGCCGGACTATCCGGTCCGACTGAACGGTTTCGGCAATCGACGGGAAGAATCGGAAGGCGTGTCGCAACAGATTTACGCACGAGCACTCGCGGTGTCACAGGGCGATCAGCCGCCACTGGTGCTGGTGACGCTGGACAGTCTGGGCGTGCGAACTGCGATGGTGGACGAAGTACGCCGCCGTTTAAAGGAATCTGACGGACTTCCACCACAGAACCTGGCCCTCACGTTCTCACATTCACACTGCACGCCAAAGGTTAATGGAGCGTGTGACAACATTTTCAGCATGGCGATTCCGACCGACCACCAGAAACACATTGACCGTTACACACAGGAACTGACCGACCACATTACGCTGGCGGCCCGCAAGGCGATTGCCTCGCGGTCACCGGCCCGACTGGAATGGGCTGTCGGAAAAGCTGGCTTTGCCAAGAACCGTCGCACTGCAGGCGGCCCCGTTGATCATGATCTGCCGCTGCTGGTTGTCCGCGACGCGGACACCAACGAACCAAAAGCGATCTACGTGTCCTACGCCTGTCATTGCGTGACATTGTCGTTCAACAAAGTCAGCGGAGACTGGGCGGGACACGCGGCCGCGATGATTGAACGGCGTTTCCCAGGCTGCGTCGGCTTGGTCTCCATCGGAGCCGGTTCTGACCAGAACCCGGTAAGTCGAATCAGCGGCGACCCGGGCGACAACGTCGAAGCGGCCGAACGACAGGGAATTGAAATTGCCTCTGAGGTGGAACGATTGCTGAGTGGCCGATTGAAACGCATTTCCGGTGAACCACAGGCCGTGCTGAATACGATCGCTCTGCCACTGAAAAACCCGCCAACTCGAGAACAGCTGGTTGAGCAAACCGGCAAGGGGCGTCAGACCGATCGTTACAATGCGACCACCCAGCTAGCGCGACTTGATCGCGGAGAGCAGCTGATTTCTGAAATTGACTATCCCATTCAGACGTGGTCCTTCGGCGACAGTTTTTGCATGAACTTTCTGGCAGGTGAAGTTTGCGTTGACTATGCACTGAGACTCAAATCAGAGATCGATCGGGAACGCTTCTGGCTGAACGCCTATTGCAACGACTTTGGCTGTTACATTCCGTCAGAGCGATTGTTGACGGAAGGTGGGTACGGCGGAGGTGCGGAAGTGCCGTATTTCGCGCTGCCGACAACACTGAAGGCGGGTCTTGAGAAGTTGATTGTCGACGAAGTTCATCGCCAGGTACCGGACGCCTTTCATATGCCCAAAGGCACTCAGGGCGTGGCACCAAAGTCTCCGGAAGATTCGCTGCAATGCATGGACACTCATGACAGCCTTGAAGTGCGATTGGTGGCGGCAGAGCCCCAGGTGACCGATCCGGTGGCCATCGACTTTGGTCCGGACGGGCGATTGTGGGTTGCCGAAATGAGTGACTACGGTCGAGACATGTACGAGGAATTCGAACAGACCAGTCGAATCCGGTGGCTACGAGATGCCGACGGTGATGGCTATTTTGAAGAAGCAAAAACTTTTGTGGACGGTCTGCGGTTCCCGACGGACGTTAAGGTCTGGCGAGATGGAATTCTGATCTGCGACGCACCCGATATTCTGTTCGCCCGCGACAAAGACGGCGACGGAATCGCAGACGTTACGCAAAAGCTGTTCTCGGGCTTTGAAATCCGCAACGCCCAGGCACGGGTAAACAGTCTTCGGTGGGGGCTGGACAACTGGATCTACGGAGCCGGTGGTCTGTTCGGCGGCACAATCACAGGTCATCAAACCGGGGAAATCGTCAATTGCAGCAACCGTGACTTTCGCATGAACCCGGACACAGGAGCCATCGAACCGGTGTCCGGACGAACTCAGCAGGGTCGCTGCCGCAACGACTGGGGCGACTGGTTTGGTTGCTCAAACGGTAACTTGCTGCGAGCGATCCCTGGTGACGACCGATACTCACAGCGGAACCCGTTCGCCACTTTGTCGTCGCCACCGGGATTGATGGCCGACACCGCTGCACACACGCTGTATCCGCCCGATGGTCTGGTCACCTTTGAACTTTCCGGCGCGCCGGGGCGGGCGACTGCGGCCTGCGGACTGGGGATTTATCGCGATTCGCGGCTGGGTGCCGAATTTGCAGACGACGCTTTCACGTGCGAACCCGTACATCAGTCGGTACACCGAATCAACCTGTCACGCAACGGTCACGGGTTTGCAGGCAAACGTGGCGACGGTGAAGAATCGCAGGAATTCCTCAGCTCCACCGATCGCTGGTTTCGACCGGTGCAGGCGCGGACCGGTCCGGACGGTGCACTGTGGGTCGTGGACATGTACCGTTACGTGATCGAGCACTCGCGATGGATTCCGCAGTCGACGCTGGCGGAACTTGATGTGTTTGCCGGAAAGCGACGTGGCCGAATTTATCGCGTCGTTCCGAAGCGAGGTAACGGTGACACCAAGTCGTCCGCGAAACAGGCATTGATTCCGAATCTGGGCGACCTGACAGACGGCGGACTGGCACAACAACTCGGTTCGGCAAATGGAACGATCCGCGATCTTGCTCATCAAATGCTGGTCTGGCGGTCGGCTAAATCGGTGGCCCCGGAAATCCGCAGCATCGCATCAAACGCCAAACGTCCCGCAGCTCAGATACAGGCACTGGCGACGCTGGACGCGCTACGGCAACTGGCGTCTGCTGATATAGCGGCGGCACTTCAGTCTGACGATCCGGAAGTCGTGCGTTTTGCTGTGCAACTTAGTGAGCCGTTCCTGAACGATACGCCGAAACTACGGACCAGCATTTTTGCGTTGGCACGAAGCGGCAGTGCCCGAGTGCGACGCCAGGTTGCGTTGTCAATCGCTGCGGGTGGTAGCTCAGGGCAGGCAGTCCCTGATGCCGCCGCAACGCTAAGCACGTTGATCGGCGCCGCAGAACCCGATGCACATGTTCGCTCGGCGGCCCTGCATTCCATCAGTGCGGACAACATCAATCCTGTCCTGAACGCTTACCTTGATCGACCTGCCGCAGAGCAGACGTTTGGCATTCGGCGGAACCTGGTTCTGCTGGCAGTTCAAATCGGTGACTCGGACGCCGTTGCACGAGCATTGCACGTGTGTCTGCCAGTCGCTGGCGCGGAACAGCCCTCACGCGCGGCGACGACGTTGCTGGCTGCGGCGTTGAATAGGTTAGACGGTCGTCCGGCCAGTCCTGAATTGCAGATCACCCCTTACGCCTCGCAACGGCTGGTTGAATTGCACCGTCAGGCAATGGCTACGATTGTGGGCGCCGATGAACCTGAAGCCGCGCGAATCGCGGCGATCAGCCTGCTTGGCCGAAAGTACGGTCCCGTCACAACACGAATTCTTGACGCCGACGCGACAGCTGAATCCTTCGGGCCGGCGCAACGTGCAGCAGCCATCGCCTCGTTGATATCTGCCCGACATTCGGGCGCCGTTCAGCGGGCGGCCATCATGGCCCTCTCCGACACCGGCGCTGACGACACGTCGACAATGTTATTGCACGCGTACGCTGCCGTCGGAGCGGAATCCCGTCTGGCGATCGCCGATGAGTTGATGA
>JAPYTO010000277.1 GCA_029941865.1 Fuerstiella sp. | reverse complement strand
CGATGGCCGTGACAACGACGCTGAGAATCAGAATTATCGGCGACGTCAGTTTCACAGTGGCCAGCAGGTTAGAGTCTGTCGGAAGAGCGGCAATCCGTCTGTCGCCCAACTTTGCGGCAACCAACGGTTTTCCAGCGGCAACGCCGCAATACAAGCTCGAAGCGCCAGCGAGTGGGTCCCGTGCGTTTAGGAAATACACTCGCTTGCGCTGCGTGCTTGGTGTCACGAACGGCAGAGCGTCGCTGTTTCTACGCCGGAAAGCGGTCAAAGCAGAACGAAAAAACCCTTCGAGAGCAACATCTCTCGAAGGGCGTGTGAATGAACGGGATTGCGGCCGTGTTTAAGGGGCCGGACGTTCCGTTTCGTTACCGAAAATGGAAAAGCCACCCCCGGAACTGCCACCCTTTGATGGGTTCAACAGGTAATCCGCATCCAGAGCCTTTTCAATACGAGATTTGGTCTGCGACAGGTGAGCCGCCGTATAGGGATCGTAACGATCCGCGGCCGCCATCTGAGCAGCTTCAATCTTCTTCAGATTCTGACGCAGGTTTTCGGCAGCGAGCATGGAAATCGTCCGTGATGCCGCCGAAGAACCACCACCGGGCAGCGTGAGATCGATCAGTCGCTGCAGGTGCTCACGCTGAAGATTCCGCCGCAGGCTGGAAATCATTGGCTTGCGAACAGTGAATTTGCCCTTCGGCCGTTCGTCAAGTTCGCTCCAGACGGCTGACGAAACCGTGGTCAGCAATTCCGGCAGAGTCAGACATTCCTCATCCAGTGGCACCCGGACCTCATTGTCATAGACTCGCTTCAGCGTTGTGGGATTCATCAACATCGTAAGCGAGGACGCCTGAATACCCATCACGCGATCATGGATCGGCCACGTGGCTTCACTGGAAAAAGACATGCGATCGTCCATCCATTTGTCCAGCCCCATGGACTGCGTCAGTTCCGGAGACAAACCAAACGCATCGTCTTTGAAACTGTTTTCCACAACAAAAGCCAGCGCCTTGCGCTGCTTGTCTGCAGAAACGACTTCCACGGGCTTGCGACCGTTGGGATCGCCCTTCTTGTCGCGATACACATGGGCACCACCGATCCAGTTGGCCATCATGGACACGGCTCGTGTCTGTACGGACAGGGTGAGTTCGTAGCCGTACCGTACACGATCCCAACTATCGCCATCCTTGATGAAACTGGTAAGCAGGCGGTCACGGTGATGTTTTGTCAGCGTCATCTGGTTGTTGGCATAATCCAGAGGATCGTTGCTGAAGTCATAGCGGCGAGCGAGCGGGTCAGGACCGCTGGTGTCTTCGTCCGTCGCGAAGACCAGTTCCGGTTCAGCAACTCGAGCCAGCACCTTCTTGATATCGCCGAATGTGTAGCCGTATTCGATAGCCCACATATCGTACGGACCAATGCCCGTCATCCCGAAGTCGCCTTGTTTATCTTTGCCTTCGGCGTGAATGTTGACTCCGATGTAGTCCATCACAGACCCAGCCAACTGCTTTTTGCCTTTGACTTCTTCGCCGTTGATCTGTTCAAACGTATAAACGCTGGACCCCTTGAAGTTGTGACGCAGCCCAAGTGTGTGGCCGACTTCGTGGGCGACAAGATGAGCGATCAGCGGCCCGACGAAGGATTCCGGCATGCCATCAAGCATTTGCTCTTTGGACTTCTCATCCTTCTTCTCGTCTTTGTCGTCCTCGTCCTTCTTCTTCTCGTCGTCGTCCTCGTCGTCCTCGTCCTCCTCGTCGTCGTCGTCGTCGTCCTCGTCTTTCTTATCTCCGTCCTTCTCATCCTCATCCTTCTTCTCGCCGTCTTTTTCGTTGGCTTCAAGCATGGTCATCGTCATCTTCATTAGCGCGAGATCAAACGACATGCCTTCCGCAGCAAGGCACATGCCATTGATCTGACTGGTGCGGCCAATCAGTCCGTCATACTCATCGTCGCCAATCAGCGTGGTGTCGACCGAGGCAATCGGATGACCGGCAAACGGTTTACTTGCGTCGCGAGCGATTTTCGCTGCAACTTCATGACGAATCGCAGCGGGTGCCAGTCGGATACGTGGATCCCAATTCGGATGTTCGGCCAGCCACGCCAAAGTCTCGGGACCGAAACCTTCCATCGCAATCTTCGGCAGCATCTCGTCGAATTGCTTTTGATAATGCCGAATCCAGCCATCCGTCAGAATGATATCAGCGTCGAGGATCTGTCCGGTCAGAGGATTCACTCGGCTGGGACCGATGGCTGTCCCAATGTCGTTGTTGAGCCACCGTACAAAATTATAATTGACGTCTTCCGGATCCTTATCCATATGCGCGCCGGACGCCATATCCTGATAATAGACCTCGATCGCATCAGAAATCCCGATGTTTTCGAAGGCCTTGTTCCACGCCAGAATTCCGTCCTTCACCCAACGGCGATATCGGATCGGCGTCGTGTGTTCGATGTAAAAGACGATCGGACTTTTCGGCGGACTGATCTTCAGCTTGGGATCAGCTTTCTGGATCAGCCAACGATTGATGTAGCGGATTTTGGTTTCACGATCGTTGTACTTCGCCAGGTCAGAATAGCTGGTTGTGAAGAACCCGATACGTTGATCTGCCACTCGAGGTTTGTAGCCGGTGCTGGTTGGAATCTCACTGACGGAATAATGCAGTTTCTTGAGTTTTCCGGTTCTGGACGGCACCTCGAATGCGACTTCGATGTTGTTCTTAAACGCCTTGGCAGTGGCGATGGAAAAAATGCCAAGCCGGGCTGAAGGACTGAGGCTGCCGTCGAAAGAGCCAAAAAAGCGGCTGGCATTTGTGACGAACAACGCATCCATGTCAATCACGGGACCGCCACCTGGTCCGATCGTGACGATCGGCAGGTCCAGCAATAATCGATCCGTAAACAGACGCTTGACCGACGATGCCGCTCCCTTGTCGCCAGGGGCGCGGTAGTCGAGGGCTGGTTCCATCAGGGCAATCCGCTTATCGTAACGTCGCCAATAGACGTACATTTCACCCGTCTGCAAACCGGCATACGGATCACCACTGGCCAGAGTTAAGGCAATATAATACTTCTTGCTGGCAAAACTCCGCGGCAACTCAGCATACAGCTGAGCATCTTTTTTACGCTGATACAGCGTGTACATCGGAGTGATGTTGGCCTTGCTGACGACCTTCGTGTACCCCTCCAGAATTTTCGCGTGAGGCGGAAAATCTTTGGTGCTGGAGCTGCTTGTCTGAGCAGTTGCGGACTGCCCGGTCAGCATGCCCAACACTGCCAACGACACAAACACGGCAGATTTGCTTAAGACACTTCGCATACGGCACCTTTTCCTGCAGCAGACGTTTACGGTTTAAAGCCGGTTAGAATCACACACAAGAGACGCGCTCGTCGCGAAAATATCACGTGGGGAAGAGTAACTTCCGAAAAACGCGTGCGCGGTTCTGCGGCTATGTTTTTCCAGTCTCTTCATTCTACCTCTTTTCCTGACAATTTGAAGTTGGGGAATTCAGAAAGGCGGGCGAGAACACAAAGACAGGGTTCTCCCTCCATTCGATGCGGGCAACCGGATTGGCAGTCGGATCGGGCAGGGTTCCGCTGTTCCCGACAGCCTGCCTTCACGGACCAAACGCCAGAAGATCACCAGGCCGCAGACTTTGCCACATGTCCATTCAGTTGCCGATCGTCAGATCCGCCATATAGATTGCTGTGATATTCTGGCCATTTGCGTCTTTTTCGTGAGACGAATACCAGGACATAGCGGCGTGTGTTGGACTGAGTTCAAGAAAGCCGGGGTACGAATTGTCTCCGCCGCTGGGCAAAGATGCGAATTCGTGAAGGTCCTCTTCGTCCAGCCAGCACATCGAAGTCTTTGGACCATTGTCCGTCGATCGACGTCCCCCGACAACGATTCGATCCCCCCAACGAACCAACAGGGGCCCGCCGATATAGCGGTCCAGGTCGTTGCGATACCAATCTGTGTACGGCGGTCTGGACTTCAGAATCTGCGCGGGCCGACTGCCCGATCGGCCAATCGCCAGCACGTTTCCGCTCGGTTCGAACAGAAACGCCGTCTCATCACCGCGGCTCGGCTGAAATACGGCTCGTTTTCGCCAAATCAGACCGTCGTCGCTTTCCAGCATCAACGATTCGACAGCCGTGCCTTCTCCCTTCGGGCCTTCGGCAAAGTCCGTCTTTCGTCGACCGCACAGAAACGCCTTGTCGCCGAAGGTGTTGGCTTTCCAGACATAGTGCCCATAAGTCCCGTCCAGCAGGACTGGACTGTTCCACACCTTTCCGTCGGTCGTCCACGCGGCATAACCGAGATGCTTATTGAGATCGTACTGTTCCCGAGGCAGCGTTGTGGCCCCGCTGTACCACGTGCCGGTGTAGACGAACAATTCTTGTTTAAAGACCAGAAAGTGCGGATCGCGTGTGTCGCGGTGCTTCACACTAAAACGGTGGACCTGCTGCCATGACTTCAGGTCGTCGCTGACCATGATGATGATCGACGACGTGGGGTGGACCATGTGTCCATCGGGACAACTGCGAAACGCCAGATAGTAGCGATTCTGATACAGAACCAGGTCTGTAAAGGCATTGTGTTCGCCATTGTGGAACACTCGACGAACGTTGGACACCTGCACCTTTGGTAAGTCGGCGCACAGTGATTCAGGTCCGACCGCAATGATCAAAGCCAGCAGCATCATAGACTGAAGTCTGGCGGGCCAGGTGCTTCGGATCGTCAGTACTCGGGCGATGGCAATCTGTGTTATCATAGTTTCCAGCCTTTGCGATAGTCGTGGCGAAGATGCCGTGCGACCTGATTCGTGTTGGTCGCCATCATGTGTTCCGAGTCCCATTCGATCCTGCCTCCGACACGGTAAGCGATATTGCCCAGCAGTACGGCCTCGGTCAGCGGTCCGGCGTAGTCGAAATCGCACAATGCCTGGCCGTTTCCCTTACAGGCTTCGAACCATTCACGACGATGGCAGCCGACCGAATCGACAATTGTGGGTTCGGGCGATTTGAAATCACGAAACTGACTTTCCGGCAGCAGCAGTCGCTTGTTGTAGTCCGCCAGCAGCAGACCGTCTTCGCCGACAAACAGCACGCCCGCACCTGCCGGTGGCACACCGAGATCTCTGACAGGCTGCGGCAAGCCGCGTCCGTGATGCCAGACAACATCCACCGCAGGCAGCTTGTGTCTTTTCGGAAACTGCCATTGGCAATCGAGCCACACCGGCGTCGAATCGGGATGCACGGGTGGTCCAACGGCTTCAACGGCAGTTGCGTACTGCAGCTTCAAGGCCCAGAAGACCAGGTCCAGGTAATGACAGGCCATGTTGCCGAGTGTGCCGTTGCCGAAATCCCACCAATAGTGCCAGTCGTGAGGATGATACACCGGATGGAAGTTCTGCATCTGCGCCGGGCCGATCCACAGATCCCAGTTGAGGCGCTTTGGCACAGCAGTCTCCTTTGTCGGACGGTCGACCAGATGTTTGAATCGTCGCCAGCCTCCCGGCCGACCGAACCAGATGTGAACTTTTTTTACTGTTCCGATCGCACCAGACTGGATCAATTCAACCACGCGCCGGTAATTCGCTCCGGCGTGATTTTGCGTGCCCATCTGACTGACAACATTCTGTTCAGCGGACACACGCTGCATTTCGCGAACTTCATGAATCGAATGCGCCAGCGGCTTCTCACAGTAACAATGCTTCCCGGCTTTCATGGCCGCGACAGCAATGGTCGCATGAGAATGATTGGGCGTGGTAACAACCACGGCGTCGATTTCTCGCCCCATGTTGTCCAGCATCACCCGAAAATCAGCGAACCGTCTGGCTCCTGGATACTTCACTCCGAACATTGCTGTGCGGTCATCGTCGACGTCGCACAGTGCGACGATGTTCTGGCTGTCAACAAGTTTCAGGTTGGCTTGCCCCTGATTACCCAGCCCGACGCACGCGATATTGAGTTTTTCATTGGGTGACGTGCTGACCGCTCCATGGGCCTGCCCGGAGACAAACATTCCGACTCCGGCCAGTCCTGCTCGGCCAAGCAGCTGGCGACGGCTTAATGGATGATGCATTTTACGGGACCGATCTTACTGAGGGGCCATTTGATGGAGCCTGCTGTCGTATGTCCAGCGACCAGACCATAGTCGCTTCGTCCGTCAGATTCCAATCGACTTCTTTTGCCGCTGGCCAGCGACTGGTGGTAAACACTCCTTCACATGGCGAGTTGCGCGTGGCCGGACAATTTACTAACATCCGCTAAACACGGCCTCTGAAATACAACCATCCGATCGGCGACCCAAATCGATGGAAGCAATTGCGGCATTGCTGGCACTGACTCTGATGGAGATCGTGCTGGGAATCGACAACGTCATCTTTATCACCATTCTGACCGACCGGCTGCCGGAAGATCAGCAGCCGTTGGCGCGCCGACTGGGTCTATTCTTCGCGATGCTGTCCAGGATCGCATTGCTGTTTCTGATCACGTTCATCATGCACCTGACAAAGCCGCTGTTTACCCTGACGGCCCTGGGGCTTTCTGCGGACCTGCTGCGGGGGATGGACGCTGAACACTGGTCGGTGATCAACGAGGTCTCCGGACGCGATATCATCCTGCTGCTGGGCGGTCTGTTCCTGATTCGACACAGCGTGAAGGAAATTCATGAGCAATTCGAAGGTGGCGACAACGATGCCGTGCTTGCCACGGGCCGCACGTTCACCGGTGTACTGATCAACATCACGATCATGGACATCATCTTTTCGCTGGATTCGGTGATCACTGCGGTCGGGATGACGGACGACCTGAAGGTCATGATTACGGCCGTTGTTTTTTCCGTTATGGTGATGATGGCATTTGCTGAACGCATCAGTCGGTTTGTGAAAGAGAATCCGACCTTCAAAATGCTGGCGCTTAGTTTTCTGATCCTGATCGGCGTGATGTTGGTGGCAGAAGCGGCCGGCACACACGTCAACAAGGGCTACATCTACTTCGCGATGGCGTTCTCA
Organism: Fuerstiella sp.; assembly: GCA_029941865.1. Classification (GTDB taxonomy): domain Bacteria; phylum Planctomycetota; class Planctomycetia; order Planctomycetales; family Planctomycetaceae; genus Fuerstiella. Next base: position 1,694 of record JAPYTO010000277.1, on the reverse strand, counting down.
CTGATTGTGGAAGCACTGAATCTGCGTGTGCGAAAAACCGGTACACCGTCACCAGCCGCCACTGCTCCATCAGACTCAGCAGATTCCGTGACGGGCGGTGCATCATGACGGAAATGCCGACAATTTCCGTCACCGAGTTGGTCAGCGCCTTCAAGGAGATCATCGAAACCGCACTGCCCCCGGTCTGTGTGGAAGCAGAAATTTCCAACTGCAAACGGTCGGCGGCCGGGCACTACTACCTGACGCTCAAAGACGACAACTCAGAAATCGGCGCCGTGATCTGGAAGGCGACGGCGGCACGACTGAAGTTCCAGCCGAAGGACGGACTGCGGGTTCTGGCCACCGGTGCGCTGCAGGTATACGTCGCCCGTGGAACATGTCAGTTCATCATCAACCGGCTTCAGCCACAGGGGGTCGGCGAACTGGAACTGGCCTTTCGCCAGCTGAAGCAGCGACTGGAAGCCGAAGGACTGTTTGCCGCCGAACGTAAACGAGCCCTGCCGCGGATTCCACGCCGCATTGCCCTGGTCACCAGCCCGACGTCGGCAGCCGTCCGCGACATGATTCAGGTGATCACCAGACGCTGGCCCGGTGCGCACCTGATTATTCTGCCGGTCCCCGTGCAGGGCGACGGCGCGGCTCCCCGAATTGCGAGCGCCATTCGAAAAGCCGGAAGTATTCCCGGTGTCGACGTGGTCATCACGGGCCGCGGAGGCGGCAGTCTGGAAGATCTGTGGGCGTTCAACGAAGAGGTGGTGGCGCGGGCCATTGTCGATTGTGCGGTGCCCGTGGTCAGCGCCGTGGGCCACGAAGTCGACGTATCGATTGCAGATCTGGTGGCGGATCGCCGAGCGTTGACGCCCAGTGAAGCAGGTGAACTGGTCGTTCCGTCGGCCGCCGATCTGCGAACCGGACTGCGACAATCGGCGGCGCGAGTTCACCAGATCATGACGGGGCGGCTGGAACGTCTGGCACAGCAGCTGGAGTCCATCGAATCTCGTAACGTGTTTCGCCGACCAATGACAATGATTGACGAACGCCGACAGCTGTGCGACGACGTCGCAGGCCAAGCAGACCGGGCCGTTCGACTGCAGATCGAACGGATTCAGCAACGACTGGCTGCCACGACGGCGTCGCTGGACGCATTAAGTCCCCTGAGTGTGCTGGCTCGGGGGTACTCATTAACCACAACTGCTGATGGAACGCTGGTAAATTCCGTCAGTAAGGCCGAAGATGGCGCACAGATTCAGGTGCGCGTCAGCGATGGCGTGATCATGGCGACGGTCGATGGAGTACACTGACATCGCCACGTTCATTGAATCGGGCAAAGTTCGATCTTTCCTTTGGATCCGTGTGATTGCTGGTCCCCTGCTGCGGTGAAGAGTGGGGCGTCACCAGGTGTCAGTTCGGAGGGTTACTCGATGTCGTCAGTACTGCTGCTGGAATACTTTCACGCACACGAATCCGCGTACGGAACAGCGTCCCCGTCGATTCGGGCGGAAGGGCGTGCGATGCTGCTGGCCGTCTTCGAAGATCTGCGGGACCTGCCCGATCTTCATGTGCGGGTGGCAGTGTGCCCATCTGCGGTGGCCCAGCTTGCGATGGATGCCGAATACGTTCTTCGGGTAGACAACGCGGCATCTCTGGATGAATTGGTGGGCGCGGTTGTGGCCGACCCCACGGATGCAGATATC
>JAPYTO010000276.1 GCA_029941865.1 Fuerstiella sp. | reverse complement strand
GGCTTGATCTTCGTCGGCAACAGCGGACTTTCTGCGGCAGACTGGAATCAGTTTCGTGGCCCGAATCGCGACAATCTGTCCGACGAGACCGGATTACTTGATCGGTGGCCGGACGGTGGTCCGGAACGGTTGTGGACTGGGACGGGGCTGGGCAAAGGATACGCGACGGTCGCGGTGGTGGGCGACCTGATCTACAGCATGGGCAATGTTGACGGTGCTGAACAGATCATCGCACTCGACCGCACCACAGGTGACATCGTCTGGAAGACTCGCAACGGGGGCGAATACCACGATGGATCCGGAGACGGGCCACGAGGCACACCGACCGTCGTAAACGGGAAGGTCTACGCCCTGGGCGGCAATGGAGACTTGACCTGTTGCGACTCTGCCACGGGTGACGTGCTGTGGCAAAAAAACATATTGAATGACTTTGGTGGTTCCAACATCACCTGGGGGATCAGTGAGTCTGTGCTGGTCGACGATGGCAAAGTTATCTGTTCTCCGGGGGGCAGCCGAGCGTCAGTCGTCGCTCTCGATGCCGAAACAGGATCCACAAAATGGGTCTCGAAGATTCCTGAAAGTCCTCAGGCGTCCTACGCGTCACCGGTGATTGCCAAAGTAGGTCGGGTCAAGCAGTACATCGTCTTTACCAGCAAGGGCATTGTTGGTGTGCGTGCTGGTGATGGTCAGCCAATGTGGGGCCAGAACAAGTCCTCGAACGGCACGGCTAACTGTGCAACACCGCTGGTTGTGGGCAGTCGGGTGTTCAGTTCATCCGGCTACGGCACAGGTGCAGAGCTGATCGAATTGCGTTCACAGGGAACGAAGACCACGTCGCAGCTTACGTATCACACCACAGACATGAAGAATCATCATGGCGGAATGGTCCATCTGAAAGGATTCGTGTACGGATCCAACGCAGATATTCTGGCGTGCGTCAATCTTCGTACCGGCAAACCGACGTGGCGGGAACGGGGGAAGAAGGGTTCCGTTGTGTACGCGGACAACAAGATCGTCTTCCGCAATGAAAGCGGCGAAGTCCTGCTGTTGGCAGCGAACTCGCGGTCTTATCAGGAACTCGGCAGGTTCTCACAACCTGACCGCAGTAACCGCCCGGCATGGTCCCATCCCGTGATTGCAGGAGGACGACTGTATCTGCGTGATCAGGACAGGTTGCTGGTCTACAGTCTGCAGAACTGATCTTCGCCCCGTGTCGCCAAACCGGTGACGGCACACTTCGAATTCAATCGTCGCTGCACTTCACGCCGGTGACGTTCACTCCGCTGCCGATCAGCAGGTTCCTCTCGTAGGCCCATTCATAAAACCCGCCGCTCTTTTCCGGCGGCAGCACCTGCAGGTTTTCGAATCCGGTTTCGTGAAACCAGATGGACAGCTCTTCCACCGTGTGGTGAAACTGATACTCGGGTGCCCACCAGTCAAAGGTGTCACACACTCGGTTTTCGTAGCTGGGGTGTGCACTGAAATTCACGATCTTGTTCAGCGTGCGATTAATGATCGGGATGCCACCGAGAATTGCTCCCACGTGGCAGAACGGTTTCAGCAGCGGTGAAGGCAACCGACTTGTGATGCTGCGCAAACTGCTGTTGATGACTTCCTGCCACCATTGATTGCGGCGATACAGCCACACCGAATACCGTCCGCCTGGCTTCACAAACTTCGCCACGGCATCAAACACCTTGCGCGTATCGGAGTCATGATGCATGACTCCGATCGAAAAGACAAAGTCGAATGACGCCGGTTCCAGCGGCAGGTGCTTCAGGTCTGCCTGAACGAAACGCACATCACCAAGATGTGCGCAAAGCTGTGTTGCTTTGTCGACGGCTCGGCTGTGGTCCGCGCCAATCACGGTTGCTCCGGCTTCGCCACAGATTTTGGAATAGCGACCGCCGCCACAACCGGCATCAAGAACCCGCAGTCCATTCAGATTCGGAAGGGGCATTCCTGTCTTGGCAACGAATGTCGCGCGGTCTTCGTCATCGTGAGCAACCTCGTATGTCGTCCACTGATCTCCAAAGCTCTTCAAGTGCTCGTCGGACACGAATCGAGGGATGCCGTCGATGATCTGCCAGGATTCTGCAGCGGCGTCTGTTCGCAGCTGCGTGGTTTCGTCGTCGAAGACCAGATTGCTGCCGTCGACCGGACTTCGAAGCTGAGCGACCAGTCCGGGATCGATGGGGGCGGGTTGTTCGCTCATCAAAACTCGATTTCCTGTAGATCTTCTGCCAGTTCCGCGTCAGGAAAGATCCTATGGATTCGATCCATATCGACCGGGTCATCTTCCGGATGCTGCGGATCGCAATGAACAAGATACAGTCGCTTCGCACCACAATCTCTGGCGACTTCGGCAACCGCCGTGGCAGAACTGTGTCCCGTTTTTTTGGCCCAATCACCCATTTCGTCAGGGAAATAGCATTCGTGAATAAGTACGTCGACATCCCTGATGAACGCCAGGTAATTCCCCGGCGCCGTGGTGTCGGTAATATAAGCAACCGAATGGTTCGGCCAGTCAATCCGGTAACCGAGCGATCCGCCCGGATGTTCCAGCTCAAAACACGTCAGCTGGCCGTCATCGGCAACGTTGATGGGCGTTGTGGCGGACAGTTCACACCATTCGAAGGGTGGTGCAACCGGAAACAGTTCTTCCGCAAACAGGTGCTGGCGGATGGCCACCAGCGTTTTGGCCGTTCCGTGAACGCGCACGCCTGCCACATCTCCGCGCAGCAGGGGCACCAGAAAAAACGTCAGCCCGCAGATATGATCCAGGTGGGCATGTGTGAGAAAAACGTCCAGAGTATCGGTCTGCAGGCGGTCCTGCACACGAAAGAAACCCGTGCCGGCATCAAGCGCAAGTCCGATGTCGGGCAGCAGCAAACTGGCGGTATGCCGTCGTTCGTTGGGGTGATAGCCACCGGTGCCGAGAAAGATGAGTCGCATGGGTTACTAAACGAAAGACGAAACGAAGGTTCAACGGCCAAAAACGGAAATGCCAACTTAGAGCCCCGATCTTCGGGAAAGCCCGGGACTCTGGTCGGTTGCTTCAGACCATAACAAACCTCTCGGTTTTTTAAAAAGGACAGGATCGTGTCGCTGTGCTGCGGGTTTACGATATCGCATTCCACATTTCGCCCGGTGACAATTGAGCTCGTCAAGATGATTTCCGGGCAATTGCAAGCCCAGTAACCAATTGTTCGGGCATTGTGACATTCCCGTTAAACGGTACTTTATTCGCGGTAGCCTTTGGCCCTACGATCTGAGACAACTTCTTCACGCCTGCCCCCCCCCCCCTCTTTCGACTGACTGCTTCTCGTTGGTGACATTTTGTCGGTGAGTCAGATTCAGCGACCGACGAAAGCCGTTAGTCAGTTCAAAGCGAAAGCTCGCGTGTCTGAGGCACCGGCCTGGTTGAGAATTTTCCATGAACCGTTCCTTTATTGCTGCGACTGTAACGTGTCTGGTGGTGCTGGTTGCTGCCAGTTCGATCGCTCAGTTTGGAAATTTCCGACGATACGGTCGAGGCCGCGGCGGGTCCATTATTGGCCCCGATGGCCGACCGGAACGGCGCGGCACTCCGGACTGGAAGGTCGACGACAGATTCAAGGACGATGTCTTTACCTTCTGCCGTATTCGCTACAGCAGCTACGGAGGTTACGGGGGCAAATGGGCGGTCGACTATCCCGATGCGGATCTCAACTTTTCGTATCGACTGCAGCAGTTAACTTCGCTGCATACCCATCCGGACGGAGTCATTCTGGAACTGACGGATCCGAAACTGTTTGACTATCCGTTCATCTATATCATCGAACCCGGAGAACTTCTGTTTTCTGATGCCGAGGTCACAGCATTACGCGCCTATTTATTGAACGGCGGGTTTCTGATGGTCGACGATTTCTGGGGACAGATCGAACTGGACAATTTTCTGCACGAAATGAAACGCGTCTTTCCGGATCGCGACGCGACGGAAATTCCGCTGGAACATCCGATCTTTCACTGCGTCTACGATCTGAAAGAGCGACCACAGATTCCGGCGCTCGGACGTGCTCAACGGGGTCGCGTCGATTCCAGTGGCAAGCTCATCACGTGGGAAGGCGGCCCGGATACTCGCGAGCCTCACTACCTCGGACTGTACGACGACAACGGCCGCATGATGTCCATCATTTGCCATAACACAGATCTGGGTGATGGCTGGGAACGCGAAGGTTATGACGAGTGGTACTTCAAAGAGTTCTCAGAGAAGAAGGCGTATCCACTGGGGATCAATATCGTTTTTTATGCAATGACACATTAAGGCCGTGCCGACCGCCAGCGGATTCGAGCTGCCGCTCGCAGCAGACACACGAACGACGAAACGAGAATTACGAAGCAATAACACGACAGAAGCAGAAAGCTGATACGGAATGTCCGAACCGGAACTCGAAACCGTAGTCGCGGATCTTACACCGGAACGCGAACGCGAATTGGTCGCGCAGTTCCGCGGTCTGCGGGAAAAAATCAACGGTGAATTGTCGAAAGTCATCATCGGCCAGCAGGACGTCATCGAGCAGTTGTTGATTTCGCTGTTATCCGGCGGGCATTGTCTGATTACGGGAGCTCCCGGTCTGGCAAAGACGCTGCTGGTGGATTCGATCGCTCAGCTGTTCGATCTGAAGTTCAACCGCATTCAGTTTACACCGGACCTGATGCCCGCCGACATCACCGGCACGGAAGTGCTGGAAGAAGACGGAGCCGGACACCGCACAATGCGATTCATTCCGGGACCGATCTTCGCCAACGTGCTGCTGGCTGACGAAATCAATCGGACCCCGCCGAAGACTCAGTCTGCATTGTTGGAGGCCATGCAGGAACACCAGGTGACGGCCGCTGGCATGACGCACAAACTCCAGGAACCGTTTTTCGTCCTGGCGACACAGAATCCCATTGAAATGGAAGGTACGTATCCGCTGCCGGAAGCGCAGCTGGACCGGTTTATGTTTAACGTGCTGATCGATTATCTTCCGGAAGATGACGAAGTCGCGGTCGTGCGACAGACCACTTCAAAACGCCGCGAAAAATTGCAGCGTTTGTTCGCAGGCAGTATGATCACCGAACTGAATCAGGTCGTGCAGCGTGTTCCCATAGCCGACGAGGTTGTTCGTTATGCCGTGCGGCTGGCGGCCGCCTCTCGCCCGGGGCAAAAAGGCGCGCCGGAGTTTGTCAATGAATTAGTCTCCTGGGGGGCTGGCCTGAGAGCTGGCCAGAATATGGTGCTTGGCGGGAAGGCTCGGGCACTGCTGGACGGACGGCCGTATGTGTCGACGGCCGACATTCAGGCGTTGGCGAAACCCGTCATGCGACACCGCATCCTGCCGAATTATCGTGCCGAAGCGGAAGGCATTACGACAGAGGTGATCGTGGACAGGCTGCTGGAACATGTCGAACATCCAAAGCAGGAGGCGGTGGCGTGAGAGGGATACCGTTCGAAATGGCACAGCCCCTGCCGTTGCGTGATCCTGTCATGGTCAATCTCCCCCGGAGCGGAGAGCGGCGACCGCAGGGCTCGACCGAAAGTGATGCATGAGCACGCCACCCCAGGCATCCAACGTCCCAGCGATGTCCTTCATGGATCCGAAGGTTGTAATGAGCATCCGATCGCTGGAGCTGCGCGCGAAGGTGGTCGTGGAGGGGTTTCGCACGGGACAAAACAAGAGTCCTCGACATGGATTTTCGGTCGAATTCTCGGAATACCGGCAGTACGCTCAGGGAGATGATCCGCGGTTTCTGGACTGGAAGCTGTACGCTCGCACAGACCGCAGCTACATCCGGTTGTTCGAAGACGAAACCAACCTGCGCTGCTACATCGTGGCGGATTTCAGTCGGTCGATGTCCTTCGGATCACTCGGTTACACCAAACACGACTACGGTCGCACGATTGCGGCGTCGCTGGCGTGGCTGTTGAATCGGCAGGGGGACGCGGTGGGACTCAGCCTGTTTGATGAGCGCGTCCGCATGGTGGTGCCGGCTCGGTATCGTCCAGGTCAGCTGCGGCGCATCATGGTGACGCTGGAAGAACCTATGTCGGGCAGTGAAACGAATCCGGAGCAGGCTCTGGAACATGCCGCTCAACGTCTGAACAGGCGCGGCTTCGTCATCCTGATCTCGGACCTGCTGGCGCCCGTGGAACAATTTGAAGCCGGTTTGAAATTGCTGCGTGGCTGTGGCCATGACGTTGTCGTGTTTCAGGTGCTGGATCCGGTGGAGCTGGATCTGAATATCGATGGGCCAAGATTGTTCGAAGATCTGGAAACCAAACAGAAGATCTACGCCGATCCGAAAGACGCCGGCGAAACATACGTGCAGCGCATCACCGAACATAATGACGCCGTGCAGGCTGTCTGCGAAAAACTTGGCGCGGCATTTATTCGCACGGTGACAAATGAACCGCTGGAACTGACGCTGTCCGGGTTCCTGCACGCACGGAGGTCGCGACGATGAACAATGCAGCCGTCGGAGCAATTTGCTGATGGACTTTCTCGCTCCCATGTTCGCGGCCATTGGGGTTGCGGCCGCCTCGATTCCGGTGATCCTGCACATGTTGCGGCGCGCACCGACTCAGGATATGCCGTTCAGCATTGTGAAGTTTCTGAAGCCCACGCGGCCGAAGCTGACCAAACGGTCGACGATCGAACACTGGCCGCTGATGCTGCTGCGGATTCTTGCTCTGGTTTTGATTGGACTGGCGTTTGCTCGCCCGTTTCGGCGGGAAGTCATACCGCTGGATCAGCAGGACGAGGTTGTGCAGTCAGTGACGATTCTCATCGACAAAAGCGCCAGCATGCGACGAGACGGTATTTACGAAAAGGTGCAGCAGGCTGTTCGGGAAACGGTGGACAAACTGGGCGATCAGGATCTGCTGAGCGTGGCATTGTTTTCGAACACGTCGACAACGTTACTGTCCCGCGAAAGGTGGGCGACCGCGACCACTGACGAACGAGTGGCTCTGGTCGAAGGGGTTGTTGAAAACTACGAACCGGACTGGATGGCGACCAACACCGGTACGGCCATGCGAATGGCGGCAGATGAACTGGCTCAGGAATCGAAGGATCGGCGGAACATCAAGCTGCGTCGATTGGTGTTGATCACCGATTTTCAGCGCGGCAGTGATCTGGACGAACTGAAGTCGGGCAACTGGCCCGCGAACGTCGACGTGGAACTCAAAGCGATTGAACCGACAAAGAGGGGTAACGTCGGCGTGACGTTTGTGAGAGATCGTCGAGTCGACAGGATTCGCGTGAGAGTTGCCAGTGCCGGCGATTCGGTGCAGCAGGAATTCACGCTGCAACCCTTCGACGTCAGCGGTGCTGCCGTGGGCAAACCGATCAAGGTGATGGTCGCGCCTGGGCAACGACGATCACTGATTCTACCGGCGGCGGATCCTCAGGGGGGCCAGACGATCGTCGGAGTGGAACTTCAGGGCGACGAACATCCGTTTGACAACGTGGTCGATCTGCCGGAAGTTGAAAACCCAATCGTGAAGGTCGCACATATCGGCCCTGCAACAATCAACGATCCGGAATCGATGCGATATTATCTGCAGCGAGTCCTGGACGGCAACGTTGAACGCGACGTGCAGCTTGTCGATCTGCTGAAGGGCGACGGCGTCGTACTGCCCATTCCGCCCGACGTGAAATTCGCTGTTGTCACGGATGTCGTTCCGTCGGGGCTGCTGAGTTCCGTTTCCGATTTCCTGGACCGGTCCGGCACGCTGTTGATCGCTCCGCCGTCGATCGACGCTGTTCTGTCATTGAAAACGTTTCTGCCAGTCAGGCTGGACGTGAAAGAAGCGGACGTTAACGAGTACGCGATGCTGGGGAAGATTGATTTTGAGCATCCGCTCTTTTCCACGTTTTCGGATGCTCGCTTTGCGGACTTCTCGTCAATCAAATTCTGGCAGCACCGGAGCCTGATTCTGCCGCCGGGGACGCAAACCGCAGTGCGGCAGGTCAGTGGCGATTCGATTCCTGCAACAATCCCGGCCGATGGATCACAGTCCAGTGAGATACAAGCCGCCATTGGCCGTGCTGAAGAAGATGAGCAGGACGGCACTTGGTCGATCGTCGCGAAGTTCGATTCCGGTCAGCCAGCCATCGTCGAAACGAACACCGGAGAGCACGGTCGTATAATCGTGTTTGCCACCGGCTGGCATCCCACGGACAGCCAGTGGGCTCTGTCGACTCGGTTTCCACCGCTCCTGACGCGGATTCTTTCGCTGGCCAGTCCCGCTCAAAAGGATCAAATCCTGCAGACTGTGGGGGATGTGATTCGTCCGGGGGAATTGGTGTCGTCTGAGGAATGGACGGTCACGTTGCCGGATGGAACAAAAGTGCGGTGGGACCAGCCGCAGTCGGGCAGCACCGGCTCGGCCGGTTTGGTGAATGACAAGAACGGTGTTGAGCTGCCGTCGCGACCTCGCCCGGCAAATGAACAGGGCACCATCACGTTGGATCAGCCTGGACGGTTTGTGGTGACCGGCAAAATGGAGGACGGAGAGTACTCTGTTTCTTTGATTGCCGGTTTGGCAGCAGCAGAATCTCGCACAGAAATGCTGCCATTGGGGCAGTTGCAGGTACTTGGTATTGGCGTGGAATCGGACGTTGAGGGACAATTGGAAACAGACGACAGCGATGCCGAGGAGCCCGCGACGGGCCAACTGAGCGCGAATGATCTGGAACGAAAACAAAAGTGGTGGCGCTGGCTGCTGCTGGCAGGACTGG
>JAPYTO010000275.1 GCA_029941865.1 Fuerstiella sp. | reverse complement strand
CCCCCCCCGGTTTGTCGAAGTTGCCGCCAGGTGACCAAATACTGAGAAGAAAGAAAAAAGCGAATCCGGAAACGGCGCTGGGAGCCACTTCCGTGGTGACCTGCCTTTGCCTTTGCCTTTGCCGATGGTGCCTGGTCCTGAGCCAGATCCGGCGTGAGCATATTGCCGACAGAGTTGCTTCCGGAGCTGGTGGATGGGGGCGACAGATGCGTTCTGCAATTGCGGAGGGTCAGTGCTGCCATGATCGTCGACCCTATCGCCGCAGGTCTCCACCCAGCCCGAACAGTAGAAAAACGTAATGACGGAAAACACGAGCATCGCGACCATGCAGGCGAACACCAGTATTCCAAACAGAAGAGCGACAACGCCTCCGCCTGCGCGAAGAGCGAGAAGCACTACGCCGCCACCAACAATCAGCAACGAGCAGGTCGGCATGCCGATCAGAACCGTCAACGCGCGGTTTCCCCGTTCCTGAAGACCGGCGTAATTGGCAATCGCACGCAGGAACAAGAGGAACAGGACAACTCGCCCCAGTCCTGCCAGGCCTCCTACCGCAGCGAGAGCAAGGTTTGGGCCACCGACACTGTTGGCAATGCTGGCGCAGATGTTGACTGCACTGCAGCATACTGTGGCAATAATCAGCCCTTTGGCACCCGAATCTACCGGGGCGGCCAGGCACATTACCTCTCCAATTAACATCGCCAGGCCGGCCACAATACTCCCCACGCCCAGCAGCATGACGCCACTTCCAATTCCGCCTCCGGGACCGGACGCCATCGCAGTCAGTACAAAAACTGCCACCATCAGAATTGTGCCGACAATGGCCCAACCCTGGACAAGCAGACCAGCGCCGACAGTTCCCAGCCCCTCCGATTTTCTGCCGCGTTTACCCTTCCGCTTTTTGCTGCCGCCTGTTGCCCTGGGAGCTGCGTAAGGGTTTTCCAGATCGTCGTAGTCTTCACCTTGTGACAGATCCCCGAAGTCATCCCCAAACAAATCATCCGCCGACCGCTTTCTCTTTTTCCGCTTTGGCGGCGATTGTCGTTTGTCAGCGGGCCGCTCTCTTCTGGAAGGAGCACCAGTACCGCGGCTGGCGGATGGTCTTTTCTTCCTGGCGGGGGCAGACTTCTTCGCACGACCCGCAGGCTCGGCGGTGCTACTCTGTGCTGGCTTAATCGAAATCACGCTTTCGCAGCCCGGGCATTTCACTTTCTTTCCGGCCGCAGAGTCAGGAGCTTTTAGTTTTTTTGAACACGTTTGGCATTGAATGATCATAAGTGTTTTCTCAGCAGAACTGCCCTAACATCATCACCTCGCCTTGTCCGTATCCGGGGGTGGAGTTTCTCCCGGCGAAGCGGTATCAGTGGACGGTGTCGGCTCCTCGATTGTGTCGGTCGCCGTATCTTCAGTGGTCGTTGCGGCGGCATCCGACGGAGATTGAGGTGGAGCGACTGAACGTCGCTCGCTGCATCCAGCCAACAGTAACGGTGCTGCAATGATGGCGCAGACACTCAGCCAGGATCTCATCCCCGCAGCAAAACAGTTGGATCGCGAAGTCTGACAGCTCATTTGGGTTCCGTTACGGTGTGGCAATGAATCGGATTAGGCTGCCGGCAAATGATCGGCGTTTTCGAGAGCGGAATCCATCATGTCGAAGTGACGACAAACAGAAAAGGGATCCTGCGGCGTTTGGCAGATCGAGTCTGGAAATTGGTGACGCTGGACGAGGATTGAGGCTGAGGACGGTGGGGGTTGCGGGGTGTGGGAGTCTGGGGTGCCTTCTGGATAAATACCGGATTTCACCGCAACTCGCAGGACAGCACCGACTTACGACGTAACCAGGCTCAGCGGTCTGGCGTTGGGTTAACCAAACGGCAGAATCTGTAGCGATTGTGCGGATTTTTCTGAAAATCCGGGCGCGTGATGTCGATAACGGATGATGTTGTGCGGTCTTTTGCCGCACATCGTCCGTTCTTTGACAACTTGATCTGAAGACATGATCCAGTGCGAACATTGGATGTGGCTGGGCCATTTTGGTTCGATAGCCGCATGTGCGTCGAACAAGGGTCTTGACAGTAAGTCTATTGCAACCATACAGTTGAGTCATTCTGGCGGTTGCATGAAGATACTCAAAAGGCCCTTTCTCGGGAGACTTTGGTCGTGACCAAGAAAGAGATTGTGAAAGCAATTTCGGAAGAGTTGGGGCTGACCCAGCTGAAGACGAAAGAAATCGTTCAAAAGACCTTTGATGCCATCGTGGAAACGCTCGTCACCGACCGCCGCATAGAGTTACGGAACTTTGGGGTGTTTGAGGTGAAGAAACGGGCTGCTCGTAAGGCCCGCAATCCCAGGACAGGCGGACAGGTGGAAGTCCCTGCCAAGTTTGTAGTTACGTTCAAACCCGGTAAGGAAATGGAAGAACGAGTGCTGCAACTGGAGGAAGCCGAGTTCGCTCGCGAACAGGCGGAACGGGCTGCTCAGGCAGCAGCGTCCAATCCAGTTCCACTGCCCTATTCGGGCGGTCTGCCGACTTCTCCTGTACAGCACGGGCCAGGATCGATTGATCCACCGCCCGTTTATAGACCGCCCGCAGGCCCTTCCCCAAACAGCAATAACGGCTGAACAGCCATCGCAGTCGCATGAGATCATGTTTTCAGGTTGAGTTGTCGGATACGTAACGGGACAACCGCTCGTTGAGCAATGGAAACACCGGGAACTGATCAATCGGCCTCAGGATTTGAAAGTGCGACAGCGCACAATGATCACGAGCCGGGTCCACGGAAGGACACGATGATGAAACTGCGAAAACGTCTTCTCTTGGGATTACTGCTGGGATGCATGTCCATCAATATTGGATGTGCCATGCCGATCTGGCACCCCTCACCGGACATTCGCGCCCGACAGCTGATTTACTCGTCTGAAAGTCTGCGTCATGTCCCGGAAATCTGGGAACGCATCTGGGGCCTTGAACTTCCCGACCTTGCCACACCATATCGTGTTCATGGCGGCGTGATTTAACACGCAGGGCCACAGATCACCGACAACACTGAAGACCGCCTCGCATGCTGCGCGAGGCGGTTTTTCTTCGTTCCAGGGGGGGGCATCGACGCTGACAAGCGAATTACGGCCTTTTCCCGCGTATCGCATATGGGATGAACAGCGACGTCAGCACGGTCATGCATCGAAAAAGAAGGTCTCTTCGGCCGTCGTTCGCAGCAGCTTGCGGCGTTCTTCGTCAGTGACAAAGTCAATGGCGTCGCGAATCAAAGCAATCGATGCGGCATAGTTGTTGTCGCCGTCAAGTTGATAGGGGCAATCGCTGGCCCACATCAGGCGATCGGCGCCAAAGACTTCGTACAGCCGTTTGATCATCGGAATCAATTCGTGATGCGGCGGCTGCTTATTACCAAGTGCATAGTACGCCGAAATCTTGATTTTGACGTTCCTGTGCTTTGACAGAGCACACAGTTGGCTCACATCGGCGTCTCGAATCTGTCCGTCGATTCCCACTCGACCGAAGTGATCGATCACTACCGGCGTGTCAGGATGTCGACCACAGGCTGCACCGACTTCCGGCAGGTTGAACGGATTCACCAGACAGCATATCGACTGCCTTGTCTGTGCCGCAGTTTTCCACATTTCCGTCATCCCGTCGGTCTGCAGCCAATCCGTGATGCCCTTCCGCGGCACGATACGGAACCCGGTAACGCCCTGCTGCAGAAGTTGCCGCATAGCTCTGCCCGCGTTGGGCCGCAGGTCATCGACCATGCCCACGACGCGAAACCGCTGCGGCTGCCGCCGCCAGGCATCTGTCAGGTACGACGTGTCATAGCCGTGGAATAAGGTGTGCTGAATCAATACGACTCGCCCGACGCCGGCTGGCTTGGCGACTGCCATCAGTTCGTCAGCCGTAAAACTTTTCGGCGCCAGATCTTCGACCGTCATGCCCGGCTGCAGTTTGAACTGACTGGTGTCCGGCGTCCAGATGTGCGAATGGGCGTCAATCCACGGAGCGTCGTCGAACGCTGCTGCTGCTGCGTTTTCTGCGCCCAGCACCGATGTGCCTACCGCAGCAACGCCACCAGCTAGCAGGGTTCGTCGCGAAACGGATGAATCTGATGACATATCGAGGGCTCCCGCGGAAGAGTAACGGCCAGGCTTTGTGTTGCGTCCGACTCGAACAACTCGACAAATCTAATCTGCGAGACCTGCTGTGTCGAGGGTTCGGCGTTTGAGTGATATCCCTCACGGCACCAGGGGAAACACTGCACCACGATGCGCGAACACCGCCGCGCGAAGCTTTGCGGGTTGTATTGATTACATCGGTCAGACGACATGATCCGATTTAGACGACATGGCTATCCAGAGTAATCAAGTCGATCTGCTGACGCGTTTGCTGGGCGCCGCCGAGCAGCGACAACAGGTGATCAGTAACAACATCGCCAATGTCAATACGCCAAACTATCGGACTCTGGAGCTGCAGTTCGAAGACGCGTTGGCGGCAGAAATCACAAAAAAAGGGAAGTCCATCGGGAGCCCTGCGGCGACCTCGGTAACACATACAGCGGGGCTGGCCTCTCGAGCTGACGGCAATAACGTTGATATCGATAAGGAACTTGGACTGTTGAACAAGAATGCCATGTTGCAGCAGCTGTATCTGCAGCTGATCGGCACGGATATGAATCAAATGAGACGAGCCATGGAAGGCGGACCGTAAGCGGCGGTTGGCCAGAAGTGAAAGGCTGAACAGGGGGGAGAGAAATGTCGTTGGAAAGAATCCTTTCCGGCATGCAGATCAGTGCATCCGGTCTGGCGGGGGAACGGCTCCGCATGGAGGTCGTGGCGCACAACATCGCCAACGCACATTCGACCAGTACGGCGGGCGGCGGTCCGTATCGACGTCAACGCGTGAGTTTCCAATCGGCTATGGATCAGTTCGCGCCAGGCGGGCAGCTGGGCAGTCCGGAACTCGGTGGTGTTCAGGTGCTCGGCATCACGACAGACAATTCGCCGTTACCGCTGGTCTATGACCCAGGCCATCCGGATGCTCGCGACGACGGCTATGTGGTGATGCCAAACGTGACGTTACCCCATGAAATGGTCGATCTGGTGACCGCCAGTCGGGCCTATGAAGCAAACCTGAAATCGATGGAATCATTCCGACAGATGGCCGAACAGGCACTGTCACTGTTACGTGGACTGGGATAGTCAGTGAGTCCGTATGACGCTGCAGCAGAATTGTGCAGCGGGTGATCTACGGGACACAACGGAAACTTGAGACAGCGAATCGTGCGACAGTCGAAATCATGGCACTGCCAATTTCAGCAATTACTTCCGTCGGAACCGGCTCGTCCGCTGCTCAGTCAGCGGGGGTGGGTAAAGGTGGTCACGATTTACCGTTCGCGGATCTGATCAAGGACCTTATTCAGGACACGAACAATCAACAGGGACAAGTCGAGGAGAGCGTCAAACAACTGATAACGGGAGAAACCGACAGTATTCACGACGTGGTGCTGACGGCCTCCCAGGCAGACCTGGCATTTCGACTGGTGATGGAGATTCGAGATCGTCTGCTCGCGTCGTATCAGGAAGTTATGCGAATGCAGATGTAGGGTAGAAAACGATGGCATTGTTCGACACATTCAAACAACAGATCCGGACTCTATGGAGCCGCTGGACCAATGCGCAGCGCATTGCCATCAGTGCTGCTGCGGTCGCGTGCGTTGTCGGCGTGATCGGTACGTTTGTCTGGGCCACTCGCGCCGACTATGTGGTGTTGTTGAATCAGCTTTCTCCGCAGCGTGCGGCTGAGATTGCGGGCGTTCTGGATACCGAACAGATCGAATACGAACTCAACTTTTCCGGTTCAGCGGTCTCAGTCCCTCGCAGCGACGTCAGTCGGGCGCGACTGGCACTGAAAGATGTGTGGGAACCGGACAGTGAGTCGGACAGCGGCATGTCCGGAGCTTTTCCGGGTTCACCGAGTGATGAGGCGGATCGACGTCTTCGACAGCGGGAGTTCCGGGTCGCCAAGTCCATTTCGAAAATACGAGGCATTCGCTCAGCCACCGTGCATATCAGCAAGCCCGATCCTTCACCGTTCGTCGACGAAAAAACTCCGACGACAGCCAGCATTATTATCGATCCGGCGTCCTCCGGCATCACCGGGGCAACTGCAGAAAGCATTATCTCACTGGTGTCGCGTGCAGTGGAAGGTCTGTCTCCGGAGGACATTTCGCTGATGGACACCAACGGTCGACAGTTCAACGCGTCCAACGGCGTGGGATCAACGATGGATGGCCACTTCGAATTCAGGCGTCGCGTCGAATTGAATCTGGCTGCCAAAGCAGATTCCATGCTGGCGCTGCTGCTGGGCGAGGGGAAGTCCGTCGTCCGCGTTACAGCGGACATTGACTTCCGGGAATCTACCAGAACCGAGCAGGTTTTTGATCCGGACGGCAAGGTCAAAATAACGGAAGACATTGAAACCGTGACTCAGACGGGCGGTGTCCTGCCCGCGGGCGAAGTGGGGTTTGATGCCAACGCTGGCAGGCTGGGCGACCTCGGCGGAGCCGGCGGCTCCACCGAACCGGTTTATGAAAAGGAAATCCTGTCTACGACATACGACACCGGCAGCACGGAGGAAGTGATTCGGGAAAATCCCGGAAAGATCATACGACTGACGGTTGCTGCCATCGTTGATCTGACACCACCGGCACCGCCAGCCGCAGTTGATGGCGAAGCCGCAGCCCCGCCGGCACCGGTCGCCGTACCGATCGACGTGACGCAGATTGAATCGATTATCAAGCAGGCGGTCGGTTTCGACCTTGTTCGTGGAGATGAAATTCAGGTGGTGAATGCCGTGCTGGGGGGAGGCCTGCCCGTGGAAGAACCCCCTGGCATCATGAGCATGTATCAGCAGTACGAACCGATCGTTCAGACTGTTGTGCCGTCGCTGATTGCCGGCATCGCCTTTCTGCTGGGCTTTCTGTTACTGAAGAAAATGAAGCCCGTGATGGTCACGGATTCATCAGGCGAGCAGACGCTTTCGGTGGAGGAAATGCAGCGGCTGGCCGCGTTGTCTGACCAGGCGAAATCGAATCCGGAGGTCGCGGCAAAGATACTGGCCGCGTGGCTGGAGTCGGAGGAAGACCAAACGAACACATCTGATGCAACATTGTCCGCTGCTAAAGCGGCCTGATGGATCGCCGGATCCCAGGGATATCAACGGTGACAATCGCCGTTCAAACTTAACAACTGACAAACTGACGTGATTGACCGAAAACAACAATCTGTGGAATTGCTCAAGCTGCTCGGCGAAGACACCGCCGAAGCAGTTCTGTCGCATATGCCTGAGGAGTATGCGGCCAAAATTCGGTCACAGATTCAGGGTAATCCTGCGCAGGGCATGAGAACGAAACAAAAACGCGCTCTGCTGAACGACTTTGAATGGTTCTTTGAATTCGCGCTGAAGTCGTCACCTCACAACCTGAACGTCTTTGACGACGACGCGGCCGCTCAGGAGGAGCAAGAGGCGGAAGAAAACGAGAAAAAGATCCGGCTGACCGGCAACGCCATGAAGGATCTTCAACTGCTCAGCATTCATCAGTTGTCCGGCGCGCTGGAGACTGAACAGCCGCGTACGATCGCGATCCTGCTGAACAATGTTCCGCCTGAACTGGCCGCGAATGTGCTGAGTTTGTTTCCCGATGAGTTACGTGAGGACGTCGCCCGTCAGTTGTCCCGGGAACAGAACGCACCGCAGGTACTGGTAGAACGAATTTCCCGAGCGACAGTTCAGCGAGGCGCCACGTTGCCATCCGGTCCGCAGGACCGTCGCGACCATGCCGACCGATTGAGCGAAGTTTTGCGAGCTGTGCCGAAGTCTTATCGCCGGGCCATGATGGAAGCCATCGAAGAAGAAGACGCGGACCTCAGCGCAGCGCTGATGAAGAAGTTGTACCGTTTCGCGGACATCGTCAGTCTGGATCCGCAGGCTGTGCAGCAGGTTCTGGGAGAAATCGATGGTACGACGCTGACCACGGCGATGTTCGGGGCCGAACAGGAAATCGTCGACACGATCATGGGAAATCTGTCCCGCCGAGCCCGCTTGACGATCGAGGAAGAACTGCAGTTCATAACACGTGTTCCCGAGTCCAAGGTCACCAGTGCCCGCGAGACCGTGTCCGAACTGATCGCAAAAATCGATCAGGAAGGCGAATAGGAGGCCGGTCATGCAGCAGCCTTTTCGTATCACCCTGTCGCGATCGCCATTGTCCGTACGAATGGTGACCGTCACTTCGCAATCGGCCGCTGAACTGCGGGCGAAGGCACAGACGCCTGCAGCGCCTTCCAAAGAGGAACTGATTGCAGAGCAGTTGAACTATCTGCAGCAACTGTTGAACGATATTGGCGCAGCCATCGAAGAGCTGCAGCAGCAACATCGGGAGACACTGACGGAGATGCAACAGGCGACGGTTGAACTTTCGATTACTGCGGCGTCCTGGATTGTCGGAGCCGCCATTGACGCAGACGTCTTTGCCGTGGACGACCTTGTGGCGTCTATGGTGCGACACCTTCACAAAGAGCAGCCGGTGCGGATCTTCCTGAACCCGGAAGATGTGACGTTGCTGAATGACCTGATTGAAAACACAGAAGCGGGCCCACTGGTAGACAGTGAAGTCGAGCTTGCACCTGATGGCGAACTGACACGTGGAAACTGCCGAGTCGAATCGGCGCGCACAACCCTGGTTATGGACCTTGAAGACAGACTGGCGGATATTCGCCGGATCTGGATGGAGA
>JAPYTO010000274.1 GCA_029941865.1 Fuerstiella sp. | reverse complement strand
CGAGTAGGAGAAGACGAGTAGGAGAATCGCATTTCTTCCTCGCACAGCCGAGCGACCCGAGTTTGCGATAGAAACAGTCACCTGTTTTTCCTTACGCAACAGCACATTGCCCCGCCACTGAGCCTCTGGTGTTTGCTTCGCCGTTCCGCCACTCTCCAGGAACCGGACGACGTCGTCGACCATCACGATTTTCTGCCAGATCTTGCGGCTCAGCCCGTTTGTCAGCGTCTCGATATCGTTAACGGCGGCAACGACGACCGCGTCCGGCAGGCTCTGAGCGTACAGCGCGGCAATTTTTCCAATCAGTGACAACATTTCGCTGCAGTAGTCCAGGTAGCGAGTCAGTTGAAATGGCGTCAGGATTCTCTGCGGCGAAGATTTTGTGGGTGCTGCCCTGGCATTTAGAATCTGGCTGGGACCTTTGGTTAATTGATGCATGTCGATCACGTGAGCCATCGCACGCAGATCATGCAACACCTGCAGTGCACGAGTTCGCTTGACTCGGACTTCAAGGCTGAACAGAAACAGCAGCGCCGCGCCGGCCACAATGATTTCGTTGAGAACGGATTCCAGCATGCCGACGGCTTCCGACAGTCCGAACGCGTCATCGTGGTCGGCTGCCAGTTCGTTCACGCCGAAACCAATCAGCACCAGGCTCAGCAAAACGACAACAAGAATGGCTGCACGCAGGCCGATGTGTGGACGTTCAATCCAGTTGATCTTCTTCTGCGACTCATTGGAAATTTCACGGAGTTCTCCGGCCACGCCGGCCAGACTGGAATTGTCGAACCGCTCCGAGATTCGGTTGCGCAGAGTCTGCAGCGTGGCGAGAGTGTTTTCGGCGCTCAGTTGTCTGTAAGTCATCAGTCTGCCTGAGATTGTCGTGTCATTCGATCTGTTCCTGGTGGCAACGCTGAAGCGTCAATGCCCGGCATGTGCTGACTCAACTTGGGGCCTTCGAAGTCCAGCAGTTCGAACTGCATAAAGTCTGTCATATCTGCGGATTCACTTCGGAAGATCGGTTCGGCGATCAGAAGCGATTCTGCGACGATTTGAGAATCTGCCAGTCGGACCATTTGATTCAGCGAACGATCGAAATAGACGACCGGGTCAACGGTTGGCGGCACGACAGTCGGGTTTCCTCGTTCCGGCAGCAGAAATTCGACTTTAATGGCGTGAGAATTGGCTCCGGCGGGCAACGCAATTCTCAGCAAGGCCGCACTCGGCGCCAACACGGACTCGCCACATCGAATCTGTACTGCAACACTTTTGACAGCCGGGGTCTCCGCGACAATATCCAGAAAGCTGTGTCCTGCTGCCTGCGTCACCTGCGACAGGGTCAGCCGAGGCGACGCGCTGGCAGCTGTCGACACATCGCAGCGAAGTGCTGCTCTGCGATTGATGAACAAGGTATTCGACAGTGTGCAGCGATCAGGTACTGCTGACAACCACAGGCCATAGCCACTGCCCGAAAACACGCAGTTCTTCATGGAAATCACGTTGGTGACGCCTGACGCAGCACTCCAGTGGATGCAACTTGCCGCGTTATCCGCTGCGGAAGTGTCAATCACACAACCCGTCATTGACAGCACGTTGCAGGTACACAGGAACGCCGCGTCGCCGTCCACCGTGGTGGCTGGCGCATCATGCATGGACAGCTGCACGTTGTTGAGTATCACCTGCGACGCTGCAACGCGCCAGGGGCTGGCTGGTGTGATGACGACCAAAGCTGGCAGGTCGCCGCTGGCTTCGATGTGCATCACACCGGCAAACGAGAGGTCGGCTGCCCGGTAGGTACGGTCTGACTGCAATACCACCACACCTGCGGTATCTGGCTCGGGCATGATATAATAACCGTCTGCATCCGGCTGACTGACATCCGCTGGTGATGTGGTTGGCGTTTTCGCAGGCGGCGCAGAGTTGGTCGTCGTGTCGCCAGGATTCATGGTCAACGGAAGTGGCAACAAGCCTCGGTGCATACCGTACGAAACGAACGCACAGATCATGATGACTGAGGCGACCACTGTCCCGATTCCGCGGACGCGCGACGAGGCGGGACCTGCAGAAGTCTTTGACCGGCTGACCTGTCGACGGTCCGGTAACCGGTGACACAGTTTTCTGGTGGCTCGGCAACTGACACCTGCACGTGATGTCCAGTGTTCATTGGCTTCACGGAGCGATTGCGGCCGAAGTTCGGCACTGCGTCGAGTAAAGTTGTGGATTGCGCGTGCCAGCCAGTCCGGACAGTCAGGTACCAGGTCGCGTACGTCATCAACATCGTTTGCCTTCGCCTGGATGAGCCGGGTTACCGGATCGGCGGACGGGAATACGGGGCGAGACGTGAGTAGTTGCCAGAGCACGCAACCCACCGCATAGATTTCTGTACGCGAATCAGGACTGTTGCCGGTGGCGCTCAGTTCAGGGGCGATGGTTTCGATTTCACGCAGCGTCAGAGATCCTGTGAACGAAGTGAATGGCTGCTGCTGTCGTGCCACGAATGGAGCGACCAGCACCGCTTTGCCGTCGGGACGCAGTCTGACGTTGCGCAGGACGATTTCGCCATGGTGCAGATCGTGCGATTCCAGCCATGCCAGCGCCGTCAGTAGTTGCTGACCGATTTCTGCCACAACGGGCCAGGGCAGTCGCCCGCCACGGATCAGCAGTTCATCGGCGTTCCATCCGGGGACAAACTCACTCACCACGCTCGGCGGGGCTGACGATTCCGATTCCGTCAACGCGAACGGAACTGCGATCGCGACTGGCGCAGTGCGCCGTAGTTGTTCTGCACGTTGTATCAAAGTACCCAGCACGCGACCGTCGTGTACCGTCGATGTTCCATTCGCGTCCGGCAGCCGATGGACGGCAACGGTGTCGTGCGAATCGAGATCTCTTCCCCGGAAGGTGTTGTTCCCCAGTTGCTCTGTCAGCACGTATTGTCCGACACGCAGTTGATGGGGGTCCGACGACTGCAGAACATTGGCCTGCCATGGCGTGAGAACTCCTCGCTGAGCCAGTGCGTCAATCCATACGGAGTCGAAATCCGGGAGATCACGACACAAAAGTCGGACCGTCGCTTCACACGCGGCCACGTCCTGTGGACTGCAGAGTTGCAGCTCAGAGACCAGTTGCAGCAAATTGTCTGACGGCGATCGCATCCGTGCGCTGCCCTGCCCGTGAAATGTGAGATTTCTCTGCTGTGCATGATCGTCGATATGGTCAGGACAGGCAAGCCAGGTCCGGCAGCACAGCACGGCCACTCAGTTCTTGAAGTTACGCAGATCTCGGCGTGAGCAGCAAGGCGCTAGCCGCCGTTTTTTACCAAACGAACCCGCGGCTAGCGCCTTGCGGCTCACATCCCAGTGTGAAAAACTGAGTTGCCGTGGGCACCGCAGCACCCACCGCAGAAGCGGGCGACGTCGAATCGAGCGTTTTTTAACTCGGAAAGTTCCATTTACTTTTTCAGAAGTTTGGCGATGAATGGGTTGATGTCCTGCTGATAAGTGAACGCTTCCACTTTGCCGGGCTTCAGCAGCGTGTCATCAAATCGCTTGCCTAGTTTTCCGTCCTTGCCAAAGACGAGTACGGCCGGGATGGAGTTGAGGTCCAGTTGATCAAAGATCTCAATCGCATCAACAGAACTGAGGAAGTTGGAGAAGTCGGCTTCGTGTTTCTGCAGAAACTTCTCTGCACGGGGGCGGTAGTATTCCGGTGGTTTGGATTTGATACCGACGTAGTCGATGTTAAAGCCGACACAGACGATTTGTTTCGGGTAGGTCTTCTGCAGTTTCACGAGTTCCGGATACTCCTTCATGCATGGAAGACACGAAGTGGACCAGATGTCCACGACGACAATTTTTCCTGGACGCTCTGCGATTAACGTCTGGACGTCCTTCCAGGTGCCTTCCTTAAGCGTTACGACTGCTTTGGGAGCACCGGCAGTTTCCTTGTCTGCTGCCTGCAGCACAGGTGTTGACGTTGTCAGAGCGACGGCCACAACGGTTGTCAGCTGGAGGTATCGAAACATAGCGTTTAGCTTTCCGGGGGGAACGAGGCAGGAGGGGACGACGGTCCAACCCATCATATGAGAATTGACCGTCCGGAGAAGTCTGCTTTCATGAAACTTGTGCCGCGTGCATCGATGCTGGATGTTGTCGTGTCTGTGTGACGCTACCATGCGAGGCCCTCCCAATGGTGGGCACACAGCCCGACAGCGTGTCACAACACTCCCGACAGGTTTCTCTCTTGCGGCTTCTCCTGGCAATCGAATCTTCATGTGATGAAACTTCTGCAGCTGTTGTTGCTGAGGACCGCAGTGTCTTGTCGAATGTCGTGGCGTCGCAGTTCGAACTACACCAGGAATTCGGTGGCGTCGTCCCCGAGATCGCTTCTCGTGCGCATGTGCGGAGGATACTGCCTGTTCTGGACGAAGCATTGTCGATCGCGGATTGCCAGTTGAGTGATCTGTCGGCCATCGCCGTCACGTCCGAACCGGGACTCGTGGGTTCTCTGCTGGTTGGATTTACTGCGGCCAAGACACTGGCGATGAGTCTGAATGTTCCGCTGATTACCGTCAATCATATCGATGCTCATATTTATGCGTGCGGGATGGGGACAGAGTCTGCTGCGTATCCATCAGTTGGATTTGTTGTCAGTGGCGGGCACACAAATCTGTACGACTGCCCTTCAGCAACGGATAGCCAATTATTCGCAGGGACCACGGATGACGCAGCCGGGGAAGCATTTGACAAGGTGGCTCGAATTCTGGGCCTGCCGTATCCCGGCGGGCCGTCCATTCAGAAAGCTGCGGAAACAGGCGATCCGAACGCGTTTAAATTGCCGCGACCGATGATGCGTGCGGACCGTATCGATTTCAGTTTCAGCGGGCTGAAGACGGCAGTTCTGTACAAGGCACGAGGCTTACCAGGGCCGGATCAGCTGACACATACACCGCCGGAAATTGTGCCGGACCTGGCGGCTTCGTTTCAGCAGGCGGTCGTCGACGTGCTGATCTTCAAGTGTCGCCTGGCATTGAAAAAACTGAAATGCAAGCGACTGTGTGTGGGAGGAGGGGTCGCTGCCAATCAGCTGTTTCGGGAACAGCTTGCTGAGATGTGCAGACGCCACAGTATCGAACTGTTAATCGCACCGCTGGAACTGTGCACCGACAACGCTGCCATGGCCGCCATTGCATGGGAGTACCTGGAACAGGGCCTGACTGCTGACCTGGACGCCGACATTATGCCTGGACTTGTCCGGCCGCGTGTGAAACGGCGCTAGATGTCGTCGCTTCGAATTACTTTTGTGCTGCTCCGCGACCCCGTTCGACCAGAACCTTAATGGTCGCGTCGTGTTCGACGACCTCTGTCGCCAGGGACATCGTCTTTTCGTGGTCTGTGTTCTGGTACCGAATCACCTCCACCTTGACCTTGCCAGTGATGACACGGCCCAGGATATAGCGAACCCTGATTTCATATTCACCGGACAGGGCTTCGACGCAGACATACTCTTCTGTGTGTCGTCCCTGTTTACCGCCATCGCTCTGTCGGATCAACATGCCGCCATTTGATGTCAAGCGGGACTTGCGGGAGCATCGCTGCCCATTCGGCTCGATGACATCAAGGTCAATATCCGCGTCGCCGACCCAGGTAACTCGGATTCGCAGGTCGCGGGCATTTGCTGACTGCATCGCGCTGCGCACGTTGCTGGCCATCTGCGGATTTCCAGCCGCCGTCATGTTGCGTTCCAGGTCCCGCAAAACGGTCATGGCTTCGGCATGCTCGGATTCGAAACCGTCAGTCCAGACGCGACGAATCGTGCCGACACGTGACCAGATGATCGCATCGGGATTCTGGCTGCCATCTGCAATACGTCTGGCCAGACCCCACGTGGTGGGCTGCCACGGATTGCGTTTGGCAGCTTCTCGGCAGATTGCAATGGCCTGATCGTGCGCGCCGAACCTTGCCATGTACGATGCTGTGACCAGCATTTGGGCTTCGTTGCCGGCAGCGAAGTCGATGCGGGACAGCAAAACACGATCGATCTGTTTTTGTGGTCGATCGGCCAGCTTCATTTCCATCGCCAGCACGTCGTACATCCAGGTCTGGGCCTGGTCGTTGCGGAGGGCGGATTGAATCCCTTCAATGGCACTCTCGTAGTGCTTCCTGTCGTGGAGCCTGCCGATGGCAGTCAACAGCGCGTCGGAACTGAATCGCTTGTTCTTCAGCGCATTGTCCCAGGCGATAGGCAACGCTTCATCGCTGTTGGCAACCTCGGCCAGCAGTTCAGTGGCCCGTTTTTCAGTTCGGGCATTCTGATCCGGTCGCTGCCGAGTGCGTTTGGGCGGCTGGTACGAAACGAGTCGATATGGCGACCGCCGATGACGGGCGCCTGACCAGGGTATGGACTCTAGTTGAGCAGTGGTTTTTTTTTGAGGTTGTTAACGGTATCCATGGAGATACCGTCTCTTGCGGCGTTCTCCAGCATTTCAGTGATCTCCGGTGGAATACTGAACTGGCCGCCGCCTCCACCACCACCGAATCCGCCGCCGCCCTGCTGACCACCCTGCTGGCCACCCTGCTGGCCGCCCTGCTGGCCACCACCGCCACCGAACCCCCCGCCACCACCACCACCGAGTTGTACGGGCGGGATAACGAGGTCCGCGACAGGGTAGACGCGAGTCACAAGGTTTTCATCGGATTCCGCTTTGGCGGCCGTGGTGATCATGAAGACTTCGTTCTGGATGACATAGGTCAGGTCCGGGTCGACAGTTTGCTCGAAGATCAGCTTCAGGGCATTTCGCAGCGTGATACCTTCAAAGTTGATGTCGCTAACGGTGACATCGTCCAAAGAGTTCAGGCCTTCCAGTTCCAGTTCGGCTTTATCTTCCCAGATCGTCATACGGAAATCAGTCCCCGATGAGCCGCCAACGTCACCGTAAGTTGTTGTATAGTAGGTGGAGATCGTTTCCATGACTTCCTTCAAAGGTGTGTCACCCGGGAAATCCAGCAGCGGTACGGGCTTGCTGAGCATCAGTCGCAGCCATTTTTCGACCGGTTTTTCAGTTGTTAAGTCGAAGGATTCGTATCGGGGAACGCGAGTCAACGTCAGAGCACGCCAGACATCTGCCGGCGGATATTGAATCGGTGGTTCATCCGGAAAAGGTACGTGGGATAATTCCACCTGATACAGGACTGCCAGGAACCGGTCGTGTCGCAGATTGACAAGTTGGTAGGCCTTACTAAGTTGTCCCAGAGCTTCCGACATGACCAGCGCCTGCGTTGCGGGGCCGTTGAAAGGCTTGAGGTCCAGGGCAGTTCTCGCAACCATTTCGCCATCCTCAAAGCCGTTGACGTCACCATGTGCGGCACGATCAAGCAGCCCACGAACCTGGTCAATCAGGATCGACAAGCGAACTTCTTCCTGGTCCTGTTCGGCCAGCAGCTTGCGTTGAGCTTCCTGGACGGCTTCGTCACGGGCGAGGTGTTTGCTTGTCAGTGCGTTGCTCTGCTGCTGATTCCGTACGCTGCCGAGTGCAGCGATCACTCGTCGTTCCAGTTCCGAGCGAACATCCGGGCTAATGTCCGACGATGCCTGAATCGTTTCCAGCACGTCTTTCAGAATACTTGTGGCGAAGTCCGGTTGGTCGAAACTGATTCTGCGGGCGTCATCGATGGCAGCGTTTGTCTGAGCAGCCAGTATCTGAGCCTCAAGTCGAAGTCTTGTTTCGACATCAGCCAGAGGGTCCGGACGCTGTGCTGTTCCGGAGTCCGGCAGGGGCTGGGCGTCAGGAGCCGCTAATGGCACTGCCGGCGGCTGTTGCAGGGCCGTCAGCATCGCCTTTATTTCTTTGTTGGAACTGTCCATCTTTGCCGCTTTTTCAGCAATGGCTGTCGCTTCACGGGTCCGGCCGCGGCGATTCAGATAGTTGCTGGCAGCTACCGAATCCTTAACGGATTTCGCGAACTGTCGCGCCCCATCTGCCAACAGCTCCAGACTGGCAAGTGGTGCATTAACACCGTTCGAATCCAGGACGCGATTAACGAGGTGTGGAAGTTCCGGCCCACCAGCAGAACGCTGACAGAGGTCTGAATTCCAGGACAATTTTGTGCCAGAGTCAGTCACTGCGGTCAACTTTGCGAAGTCCTTGATCTGCCCCTTGCCTAAAACAATGCAGTGTCGGTCGGACCTCAGCATGTGTATCCCGTTGCCAGCGGATTTGACAGACCGGCCGTCGACGGCGAACGACCGCACGCTCACAGGAGCGATCTGAAGTGACGCCGCAGACCTGGCAGCACTGTCCTGCTGCTGTCCGTGATCCGGGGTTGCCACCGTGCCACCCGTGAGGTTGGCAAGGATTGCGGGCAATTCGTTGTTTGAGTTGGGACCGATCACAAGCGAGTGAATTGAAGTTTGTTTGGCAACGAACTGTTTGACCAGTTCGTTCAGCTCGTCCTGCTGCAGGGTGTTGGCGGATGTCAGTCCATCCCCAATATACAGAACTGACGTCGGGCCACTCTGGGCGACGCTATCCAGCAATGTGCGGAAGGCGACCTTCAGATTTGTTGTGCCCAGCGGAGTTCGCATGGACAGCTTCTGCAGAGCATCGTTGACGTCCCTGGACGCAGTGCCCACAAAGCCCTGCGTCAGGCTTTCGCAGGAAACGTCAGCCGCAAAGATCTGAACTTTGCTTTTCGGTGAAAGTTGTGCCAGGACCTGTGAAACCATCCGAAAGGCAGATTCGCGGACTCGTCCAGTCTGGCTGGCGGACGTATCGACCAGCAGAATGTGTCGGTCGACTTTAGCCACCTGCCCCTGGGGCGCAGTCACGGCCA
>JAPYTO010000273.1 GCA_029941865.1 Fuerstiella sp. | reverse complement strand
GTGTTCATCGCCTGCAGCATGTCCAGCGCTTCGCCGCCACGACATTCCCCGATAATGATTCGGTCCGGACGCATACGTAAGGCGTTCTTGACCAGATCTGTGGCTGTGACAGCTCCCTTGCCCTCGATATTGGGAGGGCGGGTTTCCAACCGCAGCACGTGTTCCTGCTGCAGTTGAATTTCTGCTGCGTCTTCGATTGTGATGATGCGGTTTTCATTGGAAATGAAACTGGAAAGTGTGTTCAGCAGTGTCGTCTTACCGGAACCGGTACCACCGCTGATGATGATGTTCAGGCGAGCCTTCATGGCTCCTTCCAGGAACATGACCATTTCAGGTGTGAAGGCTCCAAACTTCAGCAGGTCTTCCAGCGTCAACGGATTGGTACCAAAGCGACGAATTGTCAGCGAAGGGCCATCCAGCGCCAGCGGTGGAATGATTGCGTTTAAACGCGAACCGTCCGGCAGTCGAGCGTCGACCATGGGCGACGTCTCATCAACACGACGACCGACCTTGGAGACAATACGGTCCAGAATCTGCAGCAGGTGATCATTGTCTCGAAAGGTGACGTCCGATTTGATGATCTTGCCATCTTTCTCCAGAAAGACGTTCTTCGGGCCATTGATCATGATGTCCGCAACGCCCTCTTCTTTCAGAAGCAGTTCCAGCGGACCAAATCCAAAGGCCTCGTCCAGAACCTCTTCCACCAGGCACTCGCGTTCGGAGCGGTTCAGCAGGGGGTTTTCTGTGTCGCACAGGTGTTCCACCACGACCCGGATTTCACGGCGAAGTGAATCACCTTCCAGCTCTGACAGTCGCGTCAGGTCCAGCTTTTCCACGAGCTTGCCGTGGATGTGTTCCTTGAGCTGCTCAAAGTCCTGGGTGTTCGATCTGGCTTTGGGGGGGGCGACCATCTTCAACTCCAAACGACTGACTTTTCTACTTCCGGCGACAATGTGGGCCGCCAGGGCGACAAACGCGCATAACTTCTGTTGCCGTAAAACTAGGTCACGGACGGCAAGTCTGACGGTTGAATTATTCGGGAATGATGTATAAACGCGACATTGCCGTGCCTGGGAGGCCGATGCACATTCCGATTGTGTCGTTTTTGCGCGATTTGCCGGGGACGGCAGGACGACCCGGACTGGAACGTCGGATCATCGACATGTGAACGTCGGTGACTGCGCATTCGACATGGAACGGTCACCGAGAGCGACTTCGAATTCTCCGGCCGGTGCTGTAGAGTCCGTGCTTGGGAAAGCCCCGACATTTGCCTGGATCTTCCGAGACGCAGCCGTCCCTATGGTTGCGCAAGACCAGTCATACCGGGTGTTCACGTCATGAAGACTCTGATCCTGTTACGAAACTATCTGCTGCTGGCCGCCGTAATCGCTGTCCTGGTGTCGATTCCAATTTCCGGACGTCTGGAGTTCGACCAGCGGATTGAGTCGTTTTTTGCGGACGACAACCCGGATATCAGACTTCTGCGCAGGAGTCGGCAGGATTTCGGCGGTGACGAATTCGTGGTGGTCGCATGGACGGAAGACCGTCTGCTCGATATTGAAGGCGACTACCCCGTATCACTTGCTGCCGCGTTAGAAATTAACGTGCTGCATCGTGTCGACGCCGATGTCGCGCGACGTATTCACGCCACAACGGCACAATTGAATCAGATTCCTGGCGTCAACGCTGAAAAGACTCAGCAACTGCCGGACATGCGGGACCTGCGGGACCCCGACCTTCGTTTCAGGAACACGCGTAAAGCTGTGTTCCGTTTGTTTGAAGGCACACTGATCGGTCGGGACGGGCGGACAACGGGCATTGTTCTGGAGCTGATGTCGGAAGCAGAAGCCGGAATTTCTCGTGCTGAAACTCTGGCGCAAATTCGAGCGGTGGCTGAATCCATGCCCGCTGACGTGGCGGTGGCGGGCGAACCGGTTCAGGTGTTCGACATGTTTCGACTTGTGGAAGAAGACGGGCAGATTCTGTTCCTCGTCTCTTTGGCGATTCTGTCAACGGTTTTGGTGGCCATGTTTCGCAGTCTCCGCTGGGTGCTGGCGCCCGTGGGACTTGTTCTGGGGTCCGTCGTGGCGACACGCGCTATTTTGTATCTCGTCGGTGCCCAACTCAGCATGGTCAGCTCGATGCTGAATTCTCTGGTCACGGTCATTGGAATTGCAACGTGCATGCATGTGATCGTCCACTATCGAGATCTTCGTCGTGACATGAGTTTGCAGCCGACGGATTCCAATGCAAAATCGGACTTTCCCGCCGTGGCCCGGCAAACACTGACGGACATGGCGGCACCAATATTCTGGACCTGTGTCACGACGGCAGTCGGGTTCGGTTCACTCCTGGTCAGTCAAATTACTCCCGTCCGCAGCTTCTCCATAATGATGTGCCTTGCCACAGGTGTCGTGCTGCTTGGCTGTTTTATCATCCTACCGGCCACACTGGGATCGGGATCACGGTTGAGACCCCCCGCCAATGTGCCCATGGAACGTTGGCTTGATCGAGCCTTGCGGGTAACCTGCCGGGGCGTCGAGCAGAAGCCACTGCTGACAGCCGTCATCTGCCTCGTTCTGTTTGTGGCTGCGATTCCCGGCGTCTTTCGACTGACCATCGAAACGGATTTCAGCAAGAACTTCAAAGAATCATCGTCAATCGTACAGTCGTTGAAGTTTATCGAATCCCGACTGGGAGGTGCCGGCAGCTGGGAAGTGTCGTTTGACACACCGGAGAAGTTGACTGATGACTTTTTGAACGTGGTTAAGGAACTCACCGAAGAACTGCGTGCGTTAACGATGGACGACGATTCAATCCGCATTCTGTCTTTGACTGACGTCCTCAGTCTGCCTCCCCGGGGGGTGCTTGGTCCCGTCAAGACGCTGGAAAAAGCAACGCGGAAACAACCCCGGCTGATCGAAACTTTATACAACGAAAAGTTACGTCGCATGCGGATTGTCCTGCGGTCGATTGAACAACAGTCCAGCGAGAACAAGGTTGCTCAGATTGCAAAAATTCGGACTTGCGTGCGAGAATTCTTCGCCAGCCGCCCGGAGCTGTCACAGACGACGACGCCGGCTGCTTCGGGCATGTTTGTGCTGCTGGCTGAGTTGATTCAAAGCCTGCTGGATGACCAGCTGCGCAGCTTTGTCGTGGCCACAGTCGGGATTCTGGCATGTATGACAATTGCCTTCCGAAGTCTGCGCATCGGTCTGATTTCGCTGCTGCCGAACATATTTCCCGTCGCGATGGTGATGGGCACGCTGGGCTGGATCGGCATGCCGGTTAATATCGGCACAGCAATGATCACCAGCGTTTCCATGGGACTGACGGTGGATTCCACGATTCACTACATCACCGCTTTCGAAAGAGCTCGCCGGACGACCAGCGTTACAGAGGCCCTGCAGATTGCACACGCCGGAGCAGGTCGAGCCGTGGTCTTCGCGTCATTGGCCCTCGTTGCCGGATTCATGGTCCTGACTGCTTCACGTTTCGTCCCTTTGGTGTATTTCGGAGCGTTGCTGAGTCTTTCCATGATAGGTGGGATTTTCGGGGACTTGGTCCTGCTTCCACTCTTGCTCCGCTGGACAACGCCGGTATCCTCACGCGATATCGCCATGCAGACAGAATCGCCGGACGGTCCCCAGACCCAGTCGAGCTAACACTCAGAAGCGAATGGCCCGCTCTTCCTACTCGAATCCGGGGATTCGAGTATCGGCAGTCGTCACTGCTCCGGATTCGACGTCAGTCACCGCCTTGAGATTCCGAATGTCAGGTCCACGATCTCAGATCCGACATTAGGTGCCTAAACCGGATCTGAAACCTCGTTTCGACACTGATATTTGAGAACAATAGTTTCACAATTCTCACACCTCAATTTGTAACGGTTGCGATGAACATTGCGGCCGGCTTTCGTATCACTCAACACATGTCCGTCGAACCCGACATTCAGGCTGATGCAACGGACCGTTCGTCGCAGGCCGTGAACATCGCCGCGTATAAGTTTGTCGCTCTGGACGATCTTGAGCAGCGCCGCCAGCAGCTACGCGCAATCGTGGCACCAACGAACCTTCGCGGAACAATTCTGCTGAGCCCCGAAGGCATCAACCTGTTCTTGGCGGGACAGCGGTCCAGCATCGACAGACTTCTCGACTTTCTTCGTGCAGACCCACTGCTGGCTGACCTGCAGCCAAAAGAAAGCGTCAGCGACTACCTGCCGTTCAACCGAATGCTGATCAAGATTAAGTCCGAGATCATCGCATTTGGTGTCGAGGGCGTGAATCCGATTCAACGAAGTTCGCCCAAACTGGCAGCCACCGAATTGAAGAAGTGGCTGGATCAGGGACAGAAAGTCCATCTGCTGGACACTCGCAATGACTACGAAATCGAAGTCGGCACATTTGACAACGCCATATTGCCGGGCATCGACAACTTTCGTGACTTCCCGGCAGCTGTCGAACGACTACCGGAGCAGATGAAGGACGAACCTGTCGTGATGTTCTGCACGGGCGGCATCCGCTGTGAGAAAGCGGGACCGTACATGGAGCAGGCGGGTTTCCGAAAAGTGTTTCAGCTTGATGGAGGCATTCTGAAATATTTCGAAGAATGCGGCGGGGACCACTACAACGGCGATTGCTTTGTGTTCGACCAACGAGTCGCGCTGGACCCGGATTTGGAAGAAACGGACCACACGCAGTGCTACATCTGTCAGGAAGTCGTGAGTCCCGAAGACCAACAATCTGAAAAATACGTCGCAGGCGAATCGTGCCCGCGTTGTTACCGGGAACCAGCGGACCAGCTGGCAGACCGTCTGCAGCAGAGAAACGCTCAGCTGAAGAGCAAAACTTCACCACTTCCCGGCAGCGAACCCTATTTCAACAAGCGTCCGCTGAATGTGCCCGCCCGATTCGACGGATATGACCTGATTGATTTTCTGGCAGAATGGCACCCACAGGTTCCGCGCGAAGACTGGCTGGCACGAATCGAACAAAGTCGTATCGTCCCCGGTCAGCGGTACGGTCGACGTCGACGCAGAATGAAATCACCGGTGGAGTCCGTGCCACTGTCTCCTGATCGCAGGGTGCGAGGCGGTGAACGATTTG
Organism: Fuerstiella sp.; assembly: GCA_029941865.1. Lineage (GTDB taxonomy): Bacteria > Planctomycetota > Planctomycetia > Planctomycetales > Planctomycetaceae > Fuerstiella. Next base: position 3,733 of record JAPYTO010000273.1, on the reverse strand, counting down.
AACACCTGTTGCCGGAAACCACGGAGCCGGACATCAACAGCGACATCCAGATCGTATTTGAAGACGATCAGTTCATTGTGGTCAACAAGCCGGCACCGCTGCCGTTGCACCCGTCCGGTCGGTTTAACCGCAACACGTTGCAATACATCCTGGATGATGTGTATCGCCCGGAACATCCGCTGCTGGCTCACAGACTTGACGCAAACACGTCAGGTGTCCTGCTGTTATGTCGAAAACGCAGCGTCGCGAAATTGATCCAGCCGCAGTTTGAAAACCGCACCGTCAGCAAGACGTATCTGGCCCGCGTTCATGGACATCCGGTCCGCGACAAGTTCCATTGCGACGCTCCGATCGCATCGTCGCCGGGAGACAAGGGCCTGCGACTGATCACTGCTGACGGACAGACAGCGAAAACCGAATTTCAAGTTCTCAGCCGACTGGATGACGGCACGGCAGTGCTGCAGGTGTCTCCGTTGACCGGACGAACCAATCAAATCCGATTGCACTTATGGCATTTGCGCTTTCCAATTGTGGGCGACCCGGCATATCTGCCAGACGGTCAAACCGCCGAAAACACAACACTTTCCGTTGGCGATGCGCCGATGTGTCTGCATGCCCTCAGTTTATCGCTGCACGACCGTAACGGAGAATTGAGAGAATTCTCCGTGCCCGCACCGGCGTGGGCCGAAATGATTGAGAGCTGACGGTCATGTGGATCAAAATCTGTGGAGTCACCAACGTCGATGATGCCCAGGCGATCGTCGCTGCCGGCGCGGATGCCGTTGGTCTGAATTTCTATGCCGGGTCAAAGCGGTTCATTTCCGCTGACGTAGCACGCAGGATTCGTGATACCGTGAAATCGAAGCTGGACGTCGTGGGTGTTTTCGTCAACTCGCCTGTGGACGAAGTGATCGACATTGTCAGGTGCGTCCAGCTGACTGCGGTGCAGTTCCATGGAGATGAAACAACTGTTTCCATGGCGACCGTCCACGAAGCCTGCCCGGACGTCGCCATCGTGCGAGCATTTCGACTGCGGGCTGGCGGCGCGGTGGACGTAGTTCAATCGATTCGTGAACTGCAACAGAACGGTGTGCCGCTGGCGGCAGTCCTGGTCGATGCCTTTGTGGCCGACGAGTACGGCGGTACGGGTCACATGGTCGACGCGGATCTGTTCACGGAATTCAAGCAGCAACTGAATTGCCTTGCTGATGCGACGGGGCACTCGGGGATGGATATTCCGCCGACACCGCTGCCACGTGTGATTCTGGCCGGCGGATTGACTCCGGAGACCGTCGCTGCGGCAGTGGACGTCGCCCAGCCATGGGGCATCGACACAGCCAGCGGCGTGGAAACGAGTCCCGGAGTGAAGTCTTCCGAGAAGATTCGACGATTCGTGAATGCGGTTCGCTCGACAAAACCGTCCCATCAGCCGGATCGTCTTTGATCAGTCAGTTTTCCTATATCTGCTATGCTAAGGACCGGCCGCAAAACAACGGTGCGGTTTTACGTAGCGGAAGTCGCCCAGACTTTCGGTGCTGTACGTGAAAAGCCGAAAGTCTGGCGACTTCCGCTACGACACTAATTTTGCGAGCGTTGCTTACCTGACGATCGATCTACAATCTCCCCGACTTCCGTCTGCCCATTCCCTCAGAACGTCTGAAATCGCTTGACCACTGCACCCACCAATGAGCCTCGCGATTACCCACGAATATCAGGAAAAAAGGTCGTGGCGGCAATGTTTACACTTGGCATCCTGGCCAGCGGCACGTTGTGGTTTTTCTGGAACGTACAAATGATGCCCTTTATGCCATTGCAGGACGCGTTGGTGGCGGAATTTGAGGGGTGTAGTCCACGCGTTGACGGCGGTCAAAGGAAGGGACAGAAAGGGACGCCGAAGATCCTGCGCGTGGTCATGCGGGTTCCCTTTGACCCCACCAGCTCCGAACCGTCCGTTCAATCACAGATCGAAACGCGCCTGATCCGCACGGAGGAACTGGCCCGAAAGTATGTTGTGACTGATGACTTCGAGATTCTGGAACTGCATCTTTTCAACGAGCAAAAAGAGCAAACGCTCCGCCAGAAGACGTTCACAAAGCAAATTGACCTCGCCCGTCCATGAGTCAGCCGGAACATGAAAATCGATTGCTCCGGGGAATCTATTGCTTCGGGGAATCTATTGCTTCGCCTGCGGAGTCTGCAACAGGTCGTAGATGACCAGAGCTTCCGCTGCCGCGTTGGCCGCTGGGTACTGTTTGCGTGCTAACCCGAATGCCTGACCGCGTGCAGTATCGTCGGCCTTGTATTTTTCGTGCAGACGTTGATGTTCGGCGGCGAGTTCAGCGTCACCCAGGTGGGAATACAGCTGAGCAAGATTGTAATGCGCATCGACGTTTTCGGAATCCAGTTCCAGGGTTCGTCGAAATACGTCTGCGGCTTCCTGCAGCCTTTGTTTTCGTTCTGCCGCGCGAGCCGTGCTGCGGGCCTGCAACGCACGGTCAAATATTGTCTGGCCGAGCAGGTTGTTGACCACGTAGTCCCGACTGAAGTCGAAGCGCCGACGGACGGTCTCAGCCGTGCGATACTCCAGCACCTGGCGGAAATTGTCTTCGGCTTCCCTTAAAAATCCCTGCTGCCGATTCAATTCACCACTCAGCCACGCCAGCGTCCACGGCGGGGCCGCGGGATCTGTGTGCAACACCGCACGCTGCACCGCTTCAACGGCCTCGTCAAGTTGTCCGTCACCCGCTTCTCGTAGAAGTACTCGAGCAAGATTCAGCGGGCCGTCATAGCGATCGAGCTGTTCCACTTCACGAAACGCCTCCGCTGCCTGCTTCAGTTCCGCTTTGCCCTTCAGCAGCATCCCGATCCCGTAGTCATTCCAGCGCTGCCATTCGGGCATGTCACGGATGGGATTCACGACTTCTTCGGCAACACCCTCCACCGCGAACGTCACGGAATCCTCAGCAAGTACAGTGATTGGAAGTTCGTTTCGATATGGGACTCCGTCCTGATGGCCACGAATTGGCTGCCCCAGCTGCGCCATTTTTCGATCGACGTAGTCCATGTACTTCGAATCGAATTTTCGATACAGCAGTCGCACATTCACCGTGACCGGTGCCGAGACATCCAGGGGAACCTGCAGCGCGTAATGCACGGTTTGGCCGGCACCAGGCGGGATCTGATGGCTGTACAAAGGAACAAAGATGTCCTGCGCATTTCGTCGATCAATGCGGTTGCCGTTTCGATCCAGTACGAAACTGTTGACAAAGTGGGCCCACGGATCAACCGAATTGTCTTCCTGAAGAAGTCCGCTGGCGCCAATCCGGCGACCACCGGTGTCAGCCGTGACCTCCAGCCAGATCTCATTTGAATCTGTGGTTCCCTGAGTGAAATGATGCCCCATCTTTACCGTCCGAATCACTGTTTCCAGGAGGTAACGACGTCCCGGTGACAGCACCGGAACATCCGGCCGCAGCGGAGCCGTGAGTTCTCCTTCAATCGTGCCGTGCTGGCGAACGCCGAACAGGTCGACTCGCATGACGCCGTTCAGAAACTCCTGATGAGCCTGGATGATCTCGTCACGGTCGCGCAGCCAGGCGACGCCGGTATTGGCGGAAGGAAACAGATGGTCGTGAGTCTTCAGCTGCCCGGAGTCATCGACGATCTTCGCGCCAAAATCAGACGATTCGTGAACCGGCATGTGGCATTCATTGCAGTTCGTCTGCGCTTCCGG
>JAPYTO010000272.1 GCA_029941865.1 Fuerstiella sp. | reverse complement strand
GACACTTGACGCTGTAGGCTGGATTTCGACCTTCAATTTTGGCCAGCACGGTCGCTTTGAGCCCCTCTGTCAGCCGGTTGATTTTGACAAGAGGAGTGCGACCAATAGAAAAAGAATTGTCCTGAAGGATGGGCATCCGTACGCCTTTCTGCGACGAGTCTGGAGAAATGAGAACACACACAAGCACGGAAGCTGATATCGCCCACCGTACTTACACGGATGGTGTAGCAGATTCCGCAGCGTCTGCTAAGGGTGGGCACACACTTGGCACAAGATTGGACCAGCTACGGCTACGAGAAATCTACCGAAAACAACCTTTCGGCAGGCTGAGACGTAAAAACAGGCAGGCAACTGAAAATACGACACATAAACAGATTTGAGAACTCTTGAACATTCCCGGCGACGCAATGCTCAGGAAAGCCCCAGCTGGCAGTTAACTGCGGCAGAAACAGGAATGGCAAATCGATCATCCCAGGCGTCACAAAACGTACTCACAAGCTGTCGTGCCAACCTATGGCGATAGCCGCTCCAACACCAAATCCAGCTCAGACCGATCGACGATTTGTAGATTTGCGGACGCACTCGCGGCCGCAAAGACCTGTCTGGCAACGGACGGATCCGGCAGGCCGGCGACAGAAACATCATGCGGCGCGCACACGCTCAGCAATCCACCGACATCAAGGTACTTGACCGAACCGGAGACGAACATGGGATCATCGTGTCGGGTGATCCGGCTGAATTGGAAACCGTCGAGGTCAACGACCGTCGCATCAACCGCATCCGCCACCTGACTGCGCGCTGCTAATGCGATGGGACCGGCAGTCCTGTCCAGGCCGACCAGATGGATACTCTGGTCGCCCGAAATTGTGACGGCGTATTCAATCAACGAAAGGACGTCGTGCGTGCGTTTGACAAACAGCGAATGGTTGTAGCCATAGGTGTAGCCCGCGAAACGTTCCCAGCCGTTGCTTCCGTCTCGTTGATACCACATTCGTTGCGTTGCCAGACGATCGTCAGTCGCAAGGAACTCGCCCTGCCCCGACAGATCTGCTGACACGATCGTGAATCCCGCGTGAAGCAGTTTCGCGACTGGCGCAATCACTCCGTCAGCCTGCAGCAAACCGGATTTGCCGGCTTCCGTAAGCCATACGACCACGCCCTTCTGACGTCCTTTTTTGCTGCGCAACTTCATCGCTGGAAGCTGTTCAACAGCTGCAGCGTGATTCAAGTACCCCAGCGTCAGAGTAAACCCACCGTGCGAAATTTCCCGTGTGTCGGCAAACGTCACCTCACCAACCTGATCAAGGCGACGACCAAGAATCGTCTCCCACGCCTTGCCGACGACGTTCTGATATTTCTGCAGGCCCTGTGCAGCATTGGGAATGAGAGTCGACAGTCGTTCTGCGGAATCCTCCGTGGCCAACCCCAGCAATGTAACTTCGTGCAGATCGCCAACATCGCTGCCGGACGGAGCCGGATGTTCGTCGTTCCAAACCGTCAGTTGTTCTTTCGACAACAACTCAAAATCACGCTCGAGCACGGGCTCGTCGAGCCCAAGTCCAAAATGGCGATTGAAAAAACCGTACATGACCGTGCGGTTGACGTGATTGTAGTTGTGTGGAAAGTGCGTATTAAAAACTGCGGTCAGTCGATCGCTGTGTCCCAGCATGGCGTACAGGTTCTGCAATGCCGGATAACCCTTTGTCTCCAGCTCTTTGGTCCAGTCATCGGCAGCGGTCAGCCCCAATGGTCGCGGTGCAATCGCAGCGGCGATGTCGATATTGCCCTGGCCAATTCGCATCAATGGCGCGTTTTCACACGTGCAACCGCCCTGCATCGACGTGGATACCATCACACAGGGCATGGCCGCGGTGATGCGGTCGTCAATCGCCGCGATGATCATCGACTGTGTGCCACCACCACTGGCACCGGTCACTCCGATGCGTTTCGAATCGACGTCGGACAATTCCAAAAGAAAGTCGATTGCGCGAACTGAGTTCCACGTTTGCAGCCCCATCATGTTCTGCAAACGCAGCTCGGCCTGCACGCTCAGGAACCCCCAGTGTTCAGACGTGTCCAGATGGTCTGACTTGTCGGGGCGATGTCCGATTTGCATCGAATCGCAATTGCCGGTCATGTCATAGAAGAAGGCGATGCACCCCATGCGAGCCAGCTGCACACAACGAGCCTGAATGTGATTGCGGGCGGCGTTGACGAACCGCTCGGCTCCGCTGGCAACGCTTTGTTTCGCGGCGGCGTCACCAGCGTCATAAAACCGCGCGTCGCGCCAGTGGCCGTGGGGGCACAGAACGGCTGGAAACGGACCTTGTTTTCCTTTGGGGCGATACAGGCTGCCAGTGACGTAGTGGCCGGGAATCGATTGAAAATAAACCCGTTCAACGGTGTAGTCATCGTATTCCAGACGACCATGAATCGTCGCTCGCAGCTTTGTTTTGGTCGGCTGTGGCCACATCCCCTGCGAAATCAAAATGCGTCGCTTGATCTCAGTCTGGCGTTGCTGCCACCGCTGTTCATTCTCCACGGTCGTGAAAGGGAAATAGCTGTTCAGCGTCCTGAGTTCGTCGAGTCGTGAATCCGCAGGCAACTCACCGGCAGGAAAAACACGGGGCGTCTCAGCGACAAGTGGACCGGCACTGGCAGCCAGAAACATGAGAACGAGGTTACAACGCATGAAAAGCTCCGCAGGTTGGAAACGCCAGTGGCAGGAAAGGGGGCAACGCAACTTGCCATGATAGATACGGGCCGCAGCCAGCTCAACGCCCGCGGCTGTTACACTCACTGTGGAAATGCGTTACCGTCCGCGGTGTGTGATGACCTGGCGACAAAACCGATGTTGTTCTTCGCCCCGTATATCACGGAATCCCCGCACAGAATTGTACCGATCGCTGCCTGTGAATACATCGCTGTTCGACTTTGAATCGTTGTTCACGTGGCTTACCGAGACAGGTCACGAGGCGTGGTCGGATCAACTTCAGCTGGCCTGCCATCACGCGATCGATGTCAACAGCCACGGCAATTTTCCGGACTGGCACCAGTGCTGGAAGGATCTACCGGACATCGACAGCAGAATTCACGCCCGTAATGACGGCCGAGTCGCACTGGACGGACAGATTTCCGCCGAGGTTAAAAGCCAGCTTCGATCGAACCTGATGAAATTCCGTCCCTGGCGCAAGGGGCCGTTCGATCTGTTTGGAATAGACATCGATACCGAATGGCGTTCGGACTGGAAGTGGAATCGCCTGCGCGATCACGTGGAACTGCGAGACCGCAGCGTGTTGGATGTGGGCTGCGGAAACGGCTATTTTGGCTGGCAAATGCTGGCCGCAGGAGCCACTCGAATCATCGGCCTGGACCCGTTCTTACTGTACGTCATGCAGCATGAAGTGATCAGGAAATACGTCGAAGCGGCGCCGAATTATGTGCTGCCGCTGGGTGACGACTGCCTGCCGGAACGGCTGCATGCCTTCGATGTGACGGTGTCGATGGGAGTGCTGTATCATCGCACCAGTCCCATTGAACATCTGCAGTCATTGTACAACAGTTTGAAGCGTCACGGGCAGTTGGTGGTGGAGACCCTTGTGATTGATACCAGGGACGAGCAACTTCTGATGCCCGAGGGGCGCTATGCGAAAATGAGAAATGTCTGGTTCATTCCGTCAGTAGACATGTTGACAAAATGGCTTCGACGAACCGGATTTCAGGACGTGAAAGTCGTCGATGTCACACGCACGACGACATCGGAACAGCGGCGGACCGAATGGATGACTTTCGAGTCGCTGCCAGACTTTCTTGATCCGGCAGATTCCTCAAAAACCGTGGAAGGCCATCCGGCACCGGTCAGAGCGATGCTGACTGCACAACGGAAATAAAGTGGGATCCACCAGCGTCGCGGCCATGAAAGATCCGTCAGGGGTTCCTGAGACGGATCTTCATGTAACAGATCCTTGAGCGGTCACGATGCACTCGGAAGTCGTCCAGCATGTCCCGGGCCGAGGCCACGAAGCGTTCCACCTGAGCGTTGCGTCCGGCAACTCGAATGGTAACTTTCTGTTCCAGGTCCAGTCCGGGTATGTCCGGTGAAAGCCGGATGGACGCATTTTTCGTGGGCAATGAAGTGATGCGAATATAGTTACCGTTGATCTGTGCATCGATGTTTCCCGGGGCGCCCTGCGGTCCGTCATCATACGTGGTGGGGTACTCAAACTGTGCAAAACGCAGTGGCAGCGAATCGATTTCCAGCCAGAACCATCTCAGGTCCGTAGTGCGAAATACTTTTGCGTCAATCTTCTTCGGCAACGTCGGCCGTGCCTGAACGTTGAGCCATCGAAAAAGGTTCGGCAACTCTTCCGCGTAGGATTCGAAACCTCGTTCCGTATATCGCACAAACAGAACATCGCAGTACTCACGATTCGCATCGCTGCGTCGGAACAGTCTTTTCAGCAGCGGCATCATACGGCTGACATAATTCGGCTGGCGTGTTCCGACGACTACGTACCACGGCAGTGAGGTAGAATTATGTGCCGCCCATGTTACGTGTCGTCTCCCCAGGCTGGCGATGGAAACGATCCCGGCGAACAGATCAGGATGCGAGGTCCCAAGATCCATTGCGGCTTCTCCGCCGATCCCATGCCCGGCCACAAAAACCCGGTCGTCGTCGATCGACAGGCCACTCTTCAGTTTCCGCAGCAGATTCAGCAGCAGGCGATGCTGTTCCGCAGACGCATCGTAATATCCAGCAGTGAGTGGATAGAGGTCGGGCACAATAAGCAGGTAGCCGTTGCGTTCCGCGTCAGCGGCCCACCATGCCAGGGTCTCTTCGGCCGTGGCACCTGCACGCGGCAGCGCAATCAGCAGCGGGTAGTTCCGCGTTTCGGCATATTCGCGGGGGACGCGTCCGATGCACGCCGCCGTCAGCTCACCACCTTCAGTCGAGAATTCGCCGGGGTCCAGCGGCGAAGGCTGATCGATGGCAAGTGAGTTCGACGGCGACAAATACCTGATGAGTCCCGCCACGCGTTCCGCACTGAAGCCTTCCAGTGCGCGAATTTCGTCCAGTAGATTGCTCCGCAGTGGGCCTTCGCCGTCAGTCGTTTGCACGTAGTCCTGCAGCCGGTATCGAATCTGAAACAGTCCAAACGTTTCTGCAAACCCGTCAATCGCCTCGTTCGCCCCCAGCATCCAGCCGGATGCCGCCAGAGCAACCTTCGCTTCGGGTGCCAGGTCGTCGTCCTGTGCCAACAGTTCGAAGGCGGAAAAACGCGGCAGGGTGTTGAAGTCGATGTGCCGATCGAGTTCGTTCCACATTCTCATGGCCTGACCGCGACGCTCGTCATGCTCAATCCGGCCAATGATGTCGGGCAGTCTGATTCGAAGATCGTCAATTCGTCGTTTCGTTTCGTCGTGATCATCGATCAATTGTTTTGCTCGAACTCGCAACACAGGAGCCAGTTTTTCGTCCGGATACGCGCGCCCATATTTCACGGCGAGTTGATGTTTACCGCTGTCCTTCAGGGCGGTGACTTCTGCCATCAGGCGGTTACCGACTCTGTCATTCCAGCCGTCAATCAACGTGTTGCACCGGGGTTCAAGGTCCGGGAATTCCTTGAGAATATCCTCAAGCATGCGTCTGGCCGCGACGTATTTTTCCGCTTCCATCAGCATCTGAGCCAGGTTCAGTCGAGTCGCTCCGTCCTGATAGCCAGCGACGTGCGTGACCAGTCCTCCCGCCTGGTCACCGGAATACAGCACGTCTTCAGAAAGGGCGTACATTGAGACACCGAATTTCCAGTTGTGTGTCAGACCGTCTACCGCCGCCATGCTGCGATTCAGCGACGTGATGCCGATGGGCAACCGTGTCATTCCCCCGCCAGTTTGATTCAGCGTTATCTCCGCCTGTCCATCTGTCTGGAACGGAGTGCGCGTATGCAGCCCTATTTGCAGGTTCATAGGTTGACGCCCCTGTCGACGCTGGACAAGCGTGAACTCCTGATTCGGTACGGCGCGTGCGTCACCTACCTTTTCGCTGCTGCGGCGAGTCGACACAAAGTACGTGCGAAATCCCTGATCGATCTTTCGCAGCTCCAGATGCTGGTTCTGAAGAAACGGATCCAGTGTGTTACTCAGATCGCACATGCCGCGCAGGACAACGCCATTGTTCAGACGAACTGCCCCAGGTCCGGACAACAGTGGCCTCTGCGCTATCACCGTCGGCAGGTTCAGGTTGATGATCGCCAGACACAGCAGTACCGTGACAACCAACGCCCGTGCAGAAGCGACGCATCGGAAACATTTGAAATGACAGCAACTTAGCCTCACAGGTGTTCCTGCTCCTGAAAAGTGATCGATGGCAGTTGGAACTGTGTTGTATTCCATCACAAATCGCAAGACTGCAGCCCCTGGCAAGGTCAAAGCTTCAATGGCAATCGTTCCGGGATAAACAGGGACTGCCCCGACATCGGGCCAGGGACCTCCCGCCCTTCCCGTCGACCGAGAACCGTCAGTTCCGGGCGACGTATTCTGATGAACGCCTGCAGTTTCCACAGATAACGGCAATCATGACGATTGGCGTTCCGTAACTCCATCAACAACGCCACAGCGGCAGATCCTGCTGCTTTCCCGTTTCGCAACCCAGTGGCATTGAGAAGGATTCGGCACGTCCGCGAAGCGTCGTTGACCCGGATTCCACTATTGTCTTAGGCTCCGGAGTGGTCGACGATGAAGCTTTTCCCGCAGACCTACCCGGGTCATACGCCCTAGCCTTCCGAAAAATCTCCTCAGGAGTCGAATATGTGTGGCATCGTGGGATACGTGGGCTTTCGATCCGTTTCAGAGTTGCTGCTGGAGGGACTTCATCGCCTGGAATACCGTGGCTATGACAGTGCCGGTATCGCGGTGATGGCAGATGACGGCATTGTTCTGCGGAAGAGAGCGGGAAGGGTCGGCGAGTTGGCCGCACTGCTTGATGAACAGCCGGTCCGTGGCTCAATCGGAATTGGCCATACACGCTGGGCGACGCACGGTGAAACAACGGACGAGAATTCGCATCCGCACATCGGCGGCAACGGCGAAGTTGCCATCGTGCATAACGGCGTGATCGAGAACTACATTTCCCTGCGAAATCAGCTGCAGGAAATGGGCTACGTCTTCCAATCACAGACGGATACCGAGGTTGTCGCGCACCTGATCGCTCATCATCTGAGTGAGCAGCAGAAACTGAATTGTGATGAACCATGCATGCGGACATGCCTGAGAGCCATCAATTTATCATTGGATCAGCTAAAAGGCACATTCGGTCTGTGCGTCCTGTTTCGAGACTGCCCGGAAACCGTGATCGCCGCTCGGGCGGGAAGCCCCCTGGTCATCGGCATCGGCAAGGACGAGTACTTTCTTGCCAGCGACGCCAGTCCGCTGATCGGATACACGAAAGAAGTCGTCTACCTGGCCGACAATGAGGTTGTCGTGTTGCAGCCCAGTGGGATTCAGATCACCCATCGCACGTCGGGCAGCGTAAGACCCTCCATCCAGACGCTGGATCAGGTCTCGTCGGACATCGATCTGGGTGATTATCCACACTACATGTTGAAGGAAATCTTCGAGCAGCCACAGACGGTCGAAAATGCGCTGCGTGGTCGCCTGAATGAAGAAGAAGGCACGGCGGTCATCGGTGGATTGAACCTCACACCACAACAACTTCGAAAAGTTGATCGCATCGTCCTGACAGCCTGCGGCACAAGCTGGCATGCTGCTCTGGTCGGTGAGTACCTGCTGGAAGAGTTTGCCCGCATACCAACCGAAGTTGAGTACGCCAGCGAATTAAGATACCGAAACCCGCCAATGACCGAGGGGACACTTGTGTTCTCGATCACTCAGAGCGGAGAAACGGCAGACACGTTGGCAGCGATGCGCGAATGCAAGCGAAAGGGACATCCCACGCTGTCCATTTGCAACGTCGTGGGCTCAACCATTGCCCGCGAATCTGACGGTGGCATCTTCCTGCATGCCGGTCCGGAAATCGGTGTTGCCTCCACCAAAGCGTTCACATCGCAGGTCACCGTGCTGACGCTGCTGGCCCTGTACCTTGGACGCATGCGGCACCTGTCCTATCCAGCGGGAAAACGAATCATCAGCCAGCTGCGCGATATGCCGGCAAAAATCGAAGAAGCTTTGCAGTGCCACGACAGGGTTAAGGAAGTCGCGAACAAGTACGCGGACTTTGACAACTTTCTGTATCTTGGCCGCTTGTGCAACTTCCCCGTCGCCCTGGAAGGGGCGTTAAAGCTGAAAGAAATCAGCTATATCCATGCCGAAGGCTACCCGGCGGCAGAGATGAAGCACGGACCAATTGCCCTGGTGGATGAACAGACTCCCAGCGTGTTCGTTGTGCCTCGGTCGGGAATCCAGCCGAAAGTCATGAGCAACATGGAAGAGGTGAAGGCACGTAAAGGCCCGGTGATCGCAATCGCCTGCCAGGGAGACAATGCCGTCGCCGAAATCGCTGACGACGTCATTTACGTGCCGGACATCGAAGAGTATCTGCAACCGCTGGTGTGCGCCATTCCACTACAACTGCTCAGCTACCACATCGCCCTGCTGAGAGGCTGCAACGTCGACCGACCTCGAAACCTGGCCAAGAGTGTCACGGTTGAGTGATCCGCGGATAATTCTTGACCGTACGCATGAGACTGCGATGCATGAAACGCAAACGAAAATCGATGGTGGATAATTATCGATTCCGTTTGAAGCATCTCAGGCGTATGGGCTTACTCTTCCTGAGCGACCTGCGAATCCGAAATGTAGCCGGATCGTGACGTTCTCCTGAAGGAGCGATTTCCACGGGACCGCCCGCTGCGAGAAAGACGCACGGCGGTAAATATGAGGAATCAACCTCATCGCGATAAC
>JAPYTO010000271.1 GCA_029941865.1 Fuerstiella sp. | reverse complement strand
AGGGAGTGGACTCGCCACTCCCTTACCCGCTTATTGCGGCCCCTTCCTCATACCTCCGGCTCTGCGGATGGTCCTGATTCGTCCCACCGAAATCGCCGGATTCAACAGCCTCCTGTGAACGCAACGCGATGATGTATCCATCTAACGTTTCAGCCAACCGCGTTCGCGCTGTACTTTGAACACCTCAAGAGATTCCCGTATCGCAGTGGCAAGTGGCGTGTGCGGAGTGTCAGGAAATACCTGAAGGAACGGCTCGTATTCGAGGTCACAGATGAACGGGACGTCATCGGTCCCGATCGTGATCCCAAAGTTCGCACCCAGTCCTGTTTCCGACGCAGCCTGACGCATGGTGTCGACGATCTCTGCAGTGTCGACTGTGTGACTGGGGAGAGTGAACACGCCGTATCCGCTGAACGGTGCCAATGCGGCGTTACCAAACGCAGCACCGACGTCAGATGCGTACAGATAATCCTGGCGGCTGCGAAATGGAATTTCGTAGGGCATCTCAAGAGCCACACACTTCATCGCGGTTGTCGGTGTCGAAGTCAGACCGGCGTCGCGCCCCGGACCATACAGGACTCCAGGACGAAGGCTGACTGTAGGAATGTCCGTTTCCAGGCAGAACAGCCGCGACATGTCTTCACCGGCCAGCTTCCACACTCCATAGACATTCACCGGCGCCGGTTCGGCCAGCATGGGGACTTTCGGATCGACGTATGAGCTGCGAGGTCCGTAGATGGCAATGGAACTGGCAAAAACGAAACGCTGCACAGACGGCCGACACGCTTTGATTGCCTCGATCACGTTCTGAGTTCCCGCGACATTGACCTGCAGGCCTGCGTCGCGGTTTGCGTTACAGTCCGGCGTTTGCAATGCGGCAAGGTGGATGACGTGAGTGATCTGGTTTGATGTCAGCACTTCCTTAAGTTGCTGCTGCTCTCTGACGTCAAGGCCGACGCATTTCAACCTTGTGCAATCATCATCGTCAAACAGACGTTGTGTTCGCTGTGCGTTGACTTCGCGACTGCCCACAACGACCGTCGCGTTGGTGTTTGCCAGGATCCACTTTACGGTCTGCACTCCAATGCAGCCGTAACCACCGGTAACCAGAACTCGTGCAGTTTCAGTCAAGTGAACGATTTCCTCAGGCTCAGGCGTTATCGGATGTCGGATCCAGTACGCTCCCGAATCTGATCATCTCAATCGTGTTGGACAGTTCGGATGATAGCGACCGAGGGAAGCTATTGAACCCCAACGGATTCTCCGGGGCAACGGGTGCAGTAACGATTTGTGATTTTGGACCATTGGGTGGCCGCGGGCTGGACTGAACGTGTGAAGGAGAATCAAACCGGCACTGCCGGTCCCGGGGTTTCATTCGTGCCTCGCTCCAACCCGGACACCCTCTCCAACATTGAGACCATACATTATTGCGCCCGAGCAACGTGCACATGCGGCTGCCTTGCTTCTGGCCTGATGTCAACAAACCACATCGGCAGCAACAGATTCCGTCTTTGGTTGGAAATGAATGGGTGTTGAGCAGGCAATAGGAACAATTCGTTGCCCCGTTCTCTGCAACTCCAGCCAAGCGCGAGGAGTCATTGATGCGATCTTTGTTCGCCACAACAATCTGCATTTTCTTCTCTGCTGTTGCTGCGACGCAGGCTGAAGAATCTCGGCGTGTAGAGAGTGCTCCACAGCGCTGGGCGGCTGGCGGCGCGGGTGGGACGCCTGACTTCATTCGACATGTTGTCCCACTGTTCTCCAAGCTGGGCTGCAACATGCGCAGCTGCCACGGATCGTTTCAGGGGCAGAGCGCACAGCCCCGGTCAGCGATACCTGCAGACCGGCAATCCCAAAATTCCGTCGCTGGAATATCCCGACTACGGTTCGGTGATTGCCAAACAGCACCAGTCTCCGCGGGGCGTTCCTCAGTATGTGCTGTCGCCCGGTGGCGGCAGTAACTCCGCAAGCTATTCGTCCGGTTATCTGGGCGTCGCTTACGGACCGTTCACGGCGTTGGGCGACCCCAACGCAAAAGACTACAGCGTCCGTGCGCTGGCCACGCCTGAAGGATTCACCGCAGAAAAGATCGATGCACGGCAACGTTTGCTGAAGCGCGCGGACACCCGGTTCCGCAATGTCGACCTGCTGGACCAGGATCTGGAGGGGATGGACAAGTCGTATCAGAAAGCGTTCGACATTCTGCAGTCAAAGGCCGTACGGCAGGCGTTCGATATCGGCAGCGAATCTGACCAACTGCGGGACCAATATGGACGACACAGTTTTGGTCAATCCTGCCTGCTGGCACGGCGGTTGGTTGAGGCTGGTACGCGGTGCGTTTCGATTTACAACGGAGGTTGGGACACCCACGAAAACAATTTTCGAGAGTTGAAGAACACTCTGCTGCCGCCGTGGGATCAGGGGTTGGCGGCGTTGCTGGCCGATTTGCATGACCGTGGAATGCTGGATAACACTGTTGTGTGGTGCACCGGCGAATTCGGTCGCACCCCGGCGATCAATGATAAAGGAGCGGGCCGCGACCATTGGGCGCGGGCCATGAGTATGCTGTATGCGGGCTGCGGAATTTCAGGTGGCCAGATCATTGGCGAAACCGACAGCACGGCATCGGAACCAGTCGGTGAATCGTATACGCCCGACGACGCGGCAGCCAGTTTTTATCGCGCCATCGGGATCGACCAACACCATGAGTATTACACACCCGATGGCCGTCCGGTGATGATTGTCGCCAATGGTCAGCCGATCGAAAAACTGTGGGGATGATTCACATGTATTTCCTGTTGCAAGTGATCATGTTCGGGTCGTTTGCTGCGTCTTCGCCGGCCACTGACGCAGCGGCCGATTCCGCACCTGATCGGATCCCCGTGCTGATCGCAGCGCTGGATAACCCCGGCGTACGCTACGGAGCGTCCGTGGCGCTCACCCGGCTTGGCACCAAAGCCGTGCCCGCATTGCAGATGTCGCTGCAGTCGGGAAAAGGAGAAGTGCCGGTCTGGTCCGCGTATACACTGGGACAAATTGGTCCTGCAGCTCAGACAGCCGTCACAGATTTGATTCGTGCTCTGGCCAGTTCCGATGACGCCCTGCGCGCCGCGGCGGCACAAGCATTGGGCAGGATCGGTCCGCCGTCCGCTGCCGCTGCCGCGGTCGACTCGTTATCGATGGCGGTGACTGATCCGCAGCACAACGTTCGGTCGTCCGCAGTCGTTGCGTTGGGACAGATCGGTCCGGCGGCCGCTATCGCCACTGCCGATCTCATTGACGCATTGTCGGACAGCCAGTTGCGACCGCTCGCGCGAACAGCGTTGACTAAGATTGGTCCGGCAACCGTCAATCCGTTGCTCAAGGCGCTTGGCGACGACAACATCCGGTACGATGCCAGTGTCGTTCTGCTGCAGGTCGATCCGAATGCGGCCAGGGAAGCGGGGCTGGACAACGCCGCAGCAGCCGATCTAACAGCGCTCAGTTTGGTGCTCAATGATCTGACACGAACTCCTGCCGAACGCACCGCTGCCGCAACGGCTCTTGCTTTCCTGAAAACAGACGGCGTCCCGGTCCTGATGGCGGCGTTCGAAAATGGGCAGACGGCTCGCACGGCCGCTCAGGCATTTGCCAAAGTCGGAGCCGTTGCCGCGCCGGCTCTGATCGACGCACTGCAGCACGCGAACCCGGAAGTACGTTCGACCGTCATCGATGCCCTCGGTCACATCGGCCCCGCCGCCAGCGAAGCCACCCCGCATCTTGTTCAAATGCTGAAGGACGATGATAGTACTGTACGTTACCGAGCCGTCCGCGCGCTGCATGAGTTCGAACATCAGGCACAGCCCGCGATTCCAACGCTCATTGAAATCATCAACAATGCCCAGGAATCTGAGCAGACACAGCATTGGGCCATCAAGACGATGTTGGTCACGCTTCCTGAGACTCACGATGTGGTGGTCGAGGCTTTGATCGCTGCCAGCCGTGAAGAAGTCAGGTACGGAGTTCGTCACCTGGCACGACAGGAGGTTCTCAGAATCGATCGAACAGCCGCTGAGGCTGCCGGGATCAAATGATCATCCATGCGCCGTGTACTTGCACGTCTCACAAATAGAGGAACCTGATGCGCTGTTGTAACCATATCGAACGATGTAGATCGCGGGGCGCGTTCGCCGTGATTCTGGCCGTGGCCATCGTCGGTTCTGCCGCACTGGGCTCCGATGCGAGCGTTCGAAAGGGCTCTGCCTTAACGCATGCGAATTCCAGTGATCAGTCCGCTCAACCGGTGCTTCGGCTCGCGATCACCAATCACTCAACCCGCGAGTTTACTCCGGCGCGATTCAGCCTGACGGTTGATGGCAAGCCGTTTTACCCGGAGCAGCTGAACGCGCACGGCCTGCGTTTCAAATCGGTCCACGAAGCCAAGAAGCAGACCTACGTCGTGCTGTACTCGCGCGGAACAGGAGTCGTGGAAGTGTCGTTGCCCGCCAACGCACGACGCGTTGGAGTCGCTGTGGCGAAGGGCTTTGAGTATCTGCCGGTGTCGCAGAAACACGACGTGGGCGAAGGCGTGCTTGCGGTGAATGTCCCTCTGAAGCGGTGGACGAATCAGTCGGACAAAGGCTGGTTGGCCGCAGACGCACACGTGCATTACGACAGGCTCGATCGCGCAGGAGACGATGACTGGCTGACCATGCTGGCTGGAGACGGTTTAACGCAGGCCCACTTTATGGTGCTGAAAGGCGGCAAGGTTCCTGGCATCTGGGCGCAGCAGTACAAGTACGGAACTGCCGGGGAAGCTTCCGACGGCGAACGGCTCATCCGATCCGGCGAAGAGTACCGCGACTCGGCGCAAGGGCATATCAATCTGCTGGGACTGAATGAAATCATCCAGCCGATCTCGACGGGCGGTCTCGGACATCCCCCCGTTCCCATAAACTATCCACCGCTCAAGGACGTGCTTGAACAGACGCGGCAGCTGGGTGGGCTGGCAGGAGTCGCACACGGCGGTTCGCTGGGCCGCCATCCCACGGCAATTGTGGATTCCGTTTTGAATGCCGTCGACTTTTTCGAAATTGGCAACGCCCATCTGTATTCACTGGATCTGTGGTACCGTCTGATGAACTGTGGATTTAATCTGCCGCCGGCGGCCGGAACCGATCTGCCGAATTTTCCCGCTCGTGACGCATGGCAGCCATTCCTGGGCAGCATGCGGATGTACGTCAGGACTGACGGACGCCCTGATTTTGCATCGTGGAAGCGTGCCGTTTCCGCGGGGCACGTGTACGTCACCAGCGGTCCGGTTCTGTCACTAAACGTCAACGGTGTGGGACCGGGAGGTGTCGTCCGTCTTCCAGCCTCCGGCGGAGAAGTCACGATCGATGCCGAAATTGCCACTCCGATTGGTCTGAGGTCGTTCGAGCTCCTGCGAATGGGCGATCCGGTCGCTGCAGATGTGGAGAAAACAAAGGACGGCAAAGTGTTTCGATGGCGGATTCACAAGCGACTGCAGGTTCGAAAGAGCTGCTGGCTGGCTGTCCGAGGCGAGGGCCTGTCGATCGAGTCGATCCGGGCCGCAGTTCGCCAAAAGGAATCCTGGTTCAAATCTGACGCGGTCGCGCATTCGGCCGGCGTACGCGTTCTTGTTGGTGATCAGCCGATTCGATCGAACGACGACGCAGGACACCTGATTACGCTGCTTCATCGGCAACAGGAATACTACCGCACTTCAGGTCGCTACGCGCAAGGCGAACATCGCCTGCGAGTTCTCGACCTGTTCGAACAGGCGATCAAAACCTTGGAGTCACGTGGTGCCGGGAATTAGCAGGCTCTTCGAAAACAACGGTTGCTCACCCAACCATCTCGCACTCACGAACCGGCCGTAACTTCTTTCAACTCACCTGCCCGCTGCATCAGGATCCGTCGAATTGCGAGAGCCTGGTCGATCATCAACAGACGTTCTGCCGGTGGGCGAAATCCTCTGCCGAGCGACAGGGCCATACGACCGCCACGAGTTTCGATCCACCAGTTGGGAAACGGAATGAGTGCCTGCATCACGGACGGTGTCAGGAACTGCCGAATTGCCTGCTCAGCTTCCGGCGTGCCTGTCGGAGCACATCCTGCTTTCTCGAATCCGCAGTACACAACGTACATGCGCGTGAATTCGCTGAGCACAGCAATATCACTGGCGGACATGTCATCACCGGGAGTGAATTGCAGCCCGGACCATTTGCCCACCGTCAGCAACCAACGACGTAACAGGTCAAGTTCGGGTAAATCGGGTGCCGGCAACAGAACCACCGTTGAATGCGACAACCCACTTCCGTCTACATCAGTCGTCATGATCGTCAGGTCAAACACCTGCACACTGATATCGTCGCGTTCGCCGTCCATCAGACGATCGCCCTTGTGCCAGTCGGCCAGCATGGGAAACACTCTTGTTGGAGCACGATGTATCTCGGCGCTCGGGAACCAGGAGAATCCCATTTGACGAGCCACCGCCCGTGTTCCTTCAACGTGTCTGCTGCGCCACGTTCTTTCTCCCCAGCCACCAACCGCTCCAATCACGCAGCCGATTGTGGCACAGACCAGAAAACCAGTGAGAGAGAGCTTCGGGAACCCAAACAACTGGCCGTGCCGACTAAGCTGAACCCACTGGTCCGCTGCAAACCATAAAATGGCCGCCATCAACGCACCGGCCCAACACGGTACGGTCCAATGCCGATCCTCATCGGGGAACGAAGTGTCACGAATCAAATTGACGAGTTCACGAATCATGTATCCCTGCTCTCAGCCGAAGCTGGCCAGCGTAAATAATGATCTTCGCGATTGCGACGAATGGCTCAGGCCTGCAGCGCGGAAACCTTGCGAGCATCGTTTCAGAGACTGAGACGGATTGCCACGTGGCACGTTGTTCGAATGCGAATGCCGACTGCATTGTTTGACAGATAGATCTCCATCAGGCAAAGTCGTCTGTTTCCCGCTGTCTGAAACGAAGGACGTGCCGCCCATGAACCGGTTATTCTCATCCGTCGCGATCTCGGTGCTGGTTGCGGCTGTGGTGCTTTGCCAGACTGTTTGCGCTCAGAAAGGCGACCCGCAACAACAAGCCTATTTTCGTTACGCGATGAAAAATGATGGCGATGTGACACGTGGCGAGCAGCTGTTTCTGACGCACAGGAAGCTGCTGTGCACAAATTGTCACAACGTGACCGGAAAAGAAAAGAGCGGCCCAAACCTGGAAGGCATCGGTGACAAATTTGAGCGACAACAACTGATCGAACAGGTTCTGTTCCCCAATAAATCCATCAAGCCGGGTTTTGAACAGGTCGTCATCGTCACGAAAGACGGACTGACGCACGTCGGTCGCATTGAACGTGTCAACAAGGCCGTTCATCGGATCATTGATGTGACGGGAAAACAGAAAGACATCCCGTCACAGGATGTCGAGCACATGCAGGTGTCGAGTACTTCACTGATGCCGGAGGATCTTGTCAGCGCAATCTCACGAGAAGAGTTTGCCGATCTGATGGCGTACATGCGGACGTTGTCGTTTGGCGTGCACCAGGGACTGGTGGCGGACGGGAAGTCGATCGATATCAAGCGGCTGAAAACGCCAGTGACGTTCCGACCGATTCATTCTCCGGATCAGGCCTTTGAGAACCCGGTCTGGTGCGGTGCACTGCCGGGCACCGACAGTGATCTGTTGGTCATCGAACATCATACGTCGAAAATCTGGCGATTGATTCGCGACGGCGACTCGGTCACAAGAGTCCTGTTTCTTGATCTGGCGAGCGAAACGTATCTCAGTAATAACCAGGGCCTGATGTGTCTGACGTTTCACCCGGACTACGTCACCAACCGCCGCTATTTCCTGAAGCACGAGGTCAAAGAAGACGGCGAAGTAAAGACGACAGTTGTTGAGCGGCGCGGATCGAAAGATGGACTCAGTGACAGCGGCGTATCCTCTCGCCGTTTATTGGACGTCGTGCAACAGGCCTTCAATCACAACGGTGGTTGTCTTGGATTTGGGCCTGACGGCATGCTGTACATCGGGTTCGGTGACGGCGGTCCACAGAAGGATCCACCGGGGTATGCACAGAATCCGCGGATCTTTCACGGTTCCATTCTGCGAATCGATGTGGATAAAAAAGATCCCGGCCGCCCATATGCTGTACCGCCGGACAACCCGTTTGTTGACGCTTACCGAAGGGACTCCCGGATCCAGCCGGAAACGTGGGCCACCGGATTTCGGGAACCGTGGCGATTCAGCTTTGACGTCAAAACCGGTGAGTTGTACGTCGGCGACGTTGGACAGGATACATTTGAAGAAGTGAGTATTGTCAAACGTGGCCAGAACCAGGGCTGGAATGTCCGGGAAGGATTCGCGCCATTCTCTGAGGAATACCGACGCGCTGGCGAGACCTACACTGACCCCTTGTTTGCCTATAAACACGGGCTGGGTTTTTCAGTGACGGGGGGATTCGTTTATCGAGGCAAGCAGAACGACTCGTTCGACGGAGTCTACATTTTTGGCGATTACAATACTCGCCGGGTGTGGGGACTGCGCCAGCAGAACGGCGTCGTACAGACGGTGGCGGAGATCGGCACTGCTCCCGGCGGTGTCGCGTCTTTCGGTATCGACCAGCAGGGTGAAATCTACCTGGTGACGTACATGGGGACCGTGTTCCACGTCGATCTTGCCGCGACAGCTTTCCCTGCGGCACCGTGACGGAGCCGTGTGCGTAACCGTCACCATGAATTCATAGCTCTGTGAGAACAATCTTCCTCGTTCGCGTTCCACCGTAGTGCACGCAGCCTGCATGCGGACCAATGCATAAACAGCGGGCTGGCAGCCTTCTGTGCAAGAAACGTTTGCTTTCCCCGGAAGGCGAGAAGAAAAAACTCCGAGGACGAAAAGACGAGTAGGAGAAGACGAGTAGGAGAAGACGAGTA
>JAPYTO010000270.1 GCA_029941865.1 Fuerstiella sp. | reverse complement strand
AAGCGCTTTCCGAAAATGCGAAAGCGTTGGTCCGAGCGTCAGTTGGCAGCGTGTGATGTCCGCCCTGTGTTGACTCTTTCCGCTTTCAACGGAAAAAATCGCATTCTGTCTCATCAACTCGTCGGAATGCCAAGGTTTCCGAAACACGCAGAAACCCACCGTATTTTGACCGAACCACGGTTCCTGGAAACTCATACGTTTTTCAACGCATGAAATCCGTGTCATCTGGTCCATACGTTTTTTCGGAATCCGCCGCGATTTGGCGAGGTGTGCCTGACCGAGCAGAATCGTCGGATCTGCTGAGCGCAGAATTCAACGGTTCTTGACATGGGACGTCAGTTTCCTTTCGTCACGATGGCCGATGCGACGGAAACAGACTGGCCAACGTCATTGAGTTTGATCGGAACGGTTAACGACTACCGCAAAGTGAAGCCGATTCACTTCTTCGATCTCACTGTCAGCGAGATCGGTGTGGACGCGTAGTTCGTGCTGATGTTGTAGGTCACGTACAGCCGTGCCATAACCGCGATCGGTAGATTGCTTACGAGCAATGCGTCTTTGTCTGCTTTGAGAATGAATCTTGCTTCGGTTTCATTCGCCTTCAGCTGAGTTTTGCTGTCAGCAGAAAGTGTGACTCCCGGAGGCAACTGATCTCCGCAACTATTCGTGTAGTACATGTGCCTCATCGCCAAAGTCACGGAGTCTGAATTGCCTTCCTGCCGATCGACTCGCACACTAAACTCCACTTGCCCACCTTGTTCCAGCGTGATCTCGTTAACGCTGGATTCGACTCGGACCAGATCGAGGGGCTCGGTGACGCCGACCACCTGCGTCTTACAGGGCCAGCGCAACTGTGCGCTGCCTCCACCCTGTTGGAGTTCGCACGTGACATTTCCATAACGAATGATTTCGCTTTGCGAATTGTCTGTATTTTGTATTGTCGCCTTGCCAAAAACGCGCACAAGTTTCGCACTGATCTTTGCGTCCTGGGCGGCGGAAAGAATGAGGGCACAATGGTTCATTCCGGTTGGAATCGTAGCAGGCGTCAATTCCACGCCTGCCGGAAGCCCGTCGATGCCGATCTGAACGGGGCCATCAAAACCATTCAGCCGATTGATACGAGCAAACCACAGCATTCGTGTGCCGGGAGCGAGCATGGCGTAGTAATACTCGCCGTACAAATCGAAGTCAGGCCGATCCTGTTCAGCACGAAGATAGTAGACGAAGTGATCTCCGCCGCGCCCGTTCGAATCTCTGACAGCAACGAAATACTTTCCGTCGGCGGGGGCCTTAAAACGTAGTTTCGGATCCTTCTCCCTCCAAAAACCAGCGTAGGGTGAGCCCACCACGTCATCCGCTTCAGCAAGGTACTTTCCGTTGGAGTCGAAGACTTCAATCAGGCCGTCCAACGGCAGACCGTGGCGATTTGCTTCGACTTCGAAGAGAAGACGGTCACCCTTTTTTGCATTGAACGCAAAATATTGAGCACGGTCCGAATCCAGAATGCGACCACTGATTCCGCAGGGCATCGTGATCGTCTGGGCTGAATCGATTGTGTCACTCCCGCTACCAAACACATATTGCGGATGAGGGCTGGACAGCAGCGTCACGCCGTTGGTCGGTCCCTCGGAAGTCTGATACCGGACGAATCGATCGTTCGTCGTCAGCTTCATCGGTGGTGGACTGTCAGCGAAGCCAAAGCCGACAGGCTGGGCGTCGATTGACTTACCACTCTGCACAGCCAGCGGGAACATAGCCTTCAGGAACGGCTGCTCCGAAATCTCCACACAGTACGAAAACTTCTCGCTGCCTGCATAGCGAACGTCACGAATTCGAACCACGTAAGCGCCGTCCTCCGGCAGGTCGCAGGTCAAAAACGAATCGCCACCGTAAAAGTTGTCGTTTTCAGCGACTACCTGTCCACTGGGACCCAGCAGCGTGAGAATAGGGTTCATGTGGTAAACCGGATGCTTCACAACCATCGTGTGAATGCATTCAGTCACTCGCTGCGCGTACACCTGGGCCGTGATCCGTTGGCCACTGACGCCGGAAAACCGATAACAGTCGACGTCTTCATCACGTTCGCAGATTCCACAGACCGCTGCTGGCAGTGGGACTGATTGAGCCGTGTCCGGCTTGTCGTTGTCGTCTGGTGATTCCATCACGACCGGAAAATCGGTCACCAGTAAATGTGAAATACTCGACACCGCCTGCTTTGTGGCAACGCGAACTTCGTAAACGCCGGTCGGCTGATTGTCCGGCACCGTGACGTTGAAGCGAAACGGAGTACCGACATGCGTTCGGCTCTTGCGAGGGGCCGCGATGGGTTCCGTTTCCGCGAACTCCATCACAATTCCCGGCTGATCAAAAAACGCCGCGTACGTATTGTCGAGGGTAAAGTTGCTGCGCAAACGGACCGTTTGCTGAGTGCCTCGCTGCACAGCAACCGGGTGAAAGTTCAATAGCTGACGAAATCCAATTTTGGCGAACGCCGAATCAGCGAACAACGCAACAAGGGCAATCGCAAAGAGGTGTCTCATGGTGAATCCAAAATGCGACATTCAAAGGGCAAGGTACGAGTAGGAGCCATTATTTGCACCGCGTGCTGCCGGAACGTTCGGCCGAAACTTCTAACGAGTCGCGAAACGAGAAAAGGTGGACGGCGCTAGCCCATCAATTCTCGAATAGGCGCTCCCTCACAAAGCCAGATCGGCCTTCCATCGGGAGCAACATGCGACGTGTCCAGCGGAATGCCGAGCTTGGTGTAGATCGTCGCAGCAACGTCGTGAGCGTAGTACTCGTCGCCCTCGACCCGTGTTGCGGTGGAATCTGTTTGGCCAATGACCGTTCCCGCTGGAGTTCCGATGCCGGCCATGCAGATGTAGCTGGCGGTTGACGAATGGTCGCGACCGGCGTTGGCATTAATTACAGGCGTGCGGCCGAAGTCAGTCATCCAGACAACCAGAGTGGTTTCCAGAAGCCCTCGCTGCTGCAGGTCCTCGATCAACGCCGGCATGGCCTGATCAACTGGTGGCAGTTTTTTTCGGAGCGTCTTAAAGTTACTGCTGTGCGTGTCCCAGCCTCCGTCGCTGACGGTGACGAATCGAGCTCCGGATTCGACCAACCGCCGCGCCAGCAGACAACTTTGCCCGAAGTAATGTCGACCGTAAGCGTCACGCGTCTGTTCCTTTTCCGCCGCCAGGTCGAAGGCCTTCCTGGTTTGCGGCGACGAAATTACTTCGAATGCGTTTTCATAAAACTTGTCGGTCGCTTCGAGCGCACCCGCAAATTTGTCGGCCTTGCGGGGCAACTTGTCCAGCAGTTTGAGTGCCTTGCGACGCTGTGCAAAACGTGACAGCGACAGCCCGCCGGGCGGCGTGACGTCGCGCACTGTGAATTTGTCGCTGCTGGGATCACCGGGAACTTCAAACGGGTTGTGTTCGATTCCCAGATAGCCCGCCAGACCCGCGCGTTCGCGACGATCGACGTTTGATCCGATTTGAATAAACGGCGGCAGCGAAGTTCGCTTGCCTCGCTCTTTGGCGACAACGGATCCGAAACACGGATACGTGATCGTCGGGTTCAAAGGCCTGCCCGACATCATAATTGCATCGGCCACGCTGTGACTGCCGTTGCGTGGGTTGAGGTTGCGCAACAGCGAAAACGTTCCCAGCTTCTTCGCAAAGTTCGGCATCAGTTCCGTAAATTGAACTCCGGGCAGCGCTGTTGAAATGGTCGGGAATTCGCCGCGGATGTTCGCGTTGGCTTCAGGCTTCGGATCAATCGAATCAATGTGGCTTGTGCCACCCCGCGTCCAGATGAGAATGCAATTCAAATCGGGACCTGAAACGTTCGATTCAGCCTGGGCCCGCAGCGCGGTATCCAGCGACAGACCAAACCCTGTCAGCGAACCAACCTGCATGAGAAAGGAACGACGCGATCCGCGTTGGCAATTACCGTGCCGATGTGGAAAGAGGTTCAGCATGAGTTGGGCTCGTTGAAGACAGCGGACGTTGGGGAAGGTTGGGCGATGGGTGGAGGGAGTGTTTCGAATCCTGCGGAAGAAAGGCGTGATTGGTTGGTTACACCACGCGGTAGATGATAATTCCGGGGAGGAGAAAAGTCTATGAGAATGCCATTTTCAACTCGTGTTGGGTCATGTGAATATTGCACGGATTCGCAGAATTGTCTGTTGGTCCTTGCTGCGCGACGAACCGTTTCGGACAATTGACGAAATCGGTGTTCCTAATAAGTTAAATCCCGCCTCAAATACTGCCCACAATTCAGTCTACTTCGCTATGCAACAGTGGTTCGCCGCGTACCTTGCCGTCCTGTGCTTGCTCGCCAATTCGCAAAGCATGTCGTTGCGCGCTGACGACGCTGCGTTCCCGTTGATCAATGTTGAGCCTGCCATTGTTAACCTGGCTGGCCCTTTGAGTCGGTCGCAGATTGTCGTAACCGCAACGATGAGTGGCGGCCGCGCTATTGATGTGAACGTCGAATCGACATTGGCTATGAGTGACGCCACAGTCGCGACAATCTCGGCAAGCGGACAGGCTGCTCCCGTCGCCAATGGTCGGTGTGTTCTGCGAGTAACCTACCAGTCCCGGGTTGTCGAGGTTCCCGTCGTCGTAACCGCAGTTGCACTTGATCATCCCGTTAGTTTTACGGAAGACGTACTTCCAGCGCTTACGAAGGCAGGTTGTAATCAGGGAGCATGTCACGGAGGCCAGTTTGGCCAGGGTAATTTCAAACTGTCGCTGCTGGGGTTTGCGCCGGAGGAGGATCATCCTGCCATCGTGCGTGAAGCAAGTCAGCGACGCGTTGCACTGGTTTCTCCGAATGACAGCCTGTTGCTCCAGAAAGCCATCGCCGCGATTCCGCATGGCGGCGGCCAACGAATGGTTGCCACTTCCGCGGAATTTCAGGCATTGAAACAATGGATCGAATCCGGTGCGGCAGGCCCCCTGAAAGACGAACCGAAAATCGCCGACATCACTGTCACGCCGAACGAACGTGAATATCAGGCGAACGAGACTCAGCAGTTGCGCGTGGTCGCCACTTACAGCGATGGCAGCCAACGCGACGTAACGCACCGTGCACGTTATGACAGTCTCAGCAAGGGAATCGCCGTCGTGACCCGCGGAGGGCTCGTCACGGCGGACGGCAAAGGCCAGGCGGCAATCATGGTTCGGTATCGAGGCCGAGCTCAAGTTTCTTCGGTCGTCCGACCGTTTGCAGACAATGTTGACTTGTCCGGATTCCAGCCGCGGAGCTTTGTAGACGAACATGTCAAATCGCGATGGCAGAAACTCGGACTGCGACCGTCACCGATCTGCAGTGACGAACATTTTCTACGGCGAGCCTTCCTGTCGGCGATCGGCACGCTTCCGTCGCAGGAACGCGTTGAAACATTTCTGGCGTCGAATGAGCCGGACAAGCGAACCGCTTTGGTGGACGAATTGCTCGGTCTGACGGGGGATCCCCGGCGTGACGTCTTCATCGAGCAGTGGAGCGCCTACTGGAGTCAGAAGTGGGGTGACCTGCTGCGAAACAATCGCGACAAAGTTGGTGAAATTGGCATGTGGGCGTTCGCAAACTGGATCCGCGCAGCACTTCGTGAAAACAAGCCGATGGATGAATTCGCTGCAGAGATTCTGCTCGCGCAGGGATCGATCTATCAGAATGGACAGGCGAATTACTATAAGGTTTCCAGCGTGCCAACGGATCTGGCAGAAACCACGGCGCAGGTCTTTCTGGGTGTGCGACTGCAATGCGCGAAGTGTCATCAGCATCCGTTCGAATCATACGGTCAGTCGGACTACTACGGCCTGGCCGCGTTTTTTACACAGGTAACGACGAAACGAAGCAGCGCTTTTGGCGTTTTCGGCAACGACACGGTCGTCAGGCTGAAGAGGTCCGGAAGTATCAAGCATCCGCGTTCCGGTGTCATCGTTCCTCCCACACCGCTGGGCGGTTCGCCGATGGAAACAATTACGTCACGAGACCTGCGCGAACCGCTGGCAGACTGGCTGACGTCGCCGGAGAATCCATTGTTTGCTCGCAACATCGTCAACCGCACCTGGGGACACTTAATGGGGGTGGCTCTGGTCGAACCGATCGATGATCTTCGTGCAACGAACCCACCTTCGAACGCGGCATTACTCGACGCGCTCGCCGACAGTTTTGTGCATGACGGCTTCGACCTGCGGAAACTAATGCGATCCATCATGATCTCGCAGACGTTTCAAC
Source organism: Fuerstiella sp. (assembly GCA_029941865.1). Lineage (GTDB taxonomy): Bacteria > Planctomycetota > Planctomycetia > Planctomycetales > Planctomycetaceae > Fuerstiella. The sequence goes on along the minus strand of JAPYTO010000270.1, from coordinate 2,702 downwards.
TCACGTCCACCGCAACAGAAGACAATGCGGGCGACACACGATTCTTTTCGCACTTCCCGTCGCGACGTCTCCCCGCCGAAGTCCTGTTGGACGCCATCGATACTGCTTGCGGCACTCAGGAACGATTCACGGGAGTACCACTTGGCACTCGAGCCATCGAACTGCCCGATCCGAAATTCAGCTCGTACTTTCTGGACACTTTGGGGCGACCACAGCGAATTGTTTCCTGCGAGTGCGAACGGACCGCAGAACCCAATCTGGCTCAGGTGCTGCAACTCGCAAACGGAGAGCTTGTGCATCGCAAACTCACGGAGAAGCAGGGCCGGATTTCAAAACTGATCGATAGCAGCGCGGCCGACAGACAGGCCTTCATCGAGCTTTACATTGCAGCGCTCAGTCGTCAACCATCTGCCGAAGAGCTTGGCCACTGCGCCACCATCGTCAGCACTGCTGCCGACCGCCGCAGCGGCCTGGAAGACGTTCTCTGGGCCCTGATCAACAGCCGCGAGTTTTTGTTTAACCACTAAGACCCGCTGATTCACGACGTATCAACGGCAATTTCAAAGTCGTCTCTCATGGCAATTGCAGATGCTTCACAGTTGCAGCATCATAAACAACGGATATATCACCCGTAGGGTCAAAATACTCCGCCGAACTCAAAACGCCGTGAAACACGGGACTTACGGCTCACCAGAGTCTCTCATCTCCGCCGCTTGATTTCACCTCTCGGCACCGGAAACTGACGATTTTCGGCGCCGAACATGCCTTTACTGCTCCAACCATGTCCCACTGATGCCGAACGCGCAAGGCTGTTCAGAAGGCGGTTCGCACGCGTTTCTGTTCTTGAAGTGCGTAGTCCACCATTTGCCCCGCAACTTCGTCCAGCGTTTTAATTGCTTCGCGTTCGAGTGGCTCGACTAAGTAGGCGAGTCGCAGCAAATCACCACGCTCACCAAACAGTGGCAGGATTCCAAGGAAGCCAAAGCCATCAACCTCCAGCTGTTCAGTGACAATCCCTGTCGCCGGATCTTCCAGGGGCAAGTCCACAAATACCGCTTCGATATGTGTCCGTTCGACAAGTTCGCGCCGGGTCTGTCGGACAACGTGTACTGTGTCTTCACCGATCGTGTTGATGCAGATATTGGCCCGGACTGCCCCGACATCAATTTTTACAGTCAGGGCGCCGTGCCCCGCAGGGGGGCAGCTGTCTCCGAATTCGACCGGGCACTCCATTCGACTGTAAATCTCACCCATGATTGCATGGTGCCGTGCCGGCACATGTACAGTTCGTGTGGCAGGTGTTTTGAGCCAATGGAAATACAGGAGACACGTAACCCGCTGAGGCTGCTCGTGAGTCTTGTCAAAAGCTTCTTTCCTTGGCGCAATGGCCAGGTTGACGGCCGTGAGTTTACCCCCGTGGGCATCGTTCGATTTCTGCGTCAACGTATGCACCGTGACGGCGTCGGCATACCAGCCGATCAGATCCAGCTGCTTTGCCTCCTGCACCGCAAAATTTTTCATCCGACCCAAAAGTCCCCGTCCACGATGTGACGGATCAATGACAGCCTGCCCGCCTTCGGCGACGGGTCCGCTTTGATTTCGCTCAAGCGCGTAGTGACCCGCGACTGCTCCATCTTCGCTGATGGCAACGTACGATCGCACAACGCCGCGCTCATTCTGCGCGGTCACGCGGTCCGGGTAGTAGACATCCCTGTTGAAATATGAGTTGCCATAGGTCCGGTACATCAGTTGTGAAACCTGTTCCGATTCCGACGCCTGCATCCGCCGGATCGTGTATTGCTGTTCAGACGCCACTGGCACATCAGCAGGAGATGGTGGAGGCATTGCAGTGTTGGGCTGGTCCCCGACATGCATTTCGTGCAGCCATTTTACCACCTGAAGCGCCTTGCCTTCCGGGCCAAATGTCAGCCAGTGCAGTTCATCTGCAACGTCGACGGTGAGAACTCCCAGTCGGTGCGCCCCTGTGGCTCCGGCATGTTGCAATGCACTCTCCAGGAGGTGGACATCCCTGGGGATGCCAAAGTCCCGAACGCGGATCTCCAGCTTTCCGTGCTGTTCCTCAATCTTCAGCCGGATCAATCCTTCCTCACCGGCAGCATATGCCTGCGATATAGCATCTTCCACACTTGCCTCGATAAACGTCTCAAGCTTCTCGGCAGCCGAGACGTCCAGAGGAAACTGCGCCAGCGTTGCGGTCAGGAATCCATGAACGCTCGGCAGGTGCGTCCGGTCATTAGAAAATGTCAATTCCAACTTCATGGGAATGTCTCTGATATGTTTATGGTACCGATCTCTACCCACCCACAGAAAACGGCGAACACGATGTGCCAGGGGTGGAGTATGAAGGACATGGTCGGCGCCGAAATATGGCCAGTGTCCGGGGCAGACGGGTGAAATCAAGCGGCTGAGATGGGAGAATCTAAGCTGTCGCAAATCGGGAATTCACAGGCGTTTGGAGTTCGGCTGAGTTTTTTGACCACACGGGCATGACAGTGACGTGCAGTTGCCTCATGTGCCCGGACATGAACTCGCCGGTGTAGTCGCCGAAGTTGGGAATGACGTCACCCGCTGTAAACGCGGGGACCGTGTGACCGTACCATTCTGCTGTGGCTGCGGCAGCTGCGGGCAGTGTCTGGCCGGCCACCAGCACATCTGTGACAATTACATGCAGCCGGGCTTCA
>JAPYTO010000269.1 GCA_029941865.1 Fuerstiella sp. | reverse complement strand
TTCAACCGTCAACAGACCACCTTGCGCACTCACAAAAAGACGACAGTGCCATTCGAAACAGTCCCCTTCGTTTAACCGCGTGCCCATCGGGCCGCGCTCTGACGGTCGATACTGGTACAGCATCCCGCTGTGCCGGCAGACAGAAACGCGGGGCGTTGCCCAGCGGTTAAACGAGCAATGGTCTGTCAGCAGGAATTGCTCGCTGGCCCGCCAATCGTCTGTGCGACACGCACCTAACTCAGTACTCCGCTGATGGGTCGACTTCCGGTGATCAGGCGCACAAGGTCGACGGGCAGACGTTGTTCCAGCCGCAATGTGCCGACGTCAAAAACGGAATGGAAAATCGTGGCCAGCAGATTGTTAATGCCCCACGGTTCTGACTGAGGTTTTGCTGCGTCTGTTGTCGATTGTCCGATCACGGCCCCTGGATTCGTGCCGCCGCCGTAGAACAGCAAGGGGGCCAGTCCACCCCAGTGATCACGACCGCCGCGCGCGTTAATTCGGGGCGTGCGTCCCATTTCGCCGCAACAGACCAGCAGCACCTTATCGCGCAGACCGCGAGCTTCCAGGTCGTCGATGAACGCCGCCAGAGCGTGATCCAGCGGGTTGCCCATGTAACGCATCCCCTCTTCCACCGTGGCGTTGTTGACGTCGGCGTGCATGTCCCACACAAAATTCGTCGTGACGGTGACAAAGCCGCAGCCGCGTTCCACCAGACGTCGAGACAGCAGCAGCAGTTTTCCAAGTGTCTTGGCGTTGTCGACATAGTTGTTGTAATTCTTCCAGCGGCGACTGATCCGGTCGGGTGGCAGCAGCGGAGCCGTGTCATAGCGCCGCACCGCCTCGGGGCTCTCCTGAGCAAGATCGAAGGCGTCTGCGGCTCCGCCCACGATCGTGTCGAATGCCTGCTGCCGGAACTGATCGACTCCTTCCAGCAGCCCCGACGTGTCTGCCGAGCGTTTCAATAAATCAAGACTGGCCAACAACTGCTGACGGTTATCAAGCCGATCGACCGGAAGATTCAGCTTCATGCTTTCCTGAAACGGCCCGCCGCTGCCGGGAATAAACGGGCTGTAAGCTGATCCCAGCGAGCCGGTGCTGTCGAAGCGCCCGAACTTCATGTTGGCCGGTTGGCGATCCGAGTCCACCGATCGCGGAAACAACGTCACATTTGTCGGTATGCCATTCAACGGATTGGTCGTTCCAGCCACGCGCGAATAGATCGCGCCGACGGAGGCTTTTCCCGATGCCTGCGACACCACGGGCTTGATGTCGTGATTTCCGTTTCCGGTCGTGAATGATCTGACGACGGCCAGTTTGTCGGAACGTTCGGCCAGTCGCTCAAACGTGCCACCGAATGTGATGCCCGGTGTCCTGGTCGATACCTCGCCGGTGGCGCTGCGTATTCCGGCAGGTGCTGTCATTTTCGGATCGAAGGTTTCGATCTGACTGGGGCCGCCGTGCAGAAACAGGAACACAACGGATCGCCCCTTGAGCAGATCCGGCGACGACGCTGCCACGGCTAATTGGTCTGCCAGACCAATGGCTCCCAAAGAACCAATCTGCAGCATCGCATTGCGACGCGATGGTCTGGTATTGAACACAGATAACATCGATTGCCCCATCGGGATTCAGGGATCGTGCCGCCGGCTGTGTTACGCCAGCAGCTACGGTTTCCACAAGGATCTGATTGTCCCAAAACGCGGGGGCGGAAGCAACGCTACTCCGGGGAACTGGTTATGTCCCGCTGAGTTTTGTTGGCTCACGAGTTGTCGCACATGCCGCCCGTCTGCTGTCTGGAGTGCCGCCTGTAGACACTGCCAACCGGCGGGTGCGGTGGACGCGACGATGTACGTCAGAAGTTGCCTGACTTGCGTACATAATCTTCTGCCATTGGATATCATGGCGAATCAGCAGATCTTCGTGTGGGTTTTCGCTGTTCGCATGACGTATCCGTGAAGTGGAGAATTCAGGCAATGGATAGACGGCGGACATTTCAACTGACGATTTTGGCCAGCGTGATGATTCAGTTGGCTTTGTCGCCATGCAGTGTCGTCGCGTCGCCACCAAACGTGCTGTTCATCGCTGTCGATGATCTGCGGCCGGAACTGGGGTGTTACGGTGCCTCGCACATTCACAGCCCAAATATCGACGCACTCGCAGCCAGCGGACGCCTCTTTGCGCGGGCGTATTGCCAACAGGCGGTGTGCAATCCGTCGCGGACCAGCCTGATGACGGGCATGCGGCCGGATTCCATCGGAGTCACAGGAAACCATTCGCATTTTCGATCACTTCATCCTGATGTCGTCACGCTGCCTCAGCATTTCAAGAATCATGGCTATCACGCTGCTGCGATAGGAAAAATTTATCACGGTGTGTTTCCTGACGGAGCCAGTAACACCAAATGGGATACGATGGGTGATCCGGAGAGTTGGTCGGTGCCTGCGATTCGGTTTGGGCCACGGTACTACTACACCGAGGAAGGCATCGCGGCCGCAAAGCTCACTTATCAGCAGGTCTACAAACCGACGAATCCCGGCCCGGATGATTGGACGCAAAAGCTGCTGTTTGGGCCGGCGACCGAATCACCCGATGTGTCCGACAGCACTCTCTACGATGGGCAGGTGGCCGATGCCGCAGTGAAGGCGTTGCAGCAGCTGAAGGGCAGGGACACACCTTTTTTCCTGGCGGTCGGTTTTATCAAGCCGCACTCACCGCACATCGCTCCGAAGAAATACTTCGATCTCTATCAGGACGTGGCACTGCCGTCGAATACCGAGTTTCCCATCGATGCTCCAGACTTTGCCGGTCATGGTTCCGGCGAATTGCGGCGTTATACGGACCAGCCGAAGTCGGGGGTGATACCAGACCAACAGCAGCGGCGCGTTCGACAGGCATACTTTGCCTGCGTCAGCTACATCGATGCGCAGATCGGACGTGTGTTGACGGAATTGGACCGTTCCGGGCTCAGTGACAACACGATTGTCGTGCTGTACGGTGATCACGGCTATCATCTCGGCGAGCAGGGACTGTGGGGGAAGACGACCAACTTCGAACTCGATACGCACGTGCCCTTGATTGTGCGGGTGCCCGGAATGAGAGCTGCGGGGCAGTCAAGTACATCGCTGGTTGAACTTGTCGACCTGTATCCAACGTTGTCCGAGCTGGCCGGATTGCCGATCACGGAGCAGCTTGAAGGCCAAAGTTTCGCTTCCATTCTGGACGACCCACGTCACATCACGAAACCAGTCGCGCTCAGCCAGTATCCTCGCGGTGGCGGACTGATGGGGTATTCGGTGCGAACATCAACGCATCGGCTGACTCAGTGGGTACACCGCCCTTCCGGCCGGATTCGAGCGACTGAGCTTTACGACTACGCGGACGGAGCGGTCGAATCGAAGAACATCGCAGACACAGCCCCTGCTCTACTGGCAACACTGTCGTCCCGGTTGGTTTCGGCTTTTGCGAACAGCTTCGTCTCGGCCCCCGTTCCTCGTGGACCAGGCACACAGCAGTCCGTTGCTCATGACGGCACTGGCGGCACCAGCTTCGAGAACGTTAAACCTGGGCCATTCGATAAACTCAAAACCAGTATCGGCACATGGACTTCGGTCGCCGGCAGGACCATTATCGACGACAGGCACGCAACAACCGGGACGCAATGTCTGCAGCTGACGGGGGGCGGACAGACGACGGTTGAACTGGAGATAGCGGATGGCGTGGAAACGAACGGAGACCTGACGTTCCGGGCCGAACGGTGGACCAAACGGGCCCCCTTCTTATTCCGCATAGAGACGAACAACGGCAAGGGCTGGAAAGAGGTCTTCAACGGCGAAAGGGATGTGCGAGTTGGACGGGCCTTTCTGTCGCACGTAAAAGTGCCGCTCGGTGACGACAGCATCACCCATTTACGGTTTACGGTCACGAGTCCTGAGAACAGCGGCGTCCTGATCGACGATCTGCGCATCGCGCCGGTTCGGCCGCAGAAGATCGTTGGGGTCGAGGTCGTGCCACTGACAATTCCGGCTTTGGTTGGAAATGACGCAAATCCACTATTGAAGTTGAAAGTCGAAACCACCGGCCAGCTGAACCCGATCTCGTTGACGAAATTGCGGGCGACACTCGAGGGCACAACCGACCGTTCTGATCTTTCGTCGCTGCAGGTCTATCACGGTGGCGGAGTCAACAGCAGCCGGTTGACAGGAAAACCGGTTGCCCGGTTGGACGCGGATCAATTCAAAAACATGCCGGTCGTGTTTTCCATGGCGGCATCTTCCTGTCCGTTGACAGAGGGCACGAACTACATCTGGATCGCCTGCCGACTGAAAAAAAACGCTGATATTGACCACCATGTCGGGGCTGCGTGCAAGGAATTGACGTTCTCTAACGGCGAAACGGTAGAGCTTGACGCATCCCCCTCAGTTCAACGGATGGGCGTCGCCGCCCGAAATCGTGGTGATGACGGAGTCAACACTTTTCGCATCCCCGGTCTGGCGACAACCAACAAGGGAACGTTGATTGGCGTCTACGATGTGCGACGTCGTGCCAGCGGCGACCTTCCCGGCGATATCGATGTCGGCATGTCTCGATCGACGGACGGCGGACGAACATGGGAGCCGATGAAAGTCGTCATGGATATGGGCGACGATCCGCAGTGGAGCTTCGATGGCGTTGGTGATCCGGCCGTGCTGGTCGACAGGAATACCGGCACGATCTGGGTGGCTGGAACATGGAGTCATGGCGACCGTTCGTGGCGCGGTTCCGGGCCGGGACTGAGGCCAGAGGAAACGGGGCAGTTGATGCTGGTCCGCAGCGATGATGACGGCATCACGTGGTCTCGGCCAATAAATATCACGGATCAGATCAAGCGGCCGGAGTGGTGTTTTATTCTGCAGGGGCCGGGCAAAGGGATCACGATGCGTGACGGCACGATCGTGTTCGCGGCTCAGTATCAGGACCCGCCGGAACAAAAACGACTGCCGCACTCGACAATCATCTTTTCGAAAGACCACGGCAGGACATGGCAGGTGGGTACCGGAGCCTTCGATGACACAACGGAAGCTCAGGTTGTCGAGATCGAACCCGGCGTGCTGATGCTGAACTGCCGCTATAACCGCAAGCCCGTGCGAGTTGTGATGACAAGTCGTGACATGGGCCAAACGTGGCAGAAACATACGACGTCACAAAGATCGCTGATTGAACCCGGTTCGTGCATGGCGAGTCTGGTGGACGTCGATCAGGAGGTCGGCGAGGACGTTGGCCAGTGGCTGTTGTTTTCCAATCCGGACAGCAGTCAGGGACGTCACCATATCACGATCAAGGCTTCGCCCGATCGCGGTCAGACATGGCCAAAGGAGCATCGGCTGTTGCTGGATGAGGGTAAGGGGGCTGGGTACTCGTGCATGTCGATGATCGACGAGAAAACAGTCGGCATTCTGTACGAAGGCAGCCAGGCACACATGACGTTTCAACGGATCTCGTTGAGCGATCTGGTGGACAGGCAATCTGACTCTACGGAATTGCCCGCACGTCCGCAGCCAGAGCCATCGCTGCAAAGTCTGCAGTTGCCTCGCGTATTCAGCCACCACATGGTTCTGCAAGCCGGTACCGAAATTCCAGTGTGGGGGCGAGCGAAAGTTGGCGCGGCCGTGACCGTGACATTCGGAGATGAGACGAAAAATGCCACGACCAATGAGCAGGGAGAATGGCAGGTGCGTCTGCGGTCACGTGTGGCCAACGCGGCGCCGTCCGAATTGCGGATCGAATCGTCTGGCGAGCGGAGACTGTTCACCGACGTTCTTATTGGCGAGGTGTGGGTCTGCGCCGGTCAGTCGAACATGGAATGGCCTCTGGACGAATCCGCCGGCGCCGAGGAAGAACTTTCGACCGCGGATGATCCCAACATTCGCTTACTGCACCTGGCCGGTGGAGCTCGTGGCGGTGCGGGCAGCTACACTGCACAGCATCTGATACGTCTCACACCGGAAACGTTTTGCGAGGGCGAATGGAAGGTCGCGTCTGCTGAGTCTGCTCGGTCGTTTTCCGCCGTGGCATGGTATTTCGGACGGCACCTGCAGCAGGAACTCAATGTTCCGGTCGGTCTGATCTGCCCGGCGGTTGGAGGTACACCGACCGAAGCGTGGATTCCTCGTGAGGCATTGGAAGCTGAACCGGATCTGAAGGGACTCGTCGCCGGCAACTGGCTCGACAACGAACGATTGGGCGACTTTTGCCGCACCCGAGGACAACAAAACCTGCTACGGGCAATTCAGGAGGGCGAAAGAATCCCCCGGGATGACCTTGGTCCCAATCATTCGTTCAAGCCTGGTTTCATGTGGTCTGCAGGCATCGAGCCACTGATCCCGTACGCAATTCGCGGTGCCATCTGGTATCAGGGCGAGTCAAACGCCGAGACTCCAGCCCGAACTCGCGAACACGGGCGGCTGTTTCCGTTGCTGATTAATCAGTGGCGGGAGCAATGGGGACAGGGCGAGTTTCCTTTTCTTTACGTTCAGCTGCCTGCCCTGAATCGTCCTGCGTGGCCGTGGTTCCGCGATGGTCAACGCCGCATGCTCAACCAGCTGGGAAACGTCGGCATGGCGGTCACGATTGATAGCGGCCACTCTACGAACGTGCACCCGATTCTGAAGAAGCCTGTTGGAGAGCGACTGGCAAAATGGGCATTGGGGACGACGTACGGATCGAAGACAGAAGTGGCCTATGCAGGGCCCTTGCTCGATGTCGCCGAACGTAAAGGTGATTCGATGGTTGTCTCGTTTAAGCATGTTGGCGACGGCCTCAGGTTGTCTGACTCACAGCCGCTGCGTTACTTTGAGGTCAGTGGCAACGATGCTGTTTTTCACGCCGCGACCGCGAAGATCATTGGCCGGAACACGATTGCGGTTTCAAACTCTCAAATCGGTGAGCACCATCACGTGCGCTATGCGTGGCTGCCGTACCCGGATCCGCCCGTCAACCTTTTCAACAGTGCCGGGCTGCCGGCATCGCCATTTTCCACGGAAAGTGAGGAGGAACTTTTCGCTGCGAGGGAAGAGTCGACTGTTGCTGCAGTAAGCGATGACGATCGCCCCAATATCCTGCTGATTGTTGGAGAAGATCATGGTTGCGAGCTGTCGTGCTACGGCGACCCTGTCATTCACACGCCGAATATCGACCGTCTTGCGTCGCAAGGCGTGTTGTTTGAAAACGGCTACGTTACGCAGTCGGTGTGCAGTCCTTCTCGCAGCACCATCTTCACCGGTTTGTACCCGCACCAGAACGGACAACTGGGACTGGCAACACATCAGTACGGCTGGTTCAAACAGTGGCCGACGACGTACTCTTTGTTAAAGAAAGCCGGATATCGCACCGGCCTGATCGGAAAAACGCACGTCATCCCGGCCGATGCCGTCGAGTCATTCGTGGATTTTCGCTTCCAGCAGTCATCAAATTTTGCGAAGAAAAGGGTCGCCGACTACGCAGTGAAGGCCGGCGAGTTCTTTCAGGCGGGGGACGAACCGTTCTTCATGACGGTCAATTATCCGGATGCTCACTGGCCATTGCAGGGGCAGGTTGATGGATTGCCGACGAGTCAGGTTGATCCGGACAAAGTGCGTGTGATGCCCTATGTGGGCGGTGAAACGCCGCGCATGCGCGAAGTTGTTCGCAACTATTACGATTGCATGTTGAGGCTTGACGCGTGTGTGGGCCAATTGCTGAAACAGCTGGACAGTTCCGGCAAGGCCGATAACACGCTCGTCATCTTTATCGGTGATCATGGAGCTCAGATGGCGCGCGGCAAGGTCACCGTTTACGAAGGCGGCATGAAAGTCCCCTACATCGCGCGGTGGCCCGGCGTGACGACACCGGGACGCAGGTCCACGGCATTGGTCTCGACGATTGACCTGCTGCCAACATTTACGGACGCCGCACATGTGCAAACACCAGCACGTCTACCGGGAAAGTCGCTGCAGCCAGTCTTCAAGGGGACAGCCGTTGCCGACGGTTTTCGAGACTACCTGGCCTGCGAACGCAACTGCGACGCCGCCCGTCACACGTTTCCGCAGCGCACGATTCGTGATGCCCGCTACAAACTAATTCACTCTCCGGTCCGCGATCGCGAAGATCCTGCTGCACGATACTATCGAGATCACGGTGCGGTGCATTGGTCTGGCTGCCTGACCAATGAGGAACTTGCCGGGGCGTCCGAACAAACGCAGGCCGGCTATGCGCGATGGCTGAACCCACCGGAATTTCAACTGTTCGACCTGAAAGACGATCCCCATGAATGGGCCGATCTCTCCAGCGATCTGGCTCACGCGGACACGAAACAGCGGTTGCTGAATGCGCTAGAGCAGTGGCAAGCCGACACTCGTGATCCGCTGGCTGATCCCGGCAAACTGAGAATGCTGATGGAAGAAAACGATGCGGTGTTCAAGGCCGGACGTCGTTCACCCCAGGACGGCTGGCAATATCTTAAATACCTGCATCCGACGGCATTCAAGGCGAATGCCAAATCAAACAACTGATCGTGAGACACGCGAACGGCTGAGTACTGTTGTCTTAGCCGTCAGCCGGTTGACTGACCAAATTAGACGGGAAGGGCTGAACATGCGAATCCTTATTGCAATCCTGATTTCCGCGTCGGTGTCCACAACGGTCATCGCGGAAGAATCGAAGAACGGTTATCCGACGACCCTCGATCTGAATGATCAGGAACATCGTCAGATTCTTGTCGATCGAGAGGCCGGCCAGTATCTTGGCCACCCAACGACCTGCCTGCTGGAGGACGGCAAAACAATATTGTGTGTGTACCCCCGGGGGCATGGCCGTGGAGCCATCGTCTACAAGCGGAGCGATGACGGCGGTCTCACCTGGAGCGATCGGTTGCCGACTCCCGCAAGCTGGGCGACGTCTCGGGAAGTGCCAACACTGCATCGCGTCATTGGCCCGGACGGAACAAAGCGGATCATCATGTGGTCGGGGCTATATCCGGCGCGGCTGGCGG
>JAPYTO010000268.1 GCA_029941865.1 Fuerstiella sp. | reverse complement strand
ACAGCAGCACGCTGTTGTCGACGAAGACCGGTGTGGAGATGATGGCATTACGTGTTCCGCGGCCACCGAGTTCCCAGGTGGATTCCTTCGGGTTGAGGTCAAACCACCAGACCAGTTCTCCGGTCGCAACGTCGTAGGAATACAGGACTCCGTCGCCACCTGGCATGAAGGCCTGCATTTTGCCGTCGACTTCTCCCAGTGCCGGTGAGCCCCACTGGCCGTGAAGAATATTGTTGAACGGTGCCGGAGCCTTCGAGTCCAATGCGGGGGAGTTGTCTTCCCAGACCAGTTCGCCAGTGTTCTTGTTCACTGCGATAAAGCATGGTGCCCGTGGTGATGGAACCTCCAGATGAGCTTCGTCGACTCCGTTTGAGGTCACCAGCATGATCAGGTCGCCATGAATCACGGGCGAACTTGTGGCGAGGTTGTGAGGGAAGACGCCGAGTTCGTCGATCATGTCCAGCGACCAGATGATGTCGGCGTCCTGTTCTTCCGTGTCGGTTTCGTCTTTATACGGACCGTCGTTTTCTCCGTCGTGGAACCCTTCAACGTCAATGCACATCAGTTCGCACCGATTTGTGGCCACATACATGCGCCCGTTTTCAATACATGGGGTCGAGCAGATACCCTGTTCCGGCCAGTCGTTAACGCGCCCCTGAGGAAGTTTTTCTCGCGTCAGCTGCCACAGGAATTTTCCGTCCGCTTCGTTGAAGCAAAGAATGCACCCGCGGTCACCCTTGTGTTTTTCGCGGTACTCGCCGCCATTGTTCGTGCCGACAAAAACCTTTCCGCCAGCGACGATGGGATTGCCATATGTCTGTGAACCAAGAGCGGCTGTCCAGACAACATTTGTGCCTTCTTCAGCATCAAAGTCCAGGCTGATCCCGGTTGTTGCGTTGACCATATTGCGTGAAGGACTGCCGCCCCACATGGCCCAGTCGCCCGCAGTCGTTCCGGCAGTTGCTGCGGACGGGGCTTCGACAGGAGCCGGCGGTTCTTTGGCCGGAGCAGGCTTTGGCTCGGGGGCCGGTTTCTCTTCTGCCGCTGGCTTTTCTTCTGTTGGTGCTGGGATTGTTTCCGGCTTGTCTTCCGCTGCGGGTGTTTCAGCCGCGGGTGTTTCTTCAATGATTTCGGATTCAGGTGCGGCCATTGGAGCACCACCTCCGACGCCGCTGCCAGCTTCGGGAGCAGATGTTGCGACCGGAGTGGATTCCGTTGGAGCGTCGCTGCAGCCAACGACGAAAAGAATCGTCAGCATTAGTGACAGCGTTTTGAACGATTGGATCTTCATTACCATTTTCCCTGGAATTGTTGAATCAAAAACTGAGCGGCGGTCAGCCGAGCGATCGAAGATCGCTGACGAGTCTTGCGTCTTGGTGTTTGGTGTGAGTTGCAGCAACTGGATTGCTGAACCGCAGACGTCGCCTATTCTGTAACCACGACATTGTCAAAGTATCCATCCGCCAGCGTGTACATGTAGAGTCCTGGCGCGCCTTCGGTATTGGGATGAGGGTCGATCGCTTCCAGTGTCCACTCGGCTGGTTCGTCCGTGCCTCGTTCCCAGACTTTGCCAAGTACATGAGCACCATCGTCTTCGATTTTGACGGTGGCTTTGACGGTGTACCAGGTGTCCGGGTTGGACCGGAATCTGACTTCCTGAGCCATTCTGAGATGAGGAGCCCAGGTCTGGATACCGAACTTGCCGGTGTTGCCCTTCAGGATGACGTTATATCGTTGAACGGTGACGCCCATGTTCGGCAGTTTGCGTTTCTGTTCGGTCATGTAGACGTCTGTCTGGACGGTATAGCCTTTCATTTCGGGAAGGCCCAGCCAGAAATATGTGCTCGGACGTCCTTTGCCTGGTGACCGTTTCAAGGCCATCGTTCCATCGAAGTCCGTCGGCTGCAGTTTCAGAAACGAGTTGATCCAGGTGGGTGGCACCTGTTTCGGCTTGTAGCCTTCGAAGTCCCACTTCCACGGTAGCGGTGGATACGTGCGGACTCGTGCGAAGGCGGTTGCCTCGCCAAGCTTCGCTGTCAGTTCGCCACCCTGTTCGGGGGCGTCGGCAGCGACGGTCAGCTTGTTGCCTTCCAGAGTGACGCCTGTCCATCCGTCGCCAAGGGTGAGTTCTGCGTCAACTTCGCCGATCAATTGGCCCAGTTCATTGTAGCCGACGACTTTGTACTGGATGTCTCCGCCACCGACGACACGGTCTTCGAAGGGGTGAATCTGAATGCTGGCGACGTCTGTTCCGCCGTCGCCTTCCTGCAGTTCCGGAATTTTTGCGGCTGTGGGGTTTGGTTTTCCGGCGTTTTCGTTGCCGATGCAGATTGTGCGGTCTCGAGTCACGAAAAAGATACGCCCATCAGAGATCGCCGGTGTGCCATAAATCTCATCGTCACCTTTGCCGTTGGATGCGTGCACCTTAACGTGAGACAGCGATTCGCATTTTTCGCGGCTGGGTTTCAGGATGTGAATGTTGCCATTTACTTCCATTGCGTACAGCTTGCCGTCGGCCCAGATGGGAGATCCTTTGCCGACGGTCCCCAGACTGTACTCCCATAGCTCATCTCCGGTCTTGCTGTCGAAGGCGTGTAGCTTGCCAGTGTCAGCAATGACATACAGCACGCCGTCTTTGACAACCAACGCCGTGTAGCCGGCTTTGATCCCGTCGATTCGCCAGACACTGTTGGATTCGGTGATGTCACCTTTGCCACGAGCGTCAATACACTGGATGCGTCCGAATTCCCGGTTGTCAATATTGTCTTCGCCATGAGAGATGAAGACGTGATTTCCATCCACAACAGGTGTCGCGTTCAGGCCACGTTTCGACATGCGAAAGGACCACACATGCGCGCCAGTGCGAGCGTTAATCGCATGGATGCCTCCATCAGCTCCTCCACCAATCAGCAGCCGCTGGCCTTCAATGACGGTGATGGTGGGATTGGAATAGTTTGTATCGAACGGACCACCACCAACCGGCGACGTCCACAGCAGTTCGCCCGTCTTCTTGTCGAAGCAGTAATAGGTCATCTTTGGCGGTGGCGCTTTGGTACGTCCCCAGTTCAGTCCAAAGAAGCCGACAATCAGGCGATCTTCATCGATAATGGGCGTCTGAGTTCGACCGCCGTAACCGGAAATCTTTCCGTACTCTTCAAACAGCGACTTCTCCCAGACGACGTTTCCGTCTTTGTCGTAGCAGCGAAAGATCCCGCTGACCGAGTGCATGTAGACGTAGCCGGTTTCGGAATCGCCAGTCATGGCTGCCCATCCCACTCGTGGAGCGGGTATGTCCGTCTGGAAGACGTTGAACTGTTTTTCCCACAGCACGTCACCGGTGGCCGCATCACGACAGACGACCTGCTCCTGAGCATCAATCAGTTCTTTGCTGCCGGTGCTGACGTCGTGACTGGTGCGGCACTGCAGATAGATACGTCCATTCAGTACGATGGGTGCTGCTCGCCCGCCTATGGGGGATTCCCACAGCACGTTCTTCCCGGACTTCAGGTCCCATGACTCCACAAGACCGGTTTCACGGCTGATCCCGTTATGCTCCGGGCCACGCCACGAAGGCCAGTCAGCGCCGACGACGGCATTTATGGTGGCAACGACGGTCAATGAAAACAGAAAAAAACTTCGCATTCTGTTTGTTCCTCGATACGGATCTAAATACCGATTCGCAGAAATTACGATTGTCGGCGACGGCATACTTAAGGTGGGATGTTTCGACTGGCGCGAGCCGCCCAGGCAATCTGCCCGGAGCTGCCGCTCCTTGTGTGGAGACCAACATTTCCCTTATTTCAAGTTTCGTGTTGGCTGAAGGATTTGAGTACGCCCCTGAATAATTGTTCGCGCCTGACAGCAATCAACTGTTTTGGCCACGATTTGGGCGACTCAACGGGATTAACGGCCCGTTGAATTTGGTCAGACGGTCCCCGTTTGTTCCTGGTCGCAGTGTATTGGAGTCACCCGCGAATGCAATCAACGGAGGCCCCATTGCCAGCCTCCCGATGCACTACGAATCGTCTTTTGGTTGGATTTTCGGCCTGATTATTGAAAATTCCGTCGGAGAGAGCGACGTGATTTTCCAGTTGTCATCGTGTCGCGACAGCACGATTTCACCAGAGAACTGCATCTGTCGTTCGTGAATGTGTCCCCAGTGATAAACGCTGCCGCGCACAAGCCACGTGCATCTGCCGAACATCCTGCCCGCTGTGGTCCGGCGTTCGTCTGAGTCCATGTTCAAAACGCTGGCTTTGGAAAAGTTAATCAGAACGCCATCCGACTGGTCATTCTGCAGGCACTGGATCGTGCTGAGGTAGATTTGTTCGGTCAGATCATCGCCGACCGTGGCGGACAGGCTCTCTGCCAGAGCATCGTTGCCACCGCTCGCGATGGCCCGGTAGACATCAGACAGCAAACGCTCGACAAGACGCCCTGCCCTTTGATTGTCGACACGATATGTTGTGTCCGGCACAACGAACGCAAGCAGCAGGCTGAATAACAGCGCCGCACAGAAGCCGCGTGTGAAAAACGGCTGCGACGCCTTTGCGGATCGAACTCGCCGGACAAAAAACGCGATGGAAATGCATAGGATGAAACACAGTGATCCGGTCCGACCGGGCCGCTGATATTCGATGCGGATGGGAGAGTCCATTGCGACGGTCCGGATCTGGTGCGTTTCGCCGATCGATGGAGTCGAGCTTCCCGGACTTCGATTCCACTTGAACAGCAACCCGGATGGACCTTCCCCGGCTTTGTCACCGAAGTCCAGGACCTGCGTCTGGTGCTCGGTTGCGGTGATGACGTCGACCGTCAGCTGATTGAATTTTCCAGGAGATTCGTCGAGCAGCAATTCCACCGATTGCACGCTGCGCCCATACGGAAAACGCATGCGTGCGCCGATTCGTGTACCAACGATCGGAATTTGTTCGTCCGAACTGAGTACGAAATCTGCTGTGGGACGTAATGCCATAGATAAATCTGCTGCCCCGTCGAAAAACTCAATCGACACGTCTGCTGCTGAAACAACGCCACTGTTCAGGCGCAGTTTACAATGGGATTGCAGCCAGGTCGCGATTCCGTGTCTGGCCTCCAACGATGCGGCCGGATCAAGGGCACCGTCGCCGGAGTGCCCCCCGACAAGCTTCCTGCGGAAATCGGCAGCTGGTGGCCACGCTGTGTCCAGCAACAGCAGCGGAGCAGTGAATTCATGGATGACTTCGGTCGGGGCGACCACAATTCGAGAGATCGCTGTGTTGATATCTGTTGCGTCAGATGGGGACGCACTCGAATTCCCGGCTGGCAGCACCATCGTGTGCGGTGTTTCCGGGGCCACGACCGCGTCGATTCGCCGGCCGGACGGCTTGTGCTGCAGATGCAATCTGAGTTCGCCGGGCTGCAGCAGATCAGGATGCGAAAAAGTATGCAGGAAGCACAGGCGCCGAAAGCCTTCATCTGGTGACTCTGCAGCCTTATACTGCAGCGTCCACGACAGTTTCAGGGACGCATCCACTGCCAGGTCGACCACTTCCGAGGCCGGTTGCCGTTCCGGAACAGATACGATTCGTCCCCTCAGGCGACGGCCGTTGGCGTCAAAGATCTGCAATTGCCGAAGCAATGTGTCGGCGTGCCGCGCGACTGCCGCGACGACCACAGATCCAGGCACGGTTGTTCTGCCCGTGGAGAACTCTTCCTGATGCCGCAGAACGTCATCCAGGAAGATGTTCAGTCGCACATCAATCACGTCCGAAACTTTAACCCATGCATCCGTATGCGACATGGGATGAGCGATCGCCGCCACTGCGCAGCACAGCCATGCGATACCAATTGCAACAACCTGGTGTTCAATTCGTGTTTTCACGGAAACTGCTGAAGGTGACTGTGCAGGCTCTGCCGACGTGCCGACGATGAGTCGATTCTATGGTTTGGTGACATCGCCGGT
The DNA here is from genome assembly GCA_029941865.1 of Fuerstiella sp. Lineage (GTDB taxonomy): Bacteria > Planctomycetota > Planctomycetia > Planctomycetales > Planctomycetaceae > Fuerstiella. The sequence goes on along the minus strand of JAPYTO010000268.1, from coordinate 3,073 downwards.
CGCGGCAGGCCACCGACCGATGTTGCAGATTCAGCATAATTCTGTGATTTGCCGGGTCGTCTGACGCCATCCGTCTGCGCATGAAAACAGGCGGCATTACTGCCGCCTGTTAGCATGTGCTGAATTCTGCACAATCTCGTCAGACGAGATCACGTCGCTGGTGCGCTTTTCGCCGGTGGAGCAGGAGCGTCTTCTGCAGGTGGAGCCGGAGCATCTTCTGCAGGTGGGGCCGGAGCATCTTCTGCAGCCGGTGAGGTTTCGGCTGGTGCAGCAGTAGAAACTCCACATCCAGCACTACCGCATGCTGATGTTCCGCATGAACTTTTACGAGTTTTGCAACGCGAACGTCGCGAAACTTTGCAGGTCTTGCCGCAAGAGCGGCTGCTGCTGACGCAGGACACTTTAGTTCCACAGGAAGTTTCCTGTGAGCACGAGACTTGAACGGTCTTCCCGCAGGAAGCGCTTTTGAAACAGCACCGTCGTTTGGCTTCAGCTGCCGGAGTCATCATCAACACAGCGCCGATGGCGAGCAGAGCAAGATGTCGCATTTTAAGTTGTCCTCATTGTTGAATGAACGTCAAAACCAAGGGGTTTCTGACACCCTGCCAGGACCCCCTTTGCGATGCGGACACGTACCGATCGCAGATCCATCCGCAACCTACCCTGAGTAATCGGAATATTCCATCCAAATGGCCTGTTATGCCAAAATTTACTGGTCAGATGTTTTTTGGATAATATCTTCTGGAATTCGCTGGACAATCCCGTCCGCGTTGACGCACGCAATGACGGTATTCGCCTGAGACAGCAACTGATTTCCGCGACTCAATTCGTAGTGATGTTCCAGCTTGGCGGGCGTCTGCCGAACGATGGATGTTCGCAGCGTCAGCACTTCGTCATATCTGGCGGGACTCTTGAATTGCACGTCGATTCGTACGACAACAAAGAACAGGCCCAGTTCTTCCATTTTTCTGTAGTTGCCCCCCTGAGTGCGAAAGAGTTCCGTGCGACCGACCTCGAAATACGTTAAATAGTTCGAGTGATGCAGCAATCCCATCGCGTCCGTTTCACTGTAACGAACTCTGATTTCGATTGAGTGTTCCTGAATGTGATCGGACAATGGCCCTGGCCTTTGAGGGGAAGCAGAATCAAGTGGATGGTCGGTCGCTGATTTTTGTTTACGGTTCGCTGAAGAGAGGATTTGCGCTTCACCGTCATCTGGTCAAACAAGCGTTTGTCGCCGCCGCCGCAACGCAGCCGAGTTATCGATTGTTCGATTGTGGTGAGTATCCGGCAATGGTGAAGGTGGCGGTCCATGGAAGATCTGTCAAGGGTGAAGTATTCAGTGTTCACCAGGAATGCCTGTTACAACTGGATGAAGTCGAAGGCGTGAAAGAGGGGCTTTATTCTCGTGATTTGGTGCATCTTTGTCCGCCGTTTGAAACGTTCCGGACGTTCGCCTGGTTTTTTGTTCCACCGACGTTGGGTCTTTCGGATTGCGGTTCAGAGTGGCCCATCAGGAAAGGCCACAACTGAACAGCTATGAGACAGAGATCCCGCAAGTTAATGTTCGCCGTTTGTCTTGTGGCACTCTGTTGGTACGGCATGATGGCTGCCCACGAGTTGGGCCACGTCATCGGGGCATGGGCGACCGGCGGCACAGTGACGCGCGTCCTTCTGCATCCCCTGTCCATCTCACGAACTGATGTTTCGCCGAATCCGTCGCCCGGCATTGTGGTTTGGCTGGGGCCCGTTGTCGGTTCGTTATTGCCCCTGCTACCGCTGACGTTGTGGCGGCGGCACGAAACTGTTCGAAACGTATGCCGATTCTTTGCGGGCTTCTGCCTGATCGCCAATGGTGCCTACATTTCCATTGGTTCATGGGACGGCGTCGGCGACTGCGGCCAGATGCTGCGATGTGGCACGCCCGTCTGGATGTTGGTCACGTTTGGAGCGATCACAGTACCGGGGGGCCTGATGATCTGGCACCGTCTGGGTTCAGTGCGACAATACTTTGCTGCCGAAACGACGGTGACTCTGCGGATGGTCAGTTCGACTGTCATTGCGTTGTCTCTGCTGCTGCTTGCAGAGTTTATTCTGTTTTCGACTTAGCATGGCTTGCGGACGGCATCGGGGGAAATGAGACGGTGCTGCCCGCACCGCGTTTGAGCGACTGCCGGGCACAGATATCGCGAAACAGGCCAGCAATTCGCGATATCGAACGAGGATCTGCCAATGGTGATCAAACGCGATGCATTGTTGCTGCGACAGGTCACCACGGATCTGCACCAGGCAATGTTTTACAGCGTTTCACGCTGACTTGTGGCCGCGATGAACGTTATTCAATAGTAGTTTCGTTACTCCCACGAGCCAGTATCGTCTATGACAATTAGTAACTTGGTTTAACGACTGTTGTGGCCTTCTTTCGGCGATTCCTGCGGACTTCTGTTTTGCCACCACCGGCGGTTCCTGTGCTGGTGAAATGTCTGTTCGGCAGGCCGTGCCGAACGATCAGCGAGTCGCAGCGAATCGAAAAAAAATACGGGACACATTGCTTTCTGTCGTATTGACGCCGGTGGAAACGTCAGGTTATCAACCGCACTCGCACCATTTTTGCGTGTCCGTTTGGTCGCGTTTGCGGGATGGTGTGATGGTGTTCTTCCGAGTTCGGCAGGACCCATCAGACATGACGGAAACGTCAGTTACCACAGTTTTACAGATAGCACGTCATTCGATTACGAATGACGACCGACAGCTTGCAGAAATCATGACGATTCTGCTGTGCCTGTTTTAAGGAGGACGTCCAAGTGCATAAGGCCATTGGATTCATCGCGTGCGTTTCGGTGATGGCCGCTTCGCTGTATCTTTTCAGCGGCGGTGACCCATCACGAGTCCTGTCAGCCCAGACCGAGTCCGAATCCCCGGACAGCTACGGTTCGGTTGCCAGACGTTTTATGAACGACGCCCGACAGGCGGCGAAGCAGGGCGATATTCGTCAGGCTCGGCGGCTTGCCGAGACAGCTGCCTCATTGTCGGCCAGCTGGCAGCCCGGCGAACAGACGCCTCAAAAGTTCCT
>JAPYTO010000267.1 GCA_029941865.1 Fuerstiella sp. | reverse complement strand
GCCAAAACCACCGCCTTCATAGAATCAAACCGCCAAACATGGCGCTGTCCAGCTAAGCTCTGGGTCAGCGGCCACACGCATCCTGATCACCGAGCCGTGGATCGTCTTGGCAATGCGACGACGCACCGCGAAATAGGATGTCTGCGTCTGGCCGTTACGAATCTGGGCTACAAGAAGCCGACGCCCGAAGGCAGGCTGATTGTCGTTGAGCCCGGACGAATCCTGATCCGCACACGTCGCTTTGATTCGCATCAGTGGGCCGACGAACTGAGTTACGAGTGTCCCGGCATCACAACGTTGGGATGACGTGCCAATCCTGAGTCATATGGAGTGGCTTCATTGCTGACCGACGCCCGCGCTCCCGTGTCCCGTGTATCCGTCAACTGATCTGCAGGAAATTTCTCAACAGGTCGTAACCTTTTTCGGTCAAGAAACTCTCCGGATGAAATTGCACGCCGTGCACGGGAAAGTCCTTGTGCTGCAGTCCCATCACTTCGAAGCCCTGACCGTCGTCATCGACCCACGCAGTAATTTCGAGACAGTCAGGGACAGTCTCCCGGGGGACAATCAGACTGTGATAGCGTGTTGCGGTGAACGGGGCGGACAGGCCCGCAAAGACGCCGGTGTCGTTGTGATGGATTTCCGACGTTTTGCCGTGCATTAACCTGTCCGCGCGAACAACCTGTGCTCCGTAGGCTTCAGCCAGGCACTGATGACCAAGACACACGCCCAGGACGGGAGTCGTGGGACCGAAACGTGCAATCACGTCGCTGGAAATCCCAGCTTCCGCAGGTGTACACGGTCCAGGCGAAATAATGATTCGTTCCGGTGACAGAGCCGCAATATCGTCCGTGGAAATGCGATCGTTCCGTTCCACATGGATTTCCACGTCAGGATCGATTTCACCAATCCGCTGCACCAGGTTGTAGGTAAAGGAATCGTAGTTATCGAGCAAAAAGATCATGAGATGGTTTCGTGGGCCAATTCCACAGAGGATGTCGAGTCCCGTCTGGTCGGGCTACGGCATCACCGCGATACACCTACAGGTCACAGACGAGAGTGACGCGTCTAACCCCGTAGCCGTTGATTGTTTCTGAATGATGTTCTAACGGCGGTTATTGTCCGCCGTCACGGACTGAACGACAGTGTACCTATGTTGACTGAGTACCGCATAGACCGTCAAAACACGGGCAAATCATAGGCGCATCGTCGCGATGGTTGAGCCAGTTCTGTCATGGTATTCCGGATATTCCGGTAATTCCTGTTGGGTAGTCTGGGCAGACTGTTGCTGTCAGGAGCGGCTCGAGATCAGCGAAGTCAGTCACATCATGGTTTCGCGTCGAATGGCTGGTTCGAATTGGACGATTTTTCCGACAACGAAGAAGACGCGTCTTCGCCGTGCAGGTTCAGTTTCCTTTCCACACTGTCGTCGCTGTCGCCTTTTCTATGATTCAGGGACGAACGCCATGAAGACACCCGCTCTGACCTTGCTGCTGACAGCTGTGACTGCTGTTTGTGGATGTGCGACCGGATCATTTCCGGTTTGTGATCCTGGAGACGGGGGTCGGCCTGGATCTGCTGAATGGTGGGCAAAGAAGGCTGAGTTGCCACCGGGCGTTCGTCAAGTGTGTCACAAGGGCAAGACGTGGCCCGTCCGACCGCGCCCTACATGTGAGCGCCAGCAGTTCACACACACCTATCATTCTGCTCACTACTGGCCGCTGCCGTATGTTTGCCAGGATCGCGAATATATGAGAAACATCGTGGGCGTTCAGACCAGTCTGGGCTGGCAGCAGGAAACAACACTGTACGACCGACATTTTGAAGGTGGTCAACAGTTGAACGTCCCTGGACGCCTGCACCTCACCGACATCCTGGAAGTCGCACCGTCGGCCCGCCGCACGGTCTACGTGCAGTCCTCATACGACTCAGAAACTGATAACGCTCGCGTTGCCAACGTTCAGCAGGTCATCGCAGAACTGACAGGCGGCACTGAGCTACTGCCGGTTGTGCTGAGAAAAGGTCGTGACTACTCCCGCCCCGCCAGCGAAGTGAAGATCATCAACGATCTGTACAACGGTTCCGTTCCGACGCCGCGTCTGGGTGGCGGTAGCGCGACGGCCGCTCCGGTCGGGCCATAGCGATCGGCCGAATTCCAGCATTCTGACAACGCGTTTGCAGAACACACCTCACGGACTCGCAATTGTTTGCGAGTCCGTGTTTGTATTTCCGGCTCGCAAATATTAGCCTGCATCGTGCACTGCCGTGTGAGAGCCATCGCGTTCAGTCAGCGATAGTCTGTCTTCGTTACCCCCCCCCTGCCGCCGGCTCCCGCTGATCAGTGTCGCCACGTCGGCCTGCGGCTAAGGGACAAACGAGTTGACTGTACAGCAATGTGAAATGGACGTGCGGTGGTAACCGGTCGGAGTGCCGTTGCGTTGACTGTTCGCACTGCGAAACGAATCGGAACAGGGGAATCGCGTGAAAAGTCGTCAGGGTTCGTCTTCTGCTGTCTCTCGCCGAAGCTTCGGATGGCTTTCTGCCGGAATGCTGTCCGCCGGTTCCGCGGCGGTTCTGGCTCGCGACGAACGCCCGGCCGCATCTGAACGAATCAGCATTGGCGTCATCGGGCTTGGCTCACGCGGCTTCAATCTGATCGACGACTTCCTGCGGCGTCCGGAATGCCAAATCGTGGCAGTCTGCGATGTCGATCGCTACCACCATCGCGACCAATCATGGGGCAAGGGCAAAGCTTTCGGCTGTGATCCAGCAGAACAATACGTCAGTCACGCCTACGCATCCAGGAAGTCAGGCGTCGCACACAGCGGCCTGCAGGTATATTCGGACTACCGGGAATTGATCGTGCGGAAGGATATCGACGCTGTTGTCGTGGCCACGCCGGACCACTGGCACGCCGCCTGTACCTTCGCCGCACTTCAGGCTGGAAAGGATGTCTACTGCGAAAAGCCGGTGACCCACCTGTTCGCCGAAGGCCAGGCCATCGTCGCGGAAGTCAGCCGCCGGAATGCTGTCTTTCAAACGGGATCACAGCAGCGATCTGATCGGCTGTTTCAGAAGGTCGTCGAACTGGCTCGTAACGGTGTGCTGGGCGATGTCACATCCGTTGAGGTCGGTCTTCCGCCCGGGTACGAGACAGCGATGGGAAGCACAGAAATCGTCGTCCCTCGTGCTGGATTGGATTACGATTTCTGGTGCGGACCAGCAGAAGTATTACCGCTGATACAGGCGAGACATCATCGTTGGTGGCGCGGTCATCGCGCTTACGGTGGTGGAGTGTTGATGGACTGGATCGGTCATCACAACGACATCGCTCACTGGGCCATCGGAGCTGAACGTTCCGGACCGATCAAAGTAGAAGCCGTTGACTGGGTGTTCCCCGCGACGCATGTCTACAACACGCCTGAACAGTACACAATTCGCTGCGAGTACGATGGCGGCACTACGTCGACCATTTCCAGTCGCAACCCACAGGGACTCAAAGTTATTGGCAGCAAAGGCTGGGTTTATGCTCGTCGAGGCAGGATCGAAGCGTCTGATCAACGCTGGTTGGCGAACGATTTTCAGCCGGGACCGTTTCGTGTTTCAACGTCGGATAGTCATGCGGCCAACTTCCTGATGAACGTCCGCAGTCGCGGCGAGTGCATCGCGCCGGCGGAGATCGGACACCGATCAATCACGCCCGGACACCTGGGGTACGTTTCCCATACACTTCGAAAGCCTCTACAGTGGGATCCGGTGAACGAATACGTGCGTGACGACGTCCAGGCCGACGCACTGCTGAAGAACATCAACTACCGCGCACCGTGGCAGGTGCCGACCAGCACAAAATCCGCGTGAACATGTCTGAAGTTTCTTCCCCGCCATCAAGCGTCATGCGGTCCGTGGTCATCGCCATCATTTCGTGCAGCGTGCTCGTGCTTCTGATGCCGCTGCCCGCCGGAATGCGGCCCGAAGGACAGCGCCTGATAGCCGCCACCATCCTGGTGGCCGGATTGTGGGTGACTCAGGCAATTCCGCTGGCCGCGACCAGTCTTCTTCCACTTGTGCTGTTTCCACTGCTGGGAATTCAGTCCGCCAAAGACGTCAGCCAGGCATATATCAACGACAAGGTATTCCTGTATCTAGGCGGCTTCGTCATCGCATTGGGGATCGAACGATGGAATCTGCATCGCCGTATCGCACTAAATATTGTGAATGTCGTGGGCGTCAGCCCAAAGCGCCTGGTACTGGGATTCCTGATCGCCACCGGCGGCCTGTCCATGTGGATCAGCAACACAGCGTCGACACTGCTGATGCTGCCCATTGCGATCGCATTGTTGAAGACCCTCGACGATGAACAGCTAGCCGAAACGTCCGGTCACACACCGGACGGTTCAGTGGATTTAATATCGCAGAAGCTGGCAGTACCGCTGCTGCTGGCAATCGCCTATTCCGCCAGCATCGGAGGGCTCACCACAATCATTGGGACTCCCACCAATAACCAGGCCGTCGGCATCTATCACGACCTGTTTCCCGAAGCTCCGGAAATCTCTGTTGCTCAGTGGATGATGGCATGCATGCCAATCGGTGTGGTGTACATGTTTATGGCGTGGATCGTGCTGACATGGCGACTGCCGACAGCCACTGAACACGACGATTCTCTGCGCAGGGAATTACATACTCGGCTGCAAAGTCTGGGCTCCGCGTCGACGGCAGAACGCAGAATGCTGGTGATCTTTGCAACCACGGCTCTGTTGTGGGTCTTTCGCAAGCCGTTGACGATTGGTATGACAATGCTGCTGCCCGGCTGGTCATTACTGGCGGACAGCTGGTTCGATTTTCTGGGAACGTCGATGACGGTCGATCAGCTGACGAAGGACGCTGGTAATTTTGTTAATGATTCCACCGTTGCCATACTGATGGCCGTCCTGCTGTTCTGCATTCCATCCGGCACAAAAACGGCCGGTGGCAAAAGTATTCCGCTGATGAACTGGAGCACCGCATCCAGGCTGCCGTGGGACATCATGTTGCTGTTTGGCGGTGGTTTCGCATTGGCCGGTGCCTTCAAGACGACGGAACTTTCCGAATGGCTGGGGCAGGTGCTGCAGGGACCGTTGCAGCAAATGCCAATGTGGCTGGTCATTGCGACGGTCTGTCTGCTGGTCACGTTTCTGACAGAATTCAGCAGCAATATCGCGACGGTCAGCGCGCTGATGCCAACGTTGTGCGCGATTTGCGTTGCTCTGAAAGTCGACCCGCGACTGCTGCTTGTGCCTGCGACACTTGCCGCCAGTTGTGCATTCATGCTGCCCATCGCCACACCACCGAATGCCATCGTCTTCGGCTCGGGCAGACTTAAAGTGCGCGACATGGTCTGCTATGGCATCTTTCTGAACCTGGTCGGCGTGCCCATCCTGACCGCCGGTACGTATTTGTTTATCAAACCCCTGATGGGAATTCCCTGAACCGTATTCGACGGATTGATCGAGCTGACGCTCGGAAACGGTTGGTGCGCTCCCGTTGGTCGCTGACAGGAACGCGTGCAAAACGAATCAAAGACGCGACAGGGTGGGGTTGGACTGAGCGAAGCGAGGGAAACCCCGGTGCTGCTGCAAGACACGTGGTCGCCTGGGCGACATCGTCAGGTGTTGTTTGTGACTCTGGGCGTGGCGTTAATCCACTGTTGTCAAGAGGGCTGGAGCGCACCCTCTTTGCGTGAACCACAGGGACAACTTCGCTGAATGTGCCAGCTCAGATGCGAATAACTTTCGTCCTCGCATCGTTTGTCGCCCCGATTCCGGGGCTTCCTTCGCAGGCTCAATCCAGCCCACGGCCACCCGTCGCGACGATCGTCGACTGTTCGGTTTATGCGACACCGATGGATCGCAGAAACTGTGTCCCTGAGATCATTGTGGCGGCACACTGAATCGCTTCGTAGATCGCTTCGTCACTGACGTCCAACTGACGCGCCTTCGCCACGTGAGCTGACGTACAGGGCTTACACGCGTTGATGTCGCTCAGAGCCAGGTTGATCAGCTCGACGGTCTGCTCATCAAGAGACGTACCCTGAAAAGTGTGAGCGCGCAGGCCCACCGGCATGCCTTCAAAAATCTCACTGCCGCTGATGTCCCGAAACTTGAACAGCACGTTGTACATGGAATTGGTGGAACCAACGGCCAGTGCGTCGGTGAGTTCCTGCTGAGTGGTGGATTTGCCTTCCGCGAACTCCTTCAGGTAACTGATCCATGCCTGGCACCCGGCCTGACCAGCCACGGCCACCGCAATGAGCAGCTTGGTTTTTTCGTCGAGTTTCCCGGCCGACAGCACGAACTTTCTGAAGTTCATGAAGAAGTCATGGACGAAGGTCGGGACATTAGCCATGTACTGGAAAATCTCAGGCACTTCTTCGACACCCAGAACTTCTTTGATTCTGGAGTACGCCTGAACAGCCTTGTCGACTGCATCCGCCTCTGCCACGGGGCTCACAAACGCCATATCTCGTCGTCCTTACTCTTGTTAAAACGTACCGCATCGTCGATCAACGACCAGTCACGGTAAATAGGTGATGAATTCAGGAAGACTTCTACAACACGATGGTCGCCAGATAAAGGCCGACGTGGCATCACCGCAATGCGTTGTTCACTCTCCGTCGTTACGAATCAGCCCGGCGACGAGACTGACGCAGGAATCTCGCAATTCCTTTCGCGCAATTCCGTCGGATCAGTCCATTGGACGACTTCAGAGATATGAGCTGAATTCAACTTCCGCCTCGCACAACCTGAAGTCTGCTGATTTTATGACCGTGGGACAGCAGTATGCAGCCAGGTGCGAATGGCGTCCGGCGACGGAAGGTGCAACCGTTTGCCGGGGACTCTTCCTGTTGCGACGTCAGCCGGCGTTTCCTGTCTGTTGGTTGTCGTTTTTGTCATTCGAAGGTACGGAAGCTGACACATCCGGCTCGGCCTGATTGGGTTTTGGCGGCTTTCGCTCACGACCATTTTTTTGACAGGATTTACAGGATCAACAGGATTTTGTTTTGCTGTTTGACGTGTCGATCCTGTGAATCCTGTCGATGGTGCTTTTTTTTGACGTCTGTCCGCCCTTGGACTCTGGAAAACACTCCCCCTACAGCCGCCCATTCATCGGACGCACACAGCGAAGAATGGCTGTCACAACTTGCAATAACAATGGTCTGCCGCCACCATACAGCGACGAAGTAATAACACGAACAGGGTCCATGGGCGATGATGCCCTGATGCTGTCGTTAGCTGCCCTTATCAACATGATCGTACTGGACAGGAAAATGAAAATGTATCGACGGTTCGTCCCGAAATCTGGTGTACAGGTGATCCTTGTGTTCGCAATCTCTTGTGTCGCGACGACGTCGGACGCCGCCGAACTCAATTACAATATTGCGCCGAAACAGGTTGTTCCCTATAAAGTGAATATCGTTGCGACCACAACATCGTCCAGGGACACGATGACCGGGACGATTGCTTTCACAGGTAAGCAATCGTCAGACGAACAGTTCACCGTTGGCTACGTTGGCAGTCTGTCCCGCAGGACGACGCAGTCGCGTTCCACCGGCCGAGCCGGCCGAGGTGGATTTGGCGGCTTTCGCGGTCCGGGTGGTCCTTCGATTCCAGGTTTTATGGGACGCGGAGTTTCGATGGGAGGACTGACCAGAATGACCAATGAGGTGGTCGTTGGACGTCGCGGTGAGATCCGTAAATTGACGGGACAATCGCAGCTCCCGTATCTGATCGGCAATCTTTCGATCCTGCCGTTCGAAGCCCTGCCGAAAGGCGATCAGAAGGCATGGAAGGTCGGAACAGGCATTTCGATCACTGAAGAAGAAGACTCACCGTTCTTTGGCGGACCATTCCGAGGAAACAAAACCGTAACAACGGGAGGGTCTGAATCCGCTACCTACAAGATCCAGAAGGACGACGGAAAACTGGTGACGATTGCGACCACGTATCGGTTGGTTTCACCGGCCGCAAAGAAAAATGGTCAGGCGATCGAGATCAAAGGAACGGGCACCTTTATCTTTAATCGCGAACTCGGCGTTCCCGAATCACATGAGATGAAACGGACGGTTACCGTGACCGAAAATGGTTCAACCGTGACAACCCCAATGACAATCGCCTATCACCGTATCCCTGTCGAAGACTACCAGACGCAGCAAAAGGCGCGTCAGGACATGATTGCGAAGGCTCAGAAAGCTCACGCTGAGCGTTCGGCAAAGGCAAATGCCGCGGCCAAGGCCGCCGAAGGTAAGAAGCTGGACCCGGAAAAGAAGAAACAGATTCTGGCCGAACTCAATTCCTCCAAATGGCCGACGATAGCCCAGCGGCTGAGAAGCATGAGCAGATTTGTGCCTCATCCTGACGACTTTGACGTCGCCATGCGTGTGAAGGAGCTGCAGACTCACAACGTGCTGAGCGTGTACAGGGTAGCGCGAGAGCTGTGGCTGAAACTGGATCCGATTGTGGAAGCGGGTAAAAAGGAAATGACGACCGCCACGACAGCGGGCGACGATCCGTTTGCCACGGCGGACGAAAAAAAGTCGAACGAAGGACGCGGACTGCGGGAATGGACCAGCGGTGAATTTAAGGTGGAAGCGGAGTTCGTTCGGTTCGACGGCACAAAAATCGTACTCAAGCGAAAAGATGGGAAAGAGCTGAGCGTTCCGATCAATCTTCTTAGTCCCGCCGATCAGAAAATCGCCGAAGCGCTCAAGAAGCCTGCGAAGCCGAAGAACCCGTTCGAGTAACGCGGGCGGCGACGTTTCGGGCGACGTCATGGCATATTGGCGATTCGCACTTCAGACGCAGGGCAGGCTGCCAGCCTGCAACTGTGAAAAAAACGCGGGCTTTGAAACGCGGCGAGGTGAATTCTAAACATGCGATGCCCCGTTCGTCGCGGGGTTGCCGCCGGATCGCAGAATCATCCGCGCCTGGCGGATGACGTCTTCGTCAATTCCGGATTCTTCCATGTGATGAATTGTGCGGTCGA
>JAPYTO010000266.1 GCA_029941865.1 Fuerstiella sp. | reverse complement strand
ACTTCTGGTCAAACAACAACGTCAAAACGCCGTTCCGGTGCGGTCGGGCTACCGAGGCTTCACCGTCCATTCGTTGCCGGAACTGCGTCGGTCCGCCTCTTGATCCGGCCCTGGCTGCTGCTTGGTCTTAATTCAAGACCTGTGTGGTACAGCGAGCTCAGAAGTCAGGGGAAAGCTGTCGTTGGGATCTGTATCGATAACAATTTCCTGCGGGCACTTCAGTTTGTGGCGTTCCACTCGTCCAGCATGGCCTGAATGCGTACCCGGTTGAACTTGCCGGAAACGTCGTAATCCTGGTTGGCCATCAAGTCGTCCATTGTCAGGTGTTTTGACGGAACACCGTCGGCAGGAATCTCGGCGTGGGCCGTCCATGCGATCGCATTCAGCACCAGCTTGCGAAAGTTGTCGTTGCCCCAGTTCCAGTGATAGTGCCCACCGGTGAAACCGAAGCCGCGGCCACGATCGTTGCGAACTCTGGTCCATGCCACGTGCTGGGGCTCTTTGCGTTCCAGGACGGCCGCGCGCACGTGCGGATTGTTGCTGTGCGGTCCGTCATCTCTTGTCAGCGAACCATCCGCTTTGACAAGAGTGTTGGTTGGCGGCAGTTCCGTCAGGATGGGAGTCACTCCGTCCATGCCCTCTGCGAATCGCATGTGGTAATACCATTCGTCGTTCACGGTGAACGGTTTCACACCCCGCGAAATCGGGTGATCAGGGAAATCGTCAAACGTACCTGTCCAGTGCGGATTGACGGACCAGTCGGGTTCGAAGTATCCGCCCGTCCATTTGATGAATGCCTGACCGGACGGCCCTTGGGGGACTTCAACTCCGTAATGGATACACGCCATACCGACGCCACGTTTTTGAATTTGTTGCAGCCGATCAAGGTGATCGTTGAACGGATGTCGACCGCCGCCATCGCAGTAGATCACAATGGAATCTGCATAATCCAGCACGCTGTCGTCTTTGGGCCAGCCGTTCGTATAAACAGTCGCTTCAATCCCCAGGTCACTGCTGTTGAGTGCCTCAGCCAGCAACATGCATCCGGCCTTGTGTTCGTGAGCTCCATAGCCGTGGCTGGGAGTGCCCGCGATCAGTGCTACTTTCTTAGGCGCCGGTAGTTTCTTGATGCGAACATTTCGAAACTGAACGGTCATCGGCGGACCAACGTGAATCTGCAGAGCCAATAGTCCCGTCGCGCGGCGGTTGGCCAGATCGTTGTCGACACATTCGATTGTCTTTGTGTCGTTGATGAAGTGTTGAAAACGGTACCCGCTGGCAACGATGCGGTACTTGTTCCAGTCTTCCTTTTTGATTTTCGCCTGAATCTCGTTGGTGTCGCCGATCTTTTCAACGACCGTCTTCCTGAGTTTGCCGTTGGCGTCCGCCGTCAGTTCCGTCATCTCGCCCCGCAGAGCCAGAATGCCTCGGAACTGTTCGCCATAAAGAATTCCTGAGTAGGTATCACCGGCCTCGAAGTCGGCCTGGTAGCCCCCGATACCCCATTTGCGATTGGGCAGTTCGAAGCTGCGATACTGTATTCCGGAGTTGCCGTTGACAATTTTGTACTCCAGCTGCAACTCGAAATTGTCGAACTCTTCACCCCGGTAGATCAGGAAATTGTTCGACTTCAGCTTGGTCTCAGCAGTTGTCTTTCCGGTAATGACCCCATCTTCGACGCTCCAGAGTGTTGGGTCGCCGTCCCAGTTTTCCAGCGTCTTACCATCGAAGAGTGTTTGCCATTCTTCGTCTGCCAGACCCTGTCCGGCATTAACCAGTACCATCATTGCAAAAAGCGTTTGCCAGATTCGAACCATTGTTATTGTGTCTCCGAAAAAATGACGGGAGACGCCATGTTGGCGGTTCCCGAATGGTGAGTTGAATTGAAACGAAACCTTCGTCTTAAGGCTTCTTCCTGATGTCAAGGCAGACCAGCCAGTCTTCGCTTCTTAAATACAGCCGCCCGTTGGCAAGGACTGGTGCCGCCCACATGGGATAATGAATCTCATCGAACGATGTTCGGCAGTCTTCTTTGAATTCCTGATTACTGACGTGTGCGACCGCCAGTGTGCCGCGTTCTCCCAGCACAATGAATCTGTTGCCCACCCTGGTCAGCGAGCCCCGGCCATAGTACGGAAACGGGACCGGTTTGCCGGTCGCGGTGTTCACGATCTTTCCAGTCTCGGGATTTCGACCCAGCTCGCGGACGTTGCCGGTGAACCCGGTGGTTTTCCAGACAACCTTGCCGCTTGTTGCATCGATGCACCGCAGTTCGCCTTCGTTTTCATGGCGACCGCTGAAACCGTAAATGAAGCCGTCGACATGAATTGGCGTGGACCAGTGAGCCAGCATGTTCTTTGTGTCTCTCCACAGTTCAGTGTACGACTTACCATCTGCATTCACCTGCAGCATCGCAGACCCCTGTCGATAGGCGGCTGACAGAAAGATCCGATCACTGATCACCACCGGCCGAGCTGCGTTGACCGAGTCATTAACTTTTGGACGGAACCAGTACTTAAAGTTCAGCGCCCCGGTTTTCGGATTCAGCGAGACCAGTCCCTGCCGCATTAGACACAACAGATGTCGCTGGCCGTGGATTTCAGCAATCATGGGCGAAGAGTAGCTGACAACCTTTTCGTCACCCGTCCATTCGTAGGGTTCATCGGCATGAGCATCGGTGACGCCATTCCACGTGTCTTTACCGACGGACTGCCACAACTTCGTGCCGTCCGTTTTGTTGAAGGCGACCACGCCGGCATTTGGTTGCCCGCCAACAAGCACGATCAGGCGATCTCCATCAAGTATGGGTGAACAGCCCACACCGAAAAACCAGTCCGGCAGTTGAAACTTTTCCTGCAGGTCGTGCTGCCAGACGACCGCGCCATTCGTCATGTCAGTACAGCACAGCAGGCCATCGGCACCAAGTGTGTAACATCGTTTTGACGTCAGGATCGGCGAACAGCGAGGACCGTTGTTGTAGCCGTACGGATCCGAGAACGTGCTCTGGTAACTGTGTTCCCAAAGAACGCCACCATCTTTCACGGAGCGACACGACACGATTTCCTTGTCGCCCAGTCGATGATGAACAACCAATCTGTCGCCCAGGACAGACGGAGCGCTGTAGCCGGTGCCGATGGGCATTTTCCATGCAACGTCGGGGCCCTGTTCCGGCCAGTTCAGCTGAATTTCAGTCTCATTGGACGTCCCGTCGTGTCGGGGACCAAGAAACCACGGCCAGTCTTCGGCCGGACTGACTGTGGACAGCGCAAGCCAAAAGGCCGCAATGAAAAATGTGCGAGCGATAGATGTCGAGGCGGGCATTGGGAATCGAGCAAAGGGTTCTGGGGGATCAGGGGGACCGATTATTATCGCGGGACGATGGCGGTTTGTACAGGAACTGAGCCAGCAACGGTGAGCGTCAGCTGTATCCGGTCGTTGGAGTTATCGAAAGGGTCGGGAGTCTTTTTCGGCCGAGGCCCCGTCTGTTGTTATCGTCTTAAACCGAAAAAAAACTCCCGACCCTCTTGTGCATTCGTCTGGGCCGTCGGATTGCTAATCCACGCGAAGCCGCTCATAATCGAGGCTGGCGTGTTGCGCATGAACGTTTCGAGACCGCGTGTTGATGCCCGCAGCCAACTCTGGTTTTCGCCCACGGCCGTACCCACCTTCCTTCAAACTGCGGGACTCTCCACGATGTTACAGATCCAGCGATTTGCGTTTTGCCTGTTCTTCGGGATCGTCGCTGTGCCGTTGCTGGCGGTCGATCGAACTGTGGCCGAAGCCGTTTCTGCAGTCAAAAGCGACCGCGGCATCGTGGCCGTGCTGGGACTGCCGTCCAGTGACGCTGCTTTTGTCACTCGACTTGCAGAACAGAGTGAGCTGACAATCTACTTTCAGTCAGCGGACGCGGCCGAGTCCCGCAGAGTACAGGCTGCTGCAGCCGCGGCCGGAGTGCTGGGGCGGCGTGTGTTTGTGGACACCGGTGACCTGCGTTCGATTCACCTTTCACACAACGTCGCTGATGCCGTGATCGTGGATGCGTCCGTCGCAGCACAGACGTCCGATGCCGAAATACGGCGTGTGATGAATCCCAATGCAATGGCTGTGATTGGAGATCGTCGGCTCAGTAAGCCCGTGCCGGAAGGCGCGGACGACTGGAGCCATCCGTATCACGGGCCCGATAACAATCCGCAATCTGAGGATCAGCTGGTGCGGGGGAATTTTCAGACTCAGTTCATTGCGGATCCAAAATTCAGCCCGATGCCGGAACAGAGCGTTGTGGCCGGTGGTCGCATCTACAAGGCGATGGGGCACATCGCTCACAAGGCTAACCAGAACGAGATGCTCAACACTTTGCTGTGCATCAATGCTTACAACGGCACGATTCAGTGGCGTCGTCCCCTGACAGAAGGCTTTCTGATTCATCGAAACACGATGGTTGGTGCTGACGATGCTTTGTACATGGGCGACCACGAATCCTGCAAAGTGATCGACGGCGTGACGGGGAAGATTCGTCGCGAAATAAAAATTCCCGCAGAGATCAGCGATGGCCCGGTCTGGAAATGGATGGCGCTGCAGGACGATGTACTGTTCGCGCTGGTCGGCAATCTGGAAGTCAAGGTTGAGACCATGCGGTCGGACCGGCCCGGACTGGGGCACTGGCCATGGGGCATGTGGAAAGGACACGACTATTCTGATCCTCGCACCGCCTTCGGACATGGACGAACTCTTGTGGCGATCGACCGCAACAGCGGAGACATTTTGTGGCATTACCGTGACGAAGAGTTTCTGGATGCTCGCGCGATCTGCATGAAGAATGGAAAGATATTCTGCTTCTGCGCCGAAAACTTTCTCGCCTGCATCGACGCCAAAAGCGGAAAGCTTCTCTGGAAGAACTCAGACGCGGATCTGCTGGAAGCCATCGGTCCCAACGAAAAAGCCCAGCATTACATCACCGGGTATGCGACGACGTGTTACATCAAATGCACCGATCGACACGTGTTTTTCGCGGGGCCTCAGCGAAAGAAAACAGTGGTCGCATCCGCTGAGGATGGTTCGCTGCAGTGGACCAACGATGTCGGCAACCTGCAACTGGTCCTGCGGAAGGATGCTGTGTTCGCCGCCGGGCCGCAGAAAACGAGCGGTATGCAGCTGGACTACGATACCGGCACAGTAATCGCCAGTTTCCCGGCTCGCCGAGCATGTACTCGCGCCACGGGCTGTGTGGATAGTGTCTTCTTTCGTGCCACCGGGGGAACCGTTCGGCTGATGACCGACGACAACCGAGCCGAACACATTGCTCCCATGCGACCTCCCTGCCAGGACGGTGTGCTGGTGTCCAATGGCCATCTGTACTGGGGCCCGTGGATGTGCGGCTGCCAACTGTCGCTGTACGGCAATATCGGTCTGCGGCCGGTTGGTGACGAAGACATTGAACGGACGGACGACGACGCGATTGAAGCACAATCGCTGGTGGTTCATTCTGACGTCAAAGTGTCGACACGGCTTGCTATGAGTGCGGATGACTGGCTGGCCTATCGCGGCGGCAACGATCGATCAGATGAGACAGCAGTCGATCTGCCATCATCTGTCAGTCACGCATGGACCGCGGACGTTGTCAAAGACGAGCTGCCGACGGCTCCTGTCGCTGCTGGTGGGCTTGTCTTTGTCGCGGACCGCACCGGTGTAGTCCGGGCGCTGGATGCCAATGGTCAGGAAAAGTGGAAATCCTACGCGAATGGTCCCGTGTATTATCCACCCTCTGTGGCCGGTGATCGCGTCTTTGTCGGTTCGGCGGACGGGCGTGTGTATGCGTTCGAAGCCATGACCGGACGACTGTTGTGGACGTACCGTGTCGCCCCACAGGATCGTCGGATCCCCGTCTTCGGAAAACTTGTTTCCCGCTGGCCAGTGGCGGGGGGAGTTGTGGTGCATGATGGCACCGTTTATGCCGCCGCCGGAATTACTCATTACGACGGCACTTACATCGTGGCGCTGGACGTCGTGACGGGCAGGCTGAAGGCCCGCAACGATGGGTCCGGAGTCCTGTCGCAGGCGGTCAACAGCGGCGTCAGTATGCAGGGCAATTTGATGATTGTGGACGACGAACTGCGGTTTCTGGGCGGCGGTGTTTACGAAACTGCTCGTTATGATCTGACAACACTGGAATGCCGGAACGAACCCACACACCGGGTGACGTCACAATATCGGACCGCGTTTTATCCGTGGTACCCGTCCTACGGAAAATACGTTTCGCTGGAATACAAGTGCGGCGATGGCAACACTCTGTGCCACGATGCCAGCTATGAAGGCAGCGTGTTTGGCAACCTTGGCCTTGAGACTCCGCTGCCGGAAGGTGCCAAGGGCATCACTAAGGACGTCGCGCGTGAATTCCTTCGTCGTCGCGGCAAAGGTACCGACTTGCCAAAACATGTTTGGCGCGACAGCCTGAATCGTCGCTTTACCAGCTTTGTGGTTTCGAAAGATCGCCTGCTGGCGACCGGGCACTCTGATAAGACACCGGATAAGCCGTTTCTGGTGGCCATCAATATTGCCGACGGAAAAGACCTGTGGACAAAAGAACTGCCAGCCGACGCCGTTAAAGGTGGGACCGCCGTCGACGCGGCTGGTCGTGTATTCGTGTCCCTGGAAAATGGCCAGTTGATGTGCTTTCGGTGACACAGCTACGTAGGTCAGACCTGTCCTGACGATGATGGGCCCGCACAACTGGTGTTCCTCGGTGCAAACTCCCGCACGGAAGGAATCAGGGGACTTACGTCCCCCGCTCGCTGGAAATTGGAAAGCCGGCGAGCCGGGTACGTCAGTGCCTGGATACCCGTTACATTCCAACAGCGGTGGCGGTGGCGTAGAGCTTCGCGTGAGAAATTGTGATCAGGACACTGCTGATACCCATGTCTGCGGCGATCTTTCCGGCACCGCCGGATAGCTGAATGAATGGTTGTCCGCTGTCCAGCGGCAGCACCTCAATGTCGTGAAACGTGATGCCCTTCACAAATCCCGTCCCCAGTACTTTGACGACAGCTTCCTTGGCCGCCCATCTGCCGGCAAAACGCACAGCTGAGTCGCGATGCTTGTCGGCGTAGGCAATTTCGTCCGACGTAAAACACCGTTGCAGAAATGTTTGGCCGTGACGCTCGATCATCGCACGAATACGCTCAATCTCTACAATGTCTGTGCCAAGGCCGATGATCATTAGCAACACCAAAAACTGACGGGATTTGAATCGAGCAGACGAGAGGGACGTGAAATGTTTACACAGCAGTGGCCGATTCACGCTTGACGGTTTATGTTAGTACGTCGACGATGATTTCGTGAATGCTTTGCGTTCGCGTCTGTCGAAAAAACAAAGACTCTCAGCGAAACCCAATTACTGGATCCCGATTGTTCAATATTCTCGTATTGGCCGGTGGAACGTCCTCTGAACGCGACGTCAGCCTTGAAAGTGGCCGCTGCGTGGCCGACGCAATGCGCGAAGCAGAACATCATGTCGACGTGGTGGACCCCCGCGATACAGCTGTGGAATCATTGCCGCAGGGACGGTGGGACATCGCTGTACCGATGGTTCACGGTACTGGTGGCGAGGACGGTGTACTGCAGCGGCAACTCCTCAGTGCGGGAATTCCGTACGTCGGCAGTTCTCCGGAAGCATCGGAACTGACGTTCGACAAGATCCGTACCAACAGTCTTCTGCGTGAGTCCGATATCGTTATTCCCGATGGGATCATCGTCGAAAGCCGGCATTCCCTGCAGGAAAACTGCCAGGCGGTGGCAGCGTTCGCGGGACAGGTTGTCACAAAGCCGCCTCGCCAGGGATCCAGCATCGGCATTAGTATTGTGCATCAGACTGAGCAGATCGAAGCGGCTCTGATGCTGGCATTTCAATTTGACGCTGAATGCCTGGTGGAACGGTTCATCCCCGGTCGAGAGGTGACTGTTTCGGTTGTCGATGGAACAGCATTGCCGTCGATTGAGATTTGTCCGGCCGTGCAGTGGTACGATTACCAGTCCAAGTACGTCGACGATCGTACTGAGTATCGGATTTCTCCTGCAGGCCTGCCGAAAACGCTGTCGCAGATCGCGGTGACCGCGTGCAACATCTGCGGCGTCGCGGGGATTGCCCGAGTTGATTTTCGCGTCGACGAACAGGGTCAGCCATGGCTGCTTGAAGTCAACACAGTGCCGGGCATGACGTCTCATAGTCTTGTTCCGAAGGCCGCTGCTGCGGTGGGCCTGTCGTTGGGAGAACTTTGTCAGCGAAGTATCAAAACACGGCTCCTCATGACGTAATAATACTCGGAACGCTCGGACCATCCTGAGTCACTGTTGACGAGTGTTTCTGCGGGTCTGAGATCGATCCATGCGTTGGTGGTTGAATCCAGAGCACGCATTCGCTGTACTATCGCATTCATTGCTCTGCCAAACCCTCCCACGTGGACCTTCTGGAGTCAATATGCCCACCAAGCGAACGAATACACGACGCGATTTTATGAAGACAAGCTCGGCCAGCGCTGCCGCCGTCGGAGTTCCTTTGTACTGGAATCGCCGAGCTCATGCGGGGCAGGATGCGAACGACAGAAAGACAGTCGCTTCGGTTGGTGTCGGTGGCAGCCGAGGCCGGTACAGCCGCGGTGGCTCGATCGCGATGCAGGCGTCCCGGCTGGGACAGACGGTCGCCGTCTGCGACGTTGATACCCGGCATAACAACGAGTTCAACGGGAAATTCGGCAGCCAACTGCAGATGTTCACCGACTATCGGGAGATGCTGGACAAGGTTAAGCCCAACATCGTGACCATTGGAACTCCGGATCACTGGCACGTGCCTATTGCAATTGCGGCTTTGCGGTCAGGTGCGGACGTCTATTGTGAAAAACCCCTGACACTGACAATCGATGAAGGGATTCAGATCGGTAAAGTGGTTTCCGAGACGGGCAAAGTCTTTCAGGTCGGCACGCAGCAACGGTCAGAGAACGACCGCAAGTTCCTGCAGGCCGTCGCAATGGTTCACGAAGGCGTCATCGGTGACAA
>JAPYTO010000265.1 GCA_029941865.1 Fuerstiella sp. | reverse complement strand
CGCATTCGCAGGTGCGGGCGGGCGAACTTTTTTTTCGACACTGTCAACCTGCGCACCGATGAGGGCGGCGAGCAGAATGTGCCAGGGAAGGAGCAGGAAGGGCATGTTCGGCGCCGAAAATCGTCAGTTTCCGGTGCCGAGAGGTGAAATCAAGCGGCGGAGATGAGAGACTCTGGTGAGCCGTAAGTCCCGTGTTTCACGGCGTTTTGAGTTCGGCGGAGTATTTTGACCCTACGGGAAACGGAAATGCCGAAAGCGGTTTGGAATTCGGCTGAGTTTTGTGACCCGACAGGCTCAAGTTACTTTGCACGTGATACCACCGTCGACGACGAGCTGCGCTCCCGTTATGTACCTGGCCTCATCGGATGCCAGAAACAGTGAGGCGTGAGCGACGTCCCAGGCATCACCCATGCGTTTCATGGGAACCATCTCGCGACGCGTCTGCAGCATCTCTTCGGCGTCGCCGCCGTAACCCGATCGCACGTAGTGTTCGACCAGAGGCGTGTGTATCAACCCCGGCAGTACACAATTCGCACGCACTCCCCGGTCGGCGTATTGAACGGCAATCTGCTGGGTGAGCTGGTTCACCGCGCCTTTGCTGGCGCCGTAAGAAACACACGGGTAGCCAAAGTAACGAATCGATCCAATCGAGGAGATGTTGACGATCGCTCCGCCTCCCTGTTCCACCATGTGTGGCAGACAGTAACGAGACGTGAGATACATGCTTTTGACATTGACCGCGAAATGCCGATCCCAGGTGTCCTCGTCAATCTCCTCGGGGCCGCCGACTTCCGGGATTCCCACGTTGTTGTGCAGGATGTCGACGCGTCCGAATTCACTCAGGCACCGGTCGACCAGCGACTTGACGGCCTCCGAACTCGTTACGTCCGCTTCATGAGCCAGGCATTCACCGCCTTCCTCGTGGATGATTCCGCAGGTTTCCTCGGCGGCGGCCGGGTTACAGTCAACGGCAAACACGCGCGCACCTTCGCGCGCATACAGCACGGCCGCTGCCTTACCGTTTCCCCATCCCGGACCAATCGAACCTGCACCGGTCACGATGGCGACCTTGTCTTTCACTCGCTGCGGCATGATGTTTTCTGATCCTTGTTGGTCGTCGACGGAAGCCGGCGCAAATCAATCGGCTGAGTAGAGAGAAGGCGTGAAGATCGGACACGCTGGTGCATCATCACCCGCGGCGTTGGCGTCCTGGTGCAGCACAAGCTGCATGCCGATCCTGATGTTCTCAGGGCGGTTCGTGTCCACACCTTCGATTCGAGCGACAACACGCGGGCCTTCGTCGAGTTCGATGACTGCGGAACAGTAGGGATGTTCGCGGTCGTAACCACGGGCGGCCATCCAGGGCGGGCCGATCGCGATACAGGTAAAGGCGAGGAGGCGGCCAGTGCCGGACATGGGCGTCCACTGCATGTCTGCCTTGTGGCATTGCGGGCACATTCCGCGAGGCGGGACGAAGACCGCATCGCAGGCCGCGCAGCGTGATCCCTGCAACTGCCCTTGCTTCAGAAACGCGGCGAATGCACTGTCGCTGATTGCGTGATCGGTCATGCGTCACCGCCTTTCCAGAATCGTAAACGTGCACGTCCCGCCGGTGCCGCCCATCGTATGAGCTGCGCCGAGACGCAAATCTCCAGCCGGAACCTGTCGCTCACCGGCCACTCCGCGCAGTTGCTGCCAGACTTCAATCAACTGCGCGGCACCGGTGGCGCCCACCGGGTGTCCTTTGCACTTGAGACCTCCCGACGTGTTAATCGGTTTGGGACCATCCAGTCGCGTGAGTCCCTCTTCGACGGCTTTGAATCCCGTGCCGGGTTCGAAGAATCCAAGGTCTTCGCCATGCAGGATCTCCGCGATGGAAAAGCAGTCGTGAACCTCGGCGAACTGAATATCGGAGGGCGACAGGTCCGCCATCTGATACGCCTCGCGGGAAGCAAAACGCGTGGCTTCGAACGAAGTAAGATCATCCGCCGTGTGCAGATTTCGGCCACTGGCCTGTCCCAATCCTCGGACATGGATCGGCGTGTCAGTGAACGACGCGGCAAGTTCCTCGCCCACTAGCAGCAGGCACGCCGCGCCGTCGCTGATGGGGCTGCAGTCGAACAAATGAGTGGGCCAGGCGATGACCGGGTTCGCTTTCGGATCGCCGAGGAACTCCTTCTCGTCCTGCCAGACCGGCGGCGATTCGCCCTTGCGTGCTGCCTTCTCGATCCGCGACGACATGATCTCGCGAATCGAACGTTGATGCTGAGCTTTCGGGTTGAGTCGTCCGTTCTCGTGGCTCTTAATCGTGACGTTCATCAGGTGCTCACGTGTCGCGCCGTAACGATCGAAGTAAGCGGTGGCGATCGCTCCGAAGACTCCGGGATACGTGAAACCCGCTTCGCGTTCATACGGGCTGGCGGCGAGTGCCAGTCCTTCGGCGACCTGTTCAGTCGACTGTTTCGACATCTGCTCGAATCCGCCAACCAGAACGATGTCGTAAAATCCGGACGCGATTGCGAAAACGGCTTCGCGAAAAGCCAGGGCGCTCGAGGCACACGCGCCTTCGGTTCTCGTCGCAGGCCTCGGGGTCAGGCCGAGCGTATCGACGAGGATCGCCCCCCAGTGCGACTGTTGGACGAAGACGTCGTTGGTGAAGTTGCCCACGTACAGCGCATCAATGTCGTTCGGCTCGAACCCTTTGTCGACAGAGCCGAGCATCTCCTGAAACGCTTCGATGAACAGGTCGGTCGAATTCCGATCGGCGAACAGTCCGAACGGAGACATACCGGCGCCGACGACCGTCACACCGCGGCCAAGTTTGCGTGTTCTGGTCATTGGATCGGATACTCAAATGCTGCGTTCATGATTCTTCCAGTAAGGCTCACGAAGTTCACGTTTCATGATTTTCCCGTAATTGTTTTTCGGGATTTCGGCGACAAAGTCCACGGACCGAGGCTTCTTGAAACTGGCGATGTTCGATTTGCAATAGGCGATCAGTCCTTCTTCCGTCGCGTCCTGTCCAGCGACCAGTGAGACGACGGCCTTGATGGCTTCGCCCCATTGTTCGTCCGGTACGCCAATCACAGCGACTTCGCGGACTGCGGGATGTCGGGCCAGCACTTCCTCGATCTCGCGCGGGTAAATGTTTTCGCCGCCGCTGATGATCATGTCCTTCGAGCGGTCCATCAGGAACAGGTAGCCGTCTTCGTCGAAATAGCCGAGGTCGCCGGTGTGCAGCCAGCCGTTTTGCAGCGCCAGCGCAGTGGCTTCCGCGTCGCGCCAATAGCCCTGGGTCATGACGTCGGACCGAGTCACGACCTCGCCTGTTTCGCCCACGGGCTGAAAGTTGTCGTCACCGTCGACAACTTCCACCTCAACGTTTGTACGGCGAGTGCCAGCAGATGCAAGCCGCTTTGTCTGCGTTGCATTCCCGTCCAGGACATGGTCTCGTTGCGACAGTGACGTGATCGTCATCGGCGTTTCACCGAGCCCGTAAATCTGCACCAGGTTTGGAAACCGGGCCAGCGCCTGCTGCAGGTCTTCGACCATCATCGGAGCGCCGCCCCAGACGAACGCTTTGAGCGAACTGACATCGGCGTGGTCGATCGCTGGACAGTCGACGAGTCGCTTGATCATGGCCGGCGCGGCGAACAGATTCGTCACGCATTGCGACTCGATCGTCTCCAGCACCCACGCGGGATCGAACGACGTTGATCCCGGAAACACGTGCGCTGCGGCCCCGCCGACGTTGGGGACCCCATAAAGTCCGCTGCCGTGAGACAACGGTGCAGCGTGCAGCACGACTTCGTGATCGCCGAAGTTCGGAAAAATGTCCGCATAGAATCGATCCGTCATTCCCAGCAGGTTGCGATGCGACAACATGGCGCCCTTGGGTACGCCCGTTGTGCCCGACGTGTAAAACAGCCACGCAACGTCGTCCGGGGCAACTTCAACATCAACGAATTGCTCAGACTCTCCATCAAGCACATCGTCGTAGTTCTGCACATCGCCGGCAGCGGATCCCGTTGTGATGACATGCCGCACGCGTGGAAGGTCGGCCCGAACCTCTCGAATCGGCTGATCAAAATCCTCGGTCGTTATCAAAACAGACGCTTCCGAGTCGTCGATGATGAATGCAAACTCGCTCGGATGGAGCCGGAAGTTGATGGGGACCGCTCCACAGCCGGCTTTGAACACGGCGAACATCGCCTCCAGCATCTGCGGACAATTCACCATCAGGATCGCCACGTTGTCGCCCGGTCGCGCACCGAGTCGTCGCAGCGCATTCGACAGCCGATTCACCCGCGCGTTGAACTGCTCGTAGTCCATCGTCAGCGAACCATGGACGATCGCCGGGCTTTTCGGGTGGGATGCGGCGGACGATGTCAGCAGCGAGCCGATATTCACAGTGCTGTCCTAACCATCTGGAATGACGGGCAGGATGAGTCGTGACGGATACTCATCCGAGTGCAGCACGGTTTGCTTTGCGGTCCGCAGTTCGGCATCTTTGCCGAATGGGTTACCCGTGTTCGGATTGCGGTCGAAGCGCGGGAAGTTGGACGACGAAATCTCGACCCGGATCCGATGCCCTGTTTGAAACACGTTTGCTGTGGCACCGACATCAATGGTGTACTCGTAAACCTGCTGCGGGTCCAACAATGAGGGATCCGTGAAACTGTCACGGTAACGGGCACGAATGATTCCGTCGCACAGATTCATGGCGTAACCGGTCGGCGAGACGTCGACCAGTTTGGCAGTCCAGTCCGTATCGAGCCCGTCCGTTGCCGCGTACAGGATTAACCTGATCGGGCCAATGACTTCGACGTCAGCGTCGAATGGCTCGGCGGTGTAGCACAGCACGTCGCTGCGCATCTCCACCGGACGCTGGTCGTAAGGGCCCCACGGGACCACGTCGGGCGTGCAGCAATTGGATCCGCCGAGCGTCTGGACGGGATAGAGCGGATCGTAGATGAATTGGTCCGGCGGCTCGTCGGCAGACGCCGATCGCGCCAACACGCCATCACCGATGACCGTGTTGGCGCTGCCGCCGGAATGTAGATGCCACTCCTGCCAGTCCGTGCGGGCGAGTGGCCATTCTGTCTCGTCACGCCACTTGTTGACGCCCATGACAAAAATGCGAAGCGGCGGGTCATCGATGGCACCGTTGTCGATTCCCTTCAGCCAGCAGTCGAACCAGTTCAGTTCGATGGCGTCCAGGTCAAGCATCGAGCCGACGCCGAAGTCGACGTCCCCCGTGCAGGTGCATCCGCCGAGCCGATGCGCCCACGGGCCGACAATCAACTTCGGATTGCGTGAGGCGGGCGAGCCGCCATGTTGCCGCAGTCTGTTGAAGTGGTTGAACGATCGATGGCCGTAGAGGTCGTACCAACCGCTCATTTCCAGCACCGGCACCGTCACCTCGTCGAATCGATTCGTGAGTTTGAGTGGCTGCCAGTAGTCGTCGTCCGTCGGATGGTTGATCCAGTCCTGCCAGAACGGGACGTCCTCGCCGACTTTGTCAGCCAGATCGGCCAGCGGCAGCGTGCGAAACAGCTCGGTCCAGTTATGAAAGTCGATGCTCTGCGAAGTACGTGCCCGCGTCCGCATGCCCCACGTGATGGCGACGTTCAGCTGCATCGCGCCGCCGGGGAAAATGAGATCCGCAAAATAGTCGTTGCACATCACGCGCGGCACGATGCACGTCAGAAACTCGCTTTGCAGCGGCGCGCTCATCCACTGCACCGCCGCCTGGTACGATGCTCCCGACATGCCAATCTTCCCGTCGCACCACGGTTGATGGCCGACCCACTCCAGAGTGTCATATCCGTCACGCGCCTCGTTCAGGAACGGATAGTATTCGCCCTCAGAATCCCAGCGTCCGCGGACATCCTGAATCACGCAGGCGTAGCCCCGATTCGCGAGCGCACGGCCTTTGCGAATCATGTCGGGGATGTTGTTGCTGTACGGCGTTCGAATCAGCACGGTCGGAAACGGACCGGCGGCTCTCGGCAGGTACAGATCCGCCGACAGATTCACCTCGTCGTGCATCGGCACGGGAACGTTCAATCGCATGTCGACGTCGCGATGTTCTTGCATGCCGATGTCAGCCTCACGTCGATGTCACATTCATTGTTTGTGATTCCATAGCCAATCGTTACCAACCTCCCACGCTGCCGTCCTGATGGAAGACGCGTTGCGATCCTCTGTTAAGGCCGCAAGCTGGAAGCATTGAAAGCGCCGGGATAAACCGGCCTGGAGTTGAGAATGCAAGAGTCTTACAGTGAAATCCTAGCCTGAAACCTTACGCCACGGAATGGAGATGGCTTAAAATGATTGAGCGGTACAAAGCCAGCCAGCGATTGGACGACACGTCGATTCGGGGACAAGGAATGACTCTTCTACAGAAACTGTTCTGTTGCAGCCTTGGGCTGCTTGTTCTTTCCGTTCTGTTTGCAGCGCAGATGGCTCGTGCACAGGATGAAAAGCGGTCGTCGGGCAAGTGATCGCGGTCAAGTAATTTACGCCGCGTTGGCTTTTTGTTCAAGGCGCGAGGATGTTTCGGTGGGCTGAGTGCGTCTTTTGGCATATGCCGTTCTATGCCGACGGTAGACTCCAGAATGTCCCGGTGATGCCAGTCACACCGTCCTTGTTCTGTTCGTAACAGGCTGTGAAAATTTGCCCGGGCTTGATCTCGACGGACGAACTGTAACCCTGGTTGCTGCTGGGTGCGGCTCGCAGCAGCCACGAAGTGTCGCTCCAGTTTTCTCCACCATCGGTGCTTAACCTCGCGTACAGGCCGAAGGGTTCGTAGCGCCGACCGTACGTCAACAGAACGCGGTCGTCCGACAGTTTCAGCAGCCGTGGACATGCTCCTGAGCTGATGTTCGTTTCAACCGGCTTCGTCCAGGTCTTCCCACCGTCGCGCGATTCGTTTTGCCAGAATAAACCGTTCCTGCCGTCCTGGCAGCGACCAACTCGATGCATTCCAAGCAGATGTCCGTCACCCAGTTCAAGGACGCAGGGCTCGTAGTAGTCTCGTGTGGTTTTGGTTCCTACGGCCATCGCGGTGGGAGCGGACCACGTTCGGCCGTTGTCATCGGAGCGATACACGACATTGGACGAGACCCCCGTTATCTCTCGTTCGTTGCTGCCGTAGCAGGGGGCCAGCAATGTCCCCGCGCCGAGTTTAATGGCGGTCGAGCACGTCTGAAGTCTGGGCGCGAACAAAACGTTTTGTTGAAGCGGCCATGTGAGACCAGAGTTGTCGCTCCAACACCAGAATCCGCCGACATTGCGGAACGGGTATTCGTGTTTGTGAATGTGGGAAATGCCTGTTCGCTTACTTTCCTTCACCGGAACAACTTCGTGCGTCGCCAACAGGCCGCCGACAACTCCGTCGCCGAGATAGATGGGGGCGAACTCCTGGCCACCGCCTGCGGCGAGTTGCCCTGCGTTCTCGATATCCCATGTCTCGCCAAGGTCGTAGGAACGAATGACCGTGATCACGCTGCGCGGATGGGTGTGGCGGACCTGTTTCTGTCTGGGTGCCTGGCGGAATGCCATCAGCAACTCGTCACCGTCGAGTCGCACGACATGCGGGAACGCGGTGTAGTTTGCCGCGTCGAACAGGACATCGATCTGCCGAACCGCGGGCGGCGTCCTGACCGTGATGGATCGATCAACTTCAGCGGCCATCACCGCCGCCTGCTGGCCGAGTGAACTGCCGATGTAAGTCGCGGCCGACGTCGCGATTGCCGACTGTCTCAAGAATTGGCGGCGCGAGGTGGGTTGTTCTGACATCCTGGACTTCCTCAAAATTGGGAGTGAGCTGTAATAACACGTAGCACAGCCAGCCTGGATGATTGATTTTTCAAAAAACAGGATGGCAGCCTGTGCTACGGCTGATTCATCCCCACTCCGTCCGTGCACTCGCGATTCGCCAGTTTCCGTTGCGATCGCACGCGGCATAGTACATACGATACTGACCATCTTCGATTTCGATCAGCGACATGTCTTCCGAGTGTACCGCATCAAGTTCATTGCTGCTGTATCCACCACCCTCAATCGCACAACCAACCCGTTCCCAGACGAGTCCGTCGCGGGAGTGTGCCATGAAGATCCGCGATCGATATCCCGCGATGTCCGTCGCAATCGACTTCGCTGCAAAGTCCTCGCTGTTCGCTGCGTCAGGATCACGACCTGGGTGCAACGGCACTTCGGTTCCAGCAGGGACGTCCTGCCATGCCGAGAAAAACATCGTCCAGCTATCATCATTGCCTTGTGGTGGATTAACCTCGGCTGCCGTAATGCCCGCCGTGTCCTGTTCGGTCTGCCTGTCGCGCAGTCGATAACCCGTTTCGAAGGCAAAGTTGAGCCCATCGGAACTCACCGCGCTGATGATGCTTTGGCGCTGATCTTCGTGGCTGGGAGCATCCGACGCGAAGCAATAGATCCGCCCACGCCCATCGGGAAGCGAGAGAAAACGTGGTCCGCCGACGCTGTCAAAACCTTGCACTCGGATTCCGTCTTCATGAGTCCAATGCAGCATGTCATTCGACACGGCACTGCAGATGACGGTCGGTCGATCCGCCGATCCATGCGACTCGAAATACATTCGCCATCGCCCGTCCGAGCAACGAGAAACCGTCGGCGCAAGCACTCGCAGCGCCATATGCGACACAGCCGGTTGCGGCGCGACTCGAATGCCGGGTTCGGGATCAAACTTCAGGCCATCGCGAGAGAACGCGCTCAGGATATATCCCTGGCAAGCTGCATAAGGCTTTGCGGATCCGATGGCCGTGTAGAAAAGCCGGTAGCCGCCATCCAGCGCACGGGTCACGCACGGCGCTTGAACCTTCAGTTCATCCAGCGGCCGTGCCCCCTGTACTCGCGCGGCCAGTTCTTTTCGCCATCGGTATTTGATACTCATCGCCTGAATCTTATCAAACGTAGGTTGCGGCGCTGACCGTCCTTTTATCTTTACGCCCGTGCCGAACGTCGTCCGCTCGGTTGTTCGGCCAACAATACCGTGATAGCCTGGGTTCGCTTTAAAATTTG
>JAPYTO010000264.1 GCA_029941865.1 Fuerstiella sp. | reverse complement strand
AAAGGCATGTTCGGCGCCGAAAATCTCCAGTTTCCGGTGCCGAGAGGTGAAATCAAGCGGCGGAGATGAGAGACTCTGGTGAGCCGTAAGTCGAGTGTTTTTACGGCGATTTGAGTTCGGCGGAGTTTTTTGACCATACGATGTCACGAAGCACACGGACTGCGATATCCAACGACACCTTTATTACGCATCAGCAGCTTAGCTTCCCAGCATCGTCTCAACAGCAGCGATTGCTGAGGCCAGCCGATCGTCCCAGGATCCGTTGACAACGTGATACTTCCGACCGCGACTTTCGAGTTGCTGGCGGCAGTGTTCGAAGAATGAACGTCGTTCTTCAGACAGATAACGAACCTGATCTTCCACCCATGGAACATCGACATCGGTCAGCAGGTACAAGTCGTATTCGCGACGATTCGCTTCTGCGGTGATCCAGTCCGGGCAGGATTGAAACAACCAGTTGCTCCAGACGGATGTTGTAATCAGGTCAGTGTCACAGAACAGAATTCGATTCGCATTGAAGGCCAGAGCATCCTCGGCGGCCATCTGGCCACGCGCAATCATCGGAATGTCCTGGTGGGCAATTCGTCCCTTCCGGTGCTCAATGTGAGTTCGAGCATACTCGGGAACCGCTATCGTCTGAAAATGAGCCGCCAGGTTGGCGGTCAATGTCGATTTGCCCGTTGACTCGGGCCCAAAAACACAAACACGTTTCGCGAAGTAAGGGCGCACTTCTCGTGGAATCAGATCCCAGTGCTTCAACGGGGCTTCTCGAATCTCCGTTCCGCTAATTGGGACCGAGTTTCGACCAATATCGACAGGCACAAACGTCGCCTCCAATTCCTGAGCAAGACGCACACCGTAACCCTCAGAGGCGAACAAATAATCGACTGGTCCGTCTGTTGCGTCTGTCAAAACCGTTCGCCAGATGTTCCAGAAATCTGGATGCTCGTGCGGATACTGAGGTTGCTCGCCAGGAAGACGAACGACACGCACGTCTGGAAACATTCGTTTCAGCCACTGAGTTCGCAGTTCTCCGGGAATGGGCTGGCTGCTTAGCGAATCAACCGCAACTGTCAGTGAATCCACATAGAGCCGTGCGAAGTCGATCAGAAAAACGTGGCCGTTATGCGGCGGGAGAAACTTTCCAAGCACAAGGCCTCGAGTTGGGTGAGAGTTCGTCATTCAATCATTAAGTCTTTGTTCTGGTCAGCTATCCGGACATTCTGGCAGTGTTCGCAACCGGTTTGAATGCAGGGAACAATACGATAGGCAACTGCGG
This sequence comes from Fuerstiella sp., assembly GCA_029941865.1. Lineage (GTDB taxonomy): Bacteria > Planctomycetota > Planctomycetia > Planctomycetales > Planctomycetaceae > Fuerstiella. The sequence continues at coordinate 7,785 of JAPYTO010000264.1, read as the reverse complement.
CTAGTCAATTCGCCATCTCATCGAGTTGCCAACCTCGCTTCTGGTAAGTTTCCTGGATGATTGGTTTCAACGAAAGTTGCAACAGTTCATCATTTGGCAGGGGGCAGCGCAGATTAAATTCATCCAGCACCTGCTGAGTACAGCCGGTATCGAAACTACAGTCTGTGGCCTGAAACAAGTCCGTCGCACGAAATCGATCGGCGTCGAAACCGGGCAACCAGCGAGTCAGGCTAAGGAAGGCCATTGATTCTTCGGGGTCGATACTGGAACGTTGCGCTTGCTGCAAGAATTTAGAGTGTGGAACGCGAGTCAACGTCACTCCGCAACTGCGTATGAATTCAAACAGACTACTTGCCGACACCAATCGGTGACCCGCAATGTGCCACGTGTTCCGCGATTGAATCGCTGCCGCCGAACCACCAATGGCCATGATTGCTCGGGCCGCGAAATCAACCGGAGTCATGTCGAAGCAGATGTCGGGCAACGGATCGGGCACGCAGTTCCGTTTGCAAAACCCACGGACAGTCATCGTCAGCACGTCACGCGATGGTGTCAGCCCGGTGCGAGTGTCTGCGGTAAGAAGCCCCAAACGATAAACTGCGATTTGCTGCGCCATACTGGGATATTGAAGCAGAAACTGGTGAAGCAGAACTTCGGCCGCCCATTTTGATTGAGCATACCCACCATACACCCATTTTGTTTCTGGCAGACTGTCAGTCTCCAGGTGACAACCGCAGCAGCTGTCTGTGCCAGCGAAGACAGACAACGTCGACATGTAATCAAGCCGAATGCCGCCACACTGAACAACGAAATTAAGAATCTCCAGGAGTCCAATGACGTTGGACGGCCGCAGTTCGTGATAAGTGCTCAACGAATCAACACCAGCGGCACAGTGGATGACGCGTCCCACATGTTTCGATAGTTCGGTGAAGTCAGCAGGTTTAATCCCCAGTTGCGGGCACGCCAGATCGCCCACAACGACACGCACTCGTCGTCTTTGCGATTCGTCGACGAAAATTTTCTGGTTCGCCAGATGATCCCACAACCGCCTCGTTGCTGCGTCAGCATTGTCGCCTCGCACATGACAAACAACATCGCAGTGCCCGTCAGCAAGTAACCGTTCAAGAATGCGACACCCGAGGAATCCCGTCGCGCCTGTCAGCAGCACGGTAGATCTTCGGTCCTTAGGCGGCGGCACAGTGGCTTGCACAGTCGATTCCTTCAGCGACTCCACGTCCTCTCGAAGCCAAATTGTGCTGCACCTGTAGCCACCCGACGTCAGCGATCCACGTGTCATCAATTGCGAGATTTCTCGAACCGTTCGGCCGAAGTTCACCATCCAACCGGGAATGGAAATTCCATGAGCCACCGCCAGCGCGCTCACCTGAATCGCGTCAAGTGAGTCGCCACCGAAGGCGAAGAAATCGTCATCCGGGGCAAAGTCATCGGTTGCCAAAACATCGCGAAGGATTCCCAGAATTACTTGTTGCTCTGCGGAAAGATGCTCGAGCGATGTGTCTGAGGCCGCCTGCAGCCGGATCCTGGCCAATTCTGCAAAGTCACATTTGCCAGACGGAAGTCGTGGCAACGCGGAGAGAATCCTGACCAGCGGTCTCACCTTGTTTGCCGGCAGATGCTCAGCAATTCCGGTTCTGATTTCAGCTTCGGTCAGTTCCGAATTCTCTGTCTCGACAAACAGAAGCAGACTCGGTCGCGGCGAAAGATCGTGAACCTTCCGCAGCAACACTGCCGCCGAAGAGACGCCCGGGATTGAGGAGGCGAGGATCTCGATTTCTTCCGGTTCGATTCGGAAACCGTTGTGATTGATCTGACGATCGATCCGTCCGATGAATACGAATTCACCGTCGAGATCCAGACGAACTTCGTCACCCGAACGATAGAAGACTCGATCGTCCAGCAATACAAACCTGGACGCTGTTTGTTCAGGTTGATTCAGATAACCTCTGGCAACACCAACACCGCCGATCAGCAGTTCTCCCAACTGCCCCGGCTCAATCGCAACAAAGTTTGCATCGACAACTCGGTATTCTATGCCCGAAAGCGGTTGACCAATCAGTGTCCGATTCCAGTTGGCATCACAAATGCAAAGACTGCTGCAAACGGTCGTTTCAGTCGGACCGTAAACATTCACCAGTCGAACTTTCCTGACCCATTGACGCACGGTTTTCGGATCACACGCCTGACCGCCGATGATGATCGTTTGCAGACACGCAGGAACGTCACTGATGGAAAGCACATTCAACAACGACGGAGGCAGGTCAGCATGAGTAATCCCGCGTTTCCGAATGAGTTCCATAACACGGCTGGACGTGTCCGGGCCCAGGCCTGATTCAATGCACAACGCGGCCCCACTCAGTAGTGCAGTGCTGATATCGGAAAGGCTGGCATCAAAACACAGCGGGTAATAGAGCAAACAGCGACTTTCGTAATTGAGCCCAAAAGCCTGAATCTGGTTGTCAATCAGGTTCACAATGCCGCGATGTTCAACAGCCACGCCGCGAGGCTTACCTGTCGTGCCCGACGTGTAGATAACATAGGCCAATTGCTCGAGCGATTCGTAACGCATTGCATGTGACGGGCCCGAAGTTGCCGATTCAGTTTGTTCTGGCAGTTGATCGACCTGCATAACAGGGCACGCACCTGCTTTCTGGCAACGATCGCTCACGATTAGGCTCAGATTGCAGTCGTCGATCATGTGCTGCCGCTGCAGGTCCGGCGTTGTGGGATCAAGCGGAAGCCACGCAGCGTTCGCCATCCATGTCGCAATCATGGACGCGACGTAGTCGGCCGACTTCGGTAAATGCAACCCCACGATCGACTCGGCCTTATTGACGAAAGGCTCCATCGCTTCGGCAATTCGCACAGCATACTGCCACAACTGCAGATAAGTCAGGCTTACTTCTCCGTCAACAACAATAGCTGGACGCGACGGATATCGCTGACGAATCAGGTCAAGACGAGCGATGAAGCATTGATCGGCGAGCGTGTCGCTGGTCACGGAATGGCTCCTGTCTTGTTGAAAAAGTATATTGCAGCCGGCAGCGGGAAAGCTTGCAGGTTAATCGTACCCTATACGTTTCCGTCACGGCGGCTTTCATTCGCAGTCAAAACACAATTGCGACGGCAAATTCTGTTCGCGGCCGGAATTAAAAGCCCCCGGCCATTCACAACGGAACCGTGTTCAGCGGAACAAACTTCTTCAACCACGAACCCGTTGATCGATTGTCGACGTTGACGGCTCCATAACCGGATTCGTGATCGTTCAGATCGACTGTTCGAAAGTCGAGGCTGAACCGTGTCAGGTGAGTCGCCTGCTTTTGTGTTCGATGCAGATGTTGTCCGGCGAATAGCAGAATATCACCTCGACGACACTCCACTGGCAACGCGGTCCCCGATGGTTCTTCCAAAAGTTGTGGATACTGAGCCGTTAAGCCGGTATTTGCATTCTGCCAGCCAATTAGTTTGTCCGATCCTCCCTCAACCCAACGATCGAAATTGAAGATCTCAGAATCGTTACCAACGGCTTGTCCAAAGCATTCTGGAAAGAATTCGAATGACTCAGCCGCCCCAACATCGTGTAGAGGCAGCCACCAGGTAATCATCGACTGTGGATTCGCGTACCACGTATCACGATGACCGTAATACATGGCCACGGCAGCGGGATTCTGGTGTCCCTCGTGCGACACAACTCGCAGGCGAGCCGGATCGAATCCAGTAGACTCGACTGAAAACCCAAGTTCTGCAATCAGATCTGCCACCAGTCGATGAAACCGAGTGTCGGTATAGAAGCACTTTCGCAAGACTCCCGCTCGCTCAAAAAATTCTACACCGCTCAGCTGAAACTGCGCCGTCCGGGGATCTTCGCAGTCGTTTAACGAAGATCTGATCTCGTCAAGTGCAGCATCGACCAGTTGCTTTGAACATGCAGTCGCTGGCAGCAGAAAGATTTCACCTTCATAAAGTCGCCGGCGAGTTGTTTCGTTTGTTGGTGGAAGCGTGCGCGTGAATGCTGACATCATTCGGGCCTTTGTGCGGTGATGATTAACCGTGGACTATCAAGTTCAATGGCAGTTGAGGCAAGGTCGCCAAACATTGTTATGGCTTGAAAGCCGCAGCCCTCCAACATTCGTTTGATCTGATGGGGTAGATAGAGTCGCAATGCACTGTACCGAATAATGGGAGCTTCGTTTTCAATCTGCCAAGTCCACGTTTGCCGAAGCAGGCCCTCGTCGATGTCAATTCGACTCTGGCGCACCACGGAAACATTCCGTCCCTGAGAGACACCTTCGTGCTTCATCTCTGTCTGAAATGAACGCAACAAGAAAGGTAAATTGGGAATATCCAGCGCCAGCCAACCGCCAGGCTTCAACGACTCGAATGCTCGCATCAGCATCGACTGGTTCCGCTGATCATCACTGGAATAACCAAAGCTGCTGTACCAGTTGAACACGCCGTCACACGGCATTGATGGCACAAATTCAAATGCATCAGCACAAAAGAATTCAGGCTTGCTGCCGTCAGTGAATTCATCACCTTCGACGACCGTAGCCGCATTCGCCCGGTCGACATACTCTTTGCAAAGATCGGCACCAGTCAGCTTCAGGCCCTGCTTTGTCAGAGCAATTGACAGGCTTCCGCTTCCACAGCATTGGTCATAGACGTGAGCTGCTGGCGGAAGACGGAGTTCTCGCATCAGAAAACCGGTAGTGTCTCGAAGGACCTCTGGTAGCCTTGCATCCAGAAACAGATCAGCCATCTCCGGCAGATGAAAAGACTTCCACCATTCGTTACCGGGGCCTGCAGTGACGTCAGTTGATTGCATTATTGATAGCCTTACGTCGAACAATTTGCCGTGGGTGATTGACTGATAAGTCGATTAATCTCGGTCACCGACATAGCCATCATCAGAGCAGGATCCCATGCCTGGCGCTCTATGTCCGGTGCAGTCTGCAGTTGGTTCAGAATCTGATCAATCTTTCTGACACAGAAGAATGGCTGTGACTTCATTGCGTCTGAATGCAGGTAGTCACGCACATAGCCGTCCGTTGAGGCAGAGTCACGCATCAGAACCGGCGGAGCATCCAGCGGATGTTTGGGGCGTTGGTGCACCTTGGCCGTCACGAAGGGTTTGACGGCTGCTCGAAGAATTGCCTTTTCCAGCTGGCCAGACAACTGCTGTCCCAGGCTGACATTTCGCAAAAACTCCCAAAGCCGATGATCCAGGAAAGGAACGCGGCCTTCAATGGAGTGTGGCATTTCGGTACCGTCACCCAGTGTTCGCAGGATGTAACCGGACATTGCCAGTCGAGTCCAAAGCTTACGCGATGTGACAACATTCGCAGTGAAAGCGGTGTTGGTCAGCACCTGATCGGTTACTTCGCAAAACGCGTCTCTATTCCTGAAAGTTTTGAGTACGTCTGGATGCAGGAGTTGGTGGATCTTCCATCCAAGCGTCGCTTTTGCCTTCATCCAGGCTGGAACAAATCCAAGCCTGCGATGAACGCCAGCCAGGCTTAGCGAATGCCCGTGAGGCAGCATCATGCCGATTGATGTTTGATTGCCGACAACCGCTGTCGAAGCGCCCGGCTCCTCAGAGTGATTCCAGTCCATTCGCAGATGAGCGTAACCGAAAAAGACTTCATCCGCGCCCTCGCCGGTCAAGGTAACTCCAAAGCCTCTTTCTCGCATCGCCTGGTGCAGCAGATACTTCGCGGACAAATGTCCATTAATGGCCAGGCCTTCGCTGGCAGCGACTGCAGCCGGAATCGATCGCAGGACGTCTTCTGAATTCACATTAACCGAGTGCAACTTGGACTTCAGTTCCAACGATGAAGCAACCGCAATATTGCTTTCGTCATAGATGTCAGCGTCGAAGCCAATGTTGAATGTGTCAATCGGGCGACTCAAAATGGCGGAAGCTATTCCAGCAACGGAACTCGAATCAATCCCACCGCTGAGATGAGCACAGATCGGAACGTCGGATCGCAAACGGCACTTGACGGCGTCCACGAGGTACTGTCGACATTGCTCAATAATGTCTTTCAGGTCGACCGGTGCCGCTGAATCAATTGATGGCTGATTGGCAACAGGCAGTTCCCAGTACCGTTGAATTCGCATCGCATCGGCCGTGGCCGTCAGAAAATGAGACGGTGGCAGGGCAGAAACGTTGCGAAACAATGTGCGATTGGTTGGCAGGTACTGCAGAGTTGACGCAAAGAAAAAAGACTCGGCATCCCACTCGGCAGTGACGCCTGCCGCAAACAGGGCCTTCGCTTCCGAGGCCAAAGACAGCCGTGACGCATCTTGCGAATAGACCAGCGGCTTAACTCCAAACCGATCGCGTGCTGCAAACAATCGCTGGCGGTTGTCATCCCACAATACGAATGCAAATTCGCCCTGCAGATACTGCAAACATTCGACACCATGCTCTTCATACAGATGCACAACAGCTTCGCTGTCCGATCCGGTTCGAAAATAATGGCCACGATCCTGTAGATCGCGTCGTTGACTTTCGTGGTCGTAGAATTCTCCATTCACAACAGCAACGATTGAACCATCTTCGTTCGTCACTGGTTGCTGGCCGTTGCCTGGATCGATTATCGCCAGGCGACGATGCCCCAATGCGATATGACCACGCGGATGAAAGTAAAATCCTTCACCATCAGGCCCACGATGTCGAAGTGCCTGTGTGCCGGCAATGACGTGGTTCTGATCGATCGCTCGGCGCGGCGAAAATACGGCAAATACGCCACACATCGTCAGGCTCCAGGGTCGCTGGATAGTTCGGCGTTTGGTTCGATGAAGATCTTTCTCAATTCGTCCCGTTCAGCAAGATCGACGGCTGACGCGAAGTCATTCAAAGAAAAACGAGGTCCGATCAGATCGTCAACCTTCACAACACGATCGGCCAAAAGGTTTACGGCATGTTGAAAACAACCGTAATTCACGGCACACAGCGTGACTTCGCGAGGCAACAATTTGCTGACCGTAATTTGAACGGGATCCGGTTGCCGACTCTTCAAAATAACTCGCCCACCTGGCACGACACTGTGACACAACGCATGAATGGTTTCCGTTGTCGCCACGGTCTCGATCGCGAAATCGAAAGCATCCTGTGGCAAGTCCTGAAAGTCCGCAGGCAGCACCGTGATGTCATGAAACTGATTTGCAACCAGAACTCGCCGAGTCAGTTCAGCAATTCGGTTGTGTCCCAGAATCAAGCCTCGCTGATGAGGCTGAATGCCCGACTTCAACACCGCCAATGACGCACACATGGGCTCTGAAAACGCAGCTTCAGCGTAACTCAACGAATCCGGGATGGCGTGGACCGAATGGGCGGGCACCGCGACGAACTCAGCAAGGGCACCATTCAGATCGACTCCCAGAAACCTGGTTTGCTGGCAGATGTCAGATCGCTGATCGTCGCAATACCGGCACTGTCCACACGGAAAAACAGGATTCACGGCAACGCGATCACCAGGCTGCAGCGGTGACACATCGCTCGCGACGGAATCAATAATGCCGGAAAACTCATGCCCCGGTATCCGCGGACGAGCCGTATCAATCTCCCCGGAGATAACTCGCAGGTCTGTCCTGCAAAGCCCCAATGCCGCCACTTGTATCACAACTTCGCCGACTGCAGGGACTGGCCGATCGACAGTCGCAACAGCGACGCCGCTGACGGCAGCAATAACAGCTTTCGCTGTTGTTGCCTTAGTTCCGGTTTTGCACATTTTCAGACTTGATATTGGCACGAAAAAGGCA
>JAPYTO010000263.1 GCA_029941865.1 Fuerstiella sp. | reverse complement strand
AGCCGGCAAGCAATGAACACGATCGAATTCGAAGCACGGTCCGTCAGGCGGTCAGGCTGCTTCGAAAGCTGGGATGTATCGTTCCGCCAGGAAAGACGCACGTTCGACCGATGGGCACGGGGATTCACTATGCCGGAACGCTGCCGATGTCCCACGAACGTACCGAACTGAGCGTTTCGCCGAATTGTCGGAGTCACGATTTTGAGAATCTCGTTCTGGCCGACGGCTCAACTTTTCCTTCGCTTCCCGGAAAGGGACTGACACTTTCGTTGATGGCCAACGCCACCCGCGTCGCGACACGGACGTTTTGACTGCGTTGTTAGTCTTCGATGTTCGGAATAAGAGGTGGATGCTCCGACTTCAGAGATGAATGGTCGGCGACGATGTGGCAGAATGTATCTGCAGAACGGACGGCCGGTACAACTCATTCAGCGAGATTCACCGCGTGCAGGCACTCAGACTCATCCTCGTCCGGGGGGGCTTCTGCCGTCGATCGTGACTTGTAGCAATTCCGTGTGACATATCTTCATAATCATGATTAACTCAACGGACCAGCGAAAAAGAGTGCTATTCGCAGTTCTGCTATTCAGCGCCGTCGCAGTGTTGGCTGCGTTCCGTGTATTTCGCGTAGCGGGACCGGATCAATCGGTTCCGGAACGGGCGCCAACGGTGATCGCTGTCTCAACGGAAGGTGGGTTTGTCGGGTCGGCTGCCTGTAAAGACTGTCATTCAGATCAACACGCCAGCTGGCATCGCAGCTTTCACCGCACCATGACACAACATGCGACTGCTGACACTGTCATCGCTCCGTTTGAAAACGAGCAGTTGGAGTTCGAAGGACAGCTGTATCACCTGACGCGCGAGGAAAATCGATTCTTTGTTTCAGCTTCCGCACCTGAACAGGACGGTCTGTCAGTCTCAGTTTTCAGCCCGTCTGCCCGACGCGAAGTCGTCATGACCACCGGCTCACACCACATCCAGGTGTATTGGATCTCTGACCCGGCGTCTGGATTGCTGATTGAGTTTCCGTTCTACTACCACCTTGCTGAGAAACGCTGGATCCTCCGCGACGACACAATGCTTCACCCTCCGGATCAACCGCAGATCCCGTCGGTCTGGAATGATCGCTGCATCAAGTGCCACAGCGTGAACGGCGTTCCCGGTCTTGACGCCCAAACCGGAAGATTGTCGACCCATGTCGCAGAGCTGGGTATCGCGTGCGAAGCATGTCATGGCCCGGGTGAAGAGCACGTCGAACTTCATAAGAACACTCCTCTCCGGAAAAAGTCAGACGCTGCCGATTCAACAATCATCAATCCTCATCGACTGGAGTCACAGTTGGCCACGCAGGTCTGTGGCCGATGCCACAGTGCGACCACGCCGCATGATCCGCAGGGATACATACAGAACGGGCTGGCTTTCCGTCCCGGCGACGATCTGCATGCATTCGTAAAGCTCAATGCTTACGATCCTCACGGTAAACGCCCCGAAGGCCGGTTCGGCACATTCGTGGAAAACTATCCCACTGATGGATATTGGAACGATGGAACGTGCCGCGTCGGTGGCGACGAGTACAACGCGCTGATTGAATCGCCGTGTTATCAGAACGGGACGATTTCATGTCTGTCATGCCATTCGATGCATCAAAGCGATCCCGATGATCAGCTGGCCGCCCATGCCGGGGACAACAGAGCGTGTACTCAGTGTCATCAGGAACCTGTGTTCAACGAACGTCTCACGGAGCACACTCACCATCTGGCAGATTCGTCCGGGAGTCTTTGTTACAACTGCCACATGCCCCACACGTCTTATGCGCTGTTGAAGGCGATCAGGAATCATCAGATCAGTCGACCTGACGTGGTCAACAACATTGAAACCGGAAAGCCAAACGCCTGCAATCTCTGTCATCTGGATCGGACACTGAAGTGGACTTCCAGCCATCTGGCGGAGTGGTACGGCAGCGAAGAACCGTCGTTCAGTAAGGATGAGGAAACAATTGCAGCTTCCGTTTTATGGTTACTCAAGGGGGACGCTGCGTTACGGGTCATCAGCTCGTGGCACATGGGTTGGTCGCCCGCTCAGGCAGCGTCCCGGGAGGACTGGCAAGCCGCTATGTTGGCTTTCGGTCTGAATGATTCGTACTCTGCAATTCGTTTCGTCTCGTACCGTTCGCTTCGATCCCTTCCGGGTTTCGACGATTTCGAATACGACTTCATGGGGTCATCGGAGACCCGCCATGATGCGGTCGCACGTGCGATTAAGGATTGGCAGTTGACTCGGACTGATAAAAATCGCGTCGCAGAGCCCTCGCTTCTTCTGGACGGACACCGTGAACTCAGGACAGAAGAGATCGATCGATTGCTCCGTCAACGCAACAACCAACCTATCAGTATTGCCGAGTGAGTATTCCACGATGGCCAGAATGATAAAGTATAATGTCTGATTGAATCGCCGGAGTTCCTTTGGAATTCTCAAGAATGTCCACCCTACCACACTTCACATGTCGAACGACGACGGCCAGCCGGTCAGTTGTGTCTGCGATGCTGATGTTTGGCGTACTGCTGGGTTGCGGCAGTACAGAATCCGAACGACCGGAATCTCAGGATGGCCACGTCCGCATGACGCGGTTGCTGAAGCTCATCCAGGACCGCACACCTGACGAGCATCCGTATCTCGGTGACGCTCAGTTGCGACAGGCACAGGACATACTTGCGACGCTGCCGGAAGATGCCGTCGCGGGGCGGTTTCATACCCAGTGGATCCTGGCCTATCACCTGGCGCGAGCCGGAAGACTGGAGGATGCCATTTCGAATTTCGAGTCGGCACAACATCAATTAGAACAGCTTCGGTCTCAGCTGTCGTCACACGAACGCGAGCAGTTTCTGCTGCACATGGCCGCGGCCTGCCTTCGTCTGGGAGAAATGGAAAACTGTATCCACTGCCAGACCGGTGAAAGCTGCGTGCTGCCATTGCAGGGGGGCGGCATTCATGTGCAGCAGGAAGGTACACAGAAGTCGATAGAAGTTCTGCAGAATTTGCTTGAAGAGAATCCGGATCATCTGACGGCACGTTGGCTGTTGAATATCGCCACGATGGCGCTCGGCAATTACCCGGCCGACGTACCGGAAACGTTTCGTGTGAGTCCTGATAGATTCCGCTCGGACGTTGAGTTTCCGCGATTTACAGATATTGCCAGGCAACTCGGCGTGAATCCGTTCAACCTGTGTGGCGGAACCATCGTCGACGACTTCGACGATGATGGGTATCTCGACATCTTATCGTCAACGTGGGACACTGCTGGCGAGTCGATCCTGTTTCGTAATAACGGCGACGGCACATTCCAGAAGCGGATCAAAGAAGCAGGCTTGAGTGGTATCTGCGGCGGGCTGAATCTGGTCCACGCTGACTACGACAACGACGGAGCTGTTGACGTGCTGGTTCTGCGAGGTGGCTGGCTGAACGAGGCTGGAAAACACCCGAACTCGCTATTGAAGAACGATGGCACGGGCCGCTTTCGCGATGTGACGTTCGAAGTGGGCCTGGGCAACGCATTCTTCCCGACTCAGACCGCTGCATGGGCCGACTTTAATAACGACGGCCATCTTGATCTGTATGTCGGAAATGAAGACGGGCCGGCGCAACTGTACGTGAATGACGGTCACGCGCACTTCCGTAATATCGCCCTCGCCGCAGGAGTTCAGAACAATCGCTTCGCCAAAGGTGTCATGTGGGGTGATTACAACAATGACGGGTTTCCCGACCTGTATGTTTCCAACTATCAGGATCAGAACCGTCTGTACCGCAATAATAAAGATTCGACGTTTAGTGATGTCGCCCCTGAACTGGGTGTGGATGGACCAATCAACAGTTTCCCCGTCTGGTTCTGGGACTACAACAACGATGGCAATCTTGACCTGTACGTGTCGAGTTGGTGGCCGGATGTCAAATACGTGGCCGCGGACTTCTTTGACCTGCCTCACGAAGCAGAACCGGCCGCCCTGTACAGGGGAGACGGACAGGGGCGTTTTGAGGAAGTCGCGGCGGAACACAACCTTTCGGCTGTTTCACAACCCATGGGAGCCAACTTCGGGGATCTTGATAACGATGGCTGGCTGGATATTTATCTGGGGACAGGATATCCGGAATACGAAGCTCTGATGCCCAATCTGGTGTACCGCAACGCTGGGGGGACGAAGTTTGAAGATGTCACAATGGCCGGTGGATTTGGTCATCTTCAGAAAGGTCACGGCGTTGCATTTGCCGATCTTAACAACAACGGACAGCAGGATCTGTACATCCAGATGGGCGGTGCCTATCCGGGCGATAAGTTTGGAAATCTGCTGCTTAAAAACCCCGGCTTCCGGAACCACTGGATTGGAATCAGACTGGTGGGCCGGACATCAAATCGCTCAGCCATTGGCAGTCGAATTCGAGTTGACATTGTGGACGATGGACGGCCACGTTCCATCTATAAATGGGTCAATTCCGGGGGCAGTTTTGGAGCCAATCCGCTTCAGCAGCAAATTGGTCTTGGCAGCGCTGCAACGATTGATCGCATCGAGGTGTTCTGGCCCACGACAGGCAAGGTGCAGATCATTGAAGATGTGGCCGCTGATCAGTTTCTGGAAATCACAGAAGGAGTCGATGGATATCGTCGTCGATCGCTAAAGTCGTTCCGATTTTCAGTCCCGGAAATTGCATCCCGCGCCCAGGTGGATGATTTTTGAGTACTCTGTTCGTTCGGCGTGCCCAGCGCGGTGAATCAGTGTGGGCGCTGATGACCGCAGAGGTCTGGCAGAACGATGTCGGCAGAATAGTTCACCACGTTGGCCAGGAGCACAAGCCATGGTCGAATCTGCGAACTGTCAGTCACTGTAAATCAGGCCCACGGCGGCACGTTAAGAATGATCACATACCGGCGGTTCCAGCTCTTTCTGTCTGCGGGCATTCTGTTGATCGCGTGTGTTTCCGTGACGTGGTTGATGCGGTCGCAACCTGTCGTGGACACCGGCCCGTCAGGCGAGTTGTCCCTTGCGGATGAACGTTCTGTGGAGGCGACTCTGCTGACGGATATCTCCGCTTCCGCCATGCTGGATTTCGTTCACACGCCAGGCGATCTGCAGAATTACTTTTTTCCGTCGATCATGGGCGGAGGGTGTGCCCTGTTCGACTATGACCTGGACGGCCGACTGGATATCTATTTCGTTAACGGCAACGATTTTCAAGGGGCCATCGTCACGGACGAAGCCGAATCTGTCGCCGTCAATAGACTCTACCGGCAGACGGCAGAGGGGACCTTTGTCGACGTCACGGATCAGTCGCATACCGCAGACTCCGGATTCGGTATGGGCGTGGCGGTGGGCGATGTGAACAACGATGGCTTTCCCGATCTGTATGTTACGAATTACGGGCCTGACCGCCTGTACCTGAATCAGCAGAACGGCACGTTCATTGATGTCACTGAGGCAGCGGGACTGGATAACGTTCACTGGTCCGCATCAGCTTCGTTTGTGGACTTTGACCGCGATGGGTGGCTTGATCTGTATGTCACCAACTATGTCGATTATTACGTCGAACGAAACTGCCCTGACGCAATCGGCCGGTTGGAGTTCTGCGGGCCCCAGACTTTTTTTCCCGTCGCCGACAAGCTGTTTCGCAACGTGACAGGCACCTTCGTTTCAGACGTTTCGCCTGGTGATCCTTCCGGAATTCGTTTTCGTGATGCAAGTCTCTCATCCGGAATCTCTGGCCAGGCAGCGGCCGGCCTGGGTGTCGTTTGTGCAGACTTCAACCATGATCACTGGCCTGATATTTATGTCGCCAACGACCGCATGGCAAACTTTCTCTGGATCAACCAGCAGGATGACACATTCGTCGATGAGGCCGTCCTTCGTGGCGTCGCGTTTGACTCGCAGGGACGATCACAGGCCGGCATGGGAATTGCCGTAGCTGATCTCAATGGTGACTCGGTGACGGATCTGTTCATCACCCATATCGAAGGAGAGTCAAACGCTCTATATCTCAGCCGTGAGGGAGTATTCCGCGAAGAGTCGGCCCAGGCAGGATTGCTCACGACGTCGTTTCCATTTACCGGATTTGGATCCGCGTTTGTCGACATCAGTCACAATACTTATCCCGACATTGTCGTCGTCAACGGACGCGTTAAACGCGGTCAAACGGGACAACAGGATCCTGGCCGAGCATGGCAGCAATACGCGGAACGGAACTTGATCTTCCTGAATACCGGGGCCGGCGAATTCACTCAATCCGGCCTGGGCAACCCATTCTGTACACTCGCTGGAATTTCGCGAGGCCTGGCGACGGGCGACATCGATAACGATGGTGATGTTGATTTTCTGGTGACAAACATCGGCTCATCTGCGACATTATTTCGCAATGATGCGATCAAGTCGGGCGGATGGCTGAAAGTTCGGGTAGTCGACCCGAGTTTGGGAGGACGCGACGCCTACGGCGCGGAAGTGACCGTCATTGCCGGTCGTAATCGCTGGTCAAAAACCATTCAAAGCGGAACAGGATATCTTTCCGCCAGTGAGCCGATAGCGCACTTCGGAATGGGTTCTGCAGAGCGGTATGACAGAATTGATGTCATCTGGCCGGACGGTCTGGCCGAATTCTTCGACGGCGGACCGTGTGCGGTCACACGTCGTGTGGAACGCGGCACCGGAAAGGAACTTGATGGACCCTCACGAAAGCAATGATACGGGTGATTCCGGAGCGGTCACTGATCCACACTCAGTGGCGAATCCACGGTCGTCGTTTTTGAAATCGGATTCGTCCCGAGTTCGCTGGTCGCGAATACTGCTGCTCATCCTGATTTTCCTGGTGGTGGCTCTGCAAAGATGGAAGTCGGGTCGTGAAACGCCGGATCCGCCAGCGGTTAATCTGAACGAATCTCATTCGCTTGTCGCTCGGGCAATACAACATGCTCGCGACGCCGTCATCGCACAGCCTCAGTCGGCCACGGTATGGGGGCACTACGGGATGTGTTTGTATTCGCATGAGTTCACGTCAGCCGCAATCGACTGTTTTGAGCAGGCGGAAACTCTTGATGCAGATGACTATCGTTGGCCGTATTTAAGAGGGATTTGTGTCACATTCATCGATCCTGAAGAGGGACTGGTGTTTTTTGAACGCAGTGTTCGTCTGCGCCCCGATCTGGTTTTTGTTCGAATGCGGGCCGCGGAACTTTCGATCGACCTGAATCGGCAGGATCAGGCCCGGGCCCATATTAGTATGGCCCTGAATCGTGAACCTCAGAATGCCCGAGTCACACTGGCTGCCGCACGGTTGGCTTTGCTGAGTGGCGATCTTGACGTCGCATGGCAGAATGCCGTTAAATCGAACCGTGCGAACCCCGACATTCGCGGTACTTACGAACTACTCGCCAGAATCTGCTTTCAGCGGAAGGACGGCGATGCGGCAAAGATGTATCTGAATCTGATGCAGGACGCCACTCGTACAGACGACTGGCCCGACCCCCTGCTGTCGCACGTCATGGAGATGCGCCGGGATCTAAACTGGGTGATTTTTCAGGTACAAAGACAACTTGACGACGGTCGAACCGACGCTGCAATGGCAACGTTGTATCAGATGACAACGGAGTTTCCGCAGTCGGTCGAATTGCGGATCGAACTGATTCGTGCCTTGCTTGGCGTTAAGGACTATCCGGAGGCGGGAAGAATTCTCGGCGAGAGTTTGCAAGTGCAGCCGACGTCCTCAAGATTGCATCGCATGCAGGGGTTGTTGCATTATCAACAGGGTGAGAAGAAAAAGGCCCTCGAGGCGTTTTCCCGCGCCATCAGACTCAAACCGAATTACAGCCTTGCCCATTACAACGTCGGCAGGTGCCTGTTGGATCTCGGCGATAAAGACCGTGCACTACGATCGCTGCAGTTGGCCTTCGACCTGCAGCCGGACCTTCCAGGCCTGAAGGATGATCTTGCTCGACTTGAAAATCCTGAACCCAATGTGATGCAACGTGGCGGCCGGTGAAAATTCTCAGGCTCTGCCGTTGCAGAGTAAATGAAAAGACGATGCTTTCCGGGGCAGGCCTCGTTGGGCCGGGAAGGACGGTCATGAAGAATTGGCAGAGTCAACCCCGCGTTCTCCCTTGCTGTCTCTGAGTCAGTCCGCATCAGCCGCTTTGTCATACACACGAGGCATTTGATCTTCCTGCAGCGTCTGCGAATATCGGCGCCTTTTCTTGCAGGCGAAAACGCTTTTGTCGCCCACCGCCTGTGACGAGTGCAGCCGCTGTCGCCTATCAATGCAGCGCAGCAACCGTCCGCCCAGGACCCTGTCGTGCCGACTCAGGTGACATGCGTCATGAATGTCGTCACACTTGAATTACAAATACGTTCCCGTGGACTGCTGAGCAGAGGCGAACACGATGCTGCGATATGTTGTTGTTGGATTGTTGCTTGCTCCCCTGAATCTGCGTGCGGCAGATTGGTCGCTTAAAGACAATCCGAAACTCGCGAAGTACTTTGAGGCGCAGGTGGCGAAGATTGAGTCCCAGGATTCACTGTTTCAGTACAAGTCACTGGACGAATGGCAGGCCGCAAAGCCGAAGCTGCGCGAACAACTGTTTGATATGCTCGGTCTGCACCCGCTGCCGACTCGAACGCCGCTGAAACCTCAGCAAACAGGTGTTGTTGAAGAAGAAGAATTTCGCGTTGAGAAGCTGCACTTTCAATCCCTGCCGGGGCTCTACGTTACGGCGAATCTCTATCTGCCGAACAAGATCGACAAACCGCTGCCGACGGTTCTTTACGTGTGTGGACACGCCCGTGTCAAAGAAGATGGTGTCAGCTTTGGTAACAAGACCGGCTATCAGCATCACGGAGCATGGTTTGCCCGCAATGGCTATGCCTGCCTGACGATTGACACGCTGCAGCTGGGCGAAATTGAAGGGATGCATCACGGCACCTATAAGTATGATCGCTGGTGGTGGAACGCTCGAGGTTACACTCCGGCGGGTGTCGAAGCGTGGAACTGTATTCGCGCTTTGGATTATCTGGAGACACGTCCGGAAATTGATGCCGACCGGATTGGTGTGACGGG
>JAPYTO010000262.1:7539-9116 GCA_029941865.1 Fuerstiella sp. | reverse complement strand
CGAAAGGGCGATTGACAATGACCTGGAATCTTACGGACCTGCATCATGTCGGCCTGACAGTCAGCAACATCGAGGAATCCATCCGATTCTATCGTGACGTGCTGGGCATGGAACTGGTTGGCCGCCGTGAACGAGTCACCGCGGATTACATTTCGCAGCAGACTGGATATGACGCGGTCGAAATGAGCGTGGCATCATTTCGACCGTCCAACGAATGCAGGCAGAGTCTGGAAGTTGTCCAGTATCTGACGCAGGCCGGTGAACCATCGGATCAGGCGACCAACCGACCCGGCAACTCGCACATCTGCTTTCTGGTCGATGATTTCATGAGCTGCTACGAGGACCTGAAATCGCAGGGAGTAAAATTCAAATCGGATCCCGTACACATCACAGCCGGTCCGAACCAGGGAGGCCTGGTCGTGTATTTCCTTGACCCGGACGGACATCCACTTGAGATGTTTCAGCCGCCTTCGACGGGTGTTTCGAGCTGACGCTCGCAAAAGATGCGCGCACACCGGGCAAAAGTGACAGAGTGAAAGCTAAAACCAGTCGGAGATAAATTCACACGACCTCAGCACAGGCAACGTTTGCCATCGCGCAGCTTTTCTGTAGAGGCTGTAAATCTATGATTCAAGAGTCATTCGCACCATCCGAGCGGCAGCTCGCACAATCCGCCGAAGGCGGTTCACTCCGTCAGCGGTTTTGCGGCTCGCATGTCTCCATAGCCGCCTCCGTTTGAGCCGAGCGGGTCTGTTCCGAAGTATCGTTCGTCGTCGGCGGGATCGGCTGCCGGCTGAAATCGAACGTCACACGACAAACGTACCTGTCCGTTCGGCGAAATGTTGTCGAGCGAACCGTGCATTGTGAATCCGTTGAACACCACCAGATCACCAGCGCGAAATTCCGTGGACAGCAGCCGCGTGTTTCGCTGCTGAATCAGAGTCATCGGGTCCGTTTGATTGGGCGTGTCGTAGGCGGCCTTTTGAACGGCCGCGTTTGATCGATCTGCTGAATAATCGTGACTTCGAATGGGATCGACCAGGTCCGAGAATCCGTTGGATCCTTCCACGATGACCAGCGGACCGTGTTCGATGCGGATGTCGCCGAAGGGAATCCACGCGGTGTGAATTCGCAGCGATCGACCTGCGAAGAAGGGGTAATCGTAGTGCATTCGAGTCGATTTTCCGGGCGGGGTCGGCCGCAGATAAACCAGGTCATGGGCTCGGGCTGGTTCCAGCAGAATCGACGTCATGATTTTGCGCAGCTGATCACCATGCGTCACCTGCCGCACGGCGGTTCCGTTGCTGACGTCCTTCCAGAATGCGTTGGCGTCAGGATACTGATCGCGTCGAGAACTGCGTCCTGTGGCGACGCCATCTTCTGCGGGCGACTGAATCTCATCCACATCAGCCATCCGTTGAAACACTTCGCTGCGTGCGGCCAGCACCGCAGTGCGGTCCAGGATTCCGCGCAGGAGGCAGTACCCGTAGTCATTGACATACTGGTGGACAATGTCGAAATCCGCGTTCGCGCCTGCAACCTCGACCAGTGGCCCGAATTTCTCGGGAGGGATCTCG
>JAPYTO010000262.1:0-7439 GCA_029941865.1 Fuerstiella sp. | reverse complement strand
ATTCGGAGATGGCGATCACGTTTGCCGCACCTCCGTCGATCGGTATTGTGTGTCCAGTGATGTATTGCGACGCGTCACTGGCCAGAAAGACCGCTGCGCCGGCCACTTCGGATGCCTCACCCCAGCGCTTCAGCGGCACACGTTCCAGCACCTTAGCAGACTTTGCAGCGTCATTCTGCAGAGGCTGTGTCATGGGAGTCCGGATCCAGCCCGGAGCAAGAGCGTTCACTCGGATCCCATACCTGCCCCATTCTGCGGCAAGGTCTCGTGTCAGTGAAACAATTCCGCCCTTGGTGATGCCGTAGATCGATCCGCCCCGTCCCAGTCCGACGATGCCGCCACCCAGAGCCGAGATATTGATGACGCTGCCGGACTGCTGTCTGATCATGACTTCACCAACAGCCCCTGACATCTGAAAACAGCCTTTGAGATTCACGTTGAACAGGTCGTCGATGTCCTGAGGATCGAAATCGGTCGGTGAACCTCGGCGATGAATGCCTGCGTTGTTCACGAGCACATCGATGTGGCCAAATTCCTCATCAACAGCTGCGACCGTTCTTCTGACCTGATTCAGATCGGTGACATCGCAAACAAGAGCTTTGCAGCCGACGTTAGTTGACGCGATGGCATCCGCGTTGCAGTCGCAGATCACTGTAGATGCGCCGTGTGCCGATAGCGCATCGGCGATCGCGGCACCAATTCCCTGAGCCGCTCCGGTGACCAGAGCGACCTTTCCGGAAAGATCAAAGGCCGTGCTGCCAGGGTTCACTGAATGTACTCCTGCTGGAATTGGTGTCCTATGGCAGCGTCACGCGGCCGCCGCTGGCGACTAGGGTCTGACCGGTCATGAAGCTGGATCGCTCGGACAGCAGGAACAGGACCAGTTCGGCAATTTCAGTGGCCTGCCCGATCCGTTTCATCGGCGTGGCCTGAATCAGTCCGTCCAGCCATTCGGGATCAACGCCGGCCAGGATTTCAGTGTCGATCAGCCCCGGAGCCACTGCATTAACGCGGACGTTGTGTTCAGCAACGGCCAGGGCCAGACTTTGTGTCAGCGCCACGACGCCCGCCTTGCTGACCGAATAGGCGATCGCCGTCGGCCGGCCGTCCAGGGCGGCGATCGACGACATGTTGACGATCCGTCCAAAGCCACGCTCGATCATGCCGCCCTTCACCGCCCAGCTGACAAGGTAACTGCCAGTCAGGTTGACGTCCAGCATCCGCTGCCAGACGTCCAGCGAAGTTTCTTCATGCGAAACGATGTCGAAGACGCCGGCATTGTTGACCAGCAGATCGACGGGGCCCAGTTCCGCCTGAACACGTTCGAGCATCGCCCTGACCTGTTCGGGCGAAGACACATCGGCCTGGCAGATGATCGCCTTCCCGCCGGCCGCCTCAATCTCCGAGACCACTTCGCGGGCGGCGGCTTCGCCGGACACATAATTCACCGCCACCTTTGAACCGGCAGCGGCCAGCCGCAGGCAGCAGGCCCGACCAATACCTCGGGAGCCGCCGGTCACCAGCGACGTAAGTCCCAGCAGTTCAAGTTCGCTCATCATCACATCCGCATTAATGTCGTGTTCACGGAAAGTAGCTGAAGTCGTAAGACTTGGGCTACTTACGGGTCAGGTAAGACTTGCTGATCTTCGTCGCGACTGTGCCAATGTCGTAATAGCCCACCGAAATCTGTCCGGCGTGCGTCAGCAGATCGTAAGCCCGCCAGCGATCCCAGCCGTAATCGGCCTCCATCCACAGTATTAACATGGAAAACGCTTCCGCGATCGAACGTTCCATCGGGCAGCCGGTCGCGATGGTCATGATTTCGTCGGGTGATTCGATCCGAGGTACGGGAATCTTTTTATCCCTGATCACGTTGACCGTGATTGTTGTATGCGCCGCCATTTCCAGGCCGCTGGCGGACAGTTCGCCGTGTCCCATCGTCGCATGTGCGTCCCCCAGATACAGCAGAGCACCTTCAACGAACACCGGCAGATAGATCGTGTTGCCGGGACAGGTTTCGATGATGTCCATATTGCCGCCGTGTGGTCCGGCCGGCCCCGTCGTCGGCACGCCGGTATCCGGAGCCGTGCCGATACAACCCAGCATCGGACGATACGGCAGGGTGATCTGGCCGCTCCAGTGAATCAGTCCGTCTTTGATCGGGCAGACGTGAGTGCCGTGCGGACAGTCGTCGCCCAGCCACTGAGCCAGCAGTTTGGGATCGCTGGTTCGCGTCGCGCACTGGCCGTTGGCTGGCTGAATGTCATCAATGACGACGGCCAGCGTATCGCCGGGCTGTGCCGATTCGACAAAGATCGGTCCGGTCTGCGGATTGCCGTAGGGCTTTTCCGTTTTGTCACGCCGGTCTTCGTTGGTGCGAATCTGGCCAGAGAAGGCATCTTCCGATTCGACCAGCACCGTTTCGCCGGGCTGGATTCGCAGTCGCGGTTCGTTGTGGCGGCTGAATTCGTAATAGAGTGGTCCGACTGGCAGACGTTGCATCGTAGTTCTCGACGACAGAAGCGAAACGGTTGAACAGCCCGCATCGTGCCGCCGAACTGCAGAAAAGGCAAGTCACCGCAGACCAGGATTCGTAGTCGGTGCAGCAACTCGATGGTAATGGCCTCGTGCCGTCGAATGGCGCACGTCCGACGACATCGTGTTGGAAGGCGATCCGGAAACCGGCAAGAAATACACAGATGCCGAATTCAACCGCATCGACACCGGAGACGCCACCTAGCCGGGAAAACATCCGTGAGCGTCAGACTGCGGGCATTGCCGCCGCCAAAGAGCAAGGCGTCTATCCTGGCCGACAGCGCGGTACCACAAAGGCAAAACGGCTGAGGACTGCCGAATTACGAGCTAGTAACTCGGGATGCACGGTGTCGGTGTCGCGATCGACAACCGGAAGCGGGACGACACTGGGCTCGACGTACACTGCGGGCTCGTGTGCCATCGGTTGCCTTTCCTGCTTTGGGGCAGCCAGCCATGGCCAGGAATCCGGATTCCAATGTGATGTGACCGACGTTCGGGTCATACACCGTGTCGATCAACATCCGCAGGCGTGGCGACTGCTGTCTTCGCGGTTCCATGACGCCGAATCATCTCCCGCCTCGCCTTGTCTCTGCGTGCCGCCCCGTCCTCTCTGGGGAGCGTGATTATTTGCTTTCTGTTGCGATTTCAGTATGACAATATGATTCCGGCTTACCTTTGCAGTTCGCTATGATAAGCCTCTCACACATCACTCTCATGCTTGTAGCTTTTTGGATTCGACGAGGCAAATCATTGTAATGACAATCCCTCAATTCTTGTTTCAGGGTGGGAATTGGTGGTTGTCACAATGCGTGGAGAAGAGGCATTAATGGCCGGACGAACACGAGAAGAATCCACGCTTGAACGCGTACTCCTGCTGTTGCTCCCCCTCGCTCTGTCTTGCGGCGCCCAACAAGCCTGGGCTCAGGATCAGGTGTTGCACCCGCAGTGGGTCCGCGAATTTCTTCCCCCTCGGCCTGCTTGGCGAGCGGATCACCTCAGTCACGGCCAGAACCCTCAGGTTGACGGTTTCTATGCGATTGCCGCAAAGGGCAAGAGTGTGTTTGTGGCATCCAATGCCACCGATAGTGTTACCTCACTGAATACAGATTCCGGTGAGATCCAATGGCGATTCTACGCCAACGGCCCGGTTCGTTATGCCCCCGTAATTTCAGACGATCGCAAGGTCTACTTTGGCTCCGACGACGGGTATCTGTACTGCCTGAACGGCAGTAACGGAGAATTAATCTGGAAGTTTAATGGCGCCCCCAACAACCTGAATTCAATTGGCCATGGAAGGGTTGTTTCGATGTGGCCCGTCAGCACAGGGCCAGCCCTGGGAGACGGCAGGATCTATTTCGCATCGGGGATCTGGCCTATGCAAACAGTCTATGTACACGCCCTGGACGCGAAGAGCGGTGACGTGATCTGGTCCTGGGATTTTAGCGACGGTGCCGCAGGCGGCAGAGAAAAGGTCAACCCAACGATCCAGGGATACATGCAACTCTCCAGCAATCGACTCGTCGTACCGGGAGGTCTTATTCTGGACGCGGCCACCGGCACAACATATGAATTTAGGCGGGGTGACAGGAAAAAAGGGACCTCAACGATCGTCGCTGACGGGAAGCAGTTCACGTCTTCGAAGGAAGGGACGATCTCGTGTTTGGCGGAGGGCAAAGTGAAGACCCTCCAGTACGCTCGTTCGACCAAAGCGATCCCTCGGGCGAAAGACGAGTGGAAGGAAAAAGCCCGAGAGATAATCAAAGTACTCGGACTGCCCGCCGACAAACTTAAGGCTGACGAACTTAGAGCGGACCAAATCGAAGTCACCAGGAACAAGAGAGAAGCAAAAATCGTCAAAACGTTTCTCAATATTTGCAGCGATGGTGGCTACGCACTTGTGCTGGGGGTCGGAAGCGGTCAGCTGATTGACGCTCTTGTTCAAGAGAGCAGCCTTGATCTCATCATTGTTGAAACCGATGCAAAAAAGGTGCTCGCCCTTCGTCGCAAATATGACGACGCAGGACTGTACGGCAGCAGAGTTCATGTCATACGCCATGACTCACGTCCGGCAGGACTTCCTGCTCATATGTTCAATCTCATCACGAGCGAGAGTACACAGGCATTTGAAACCAAGGGCCGGGAAAATTATTTCAGCACGATTTTTAAAGCCTTGCATCCCTATGGCGGGACGATCGTTCTTCCGCTGACGGATCAGCAGCACAACACGTTTGCCAGGCAAGTAAAGGAGGCGGGCCTCGCTGGTGTCGAACTTGTGCGAAACACACAGAAAACCACGGTCCGGCGTGTCGGCTCTTTGCCGGGCGCGGGTCAGTGGACCCATACGGCTTCCGACGCAGGGAACAGTTTGTTCTCATCCGACGACCGGGTTAAGCCGCCTTTTGGCGTCTTGTGGTATGGGGGTGATGCAGCGGCTCTGCCACACTTCGATCGAGCTGCCAGTCCCCATGCTCCACTCGTATCGGGTGGTCGCATGTTCTTCCAGGGACCGGACAGGTTGTTCGCCGTGGATGTTTATACGGGTCGTGTGATCTGGCAAATCAAGATCGAGCCACACCAAACTCCGTACCGTAAGGATGGAAGCCCGGTAGGTAATTACGGTTGGCGGAAGCCCTTGTGGTACAGCATCGTGGCACTGGAAGACGGCATCTATCTGGCCAATGGAAGTCAAATTCCTGTTCTGAATCCAGCCACCGGCAACCACGAACGAACAATTTCTCTCCCCGCAGGGCACGAGTACGTCAAGGACATTCGATGCACGGGAGGGATTCTCCTGGCCATCACCCCAACGTCTGTTCTGGCCTGGGATCGTAGCCGAAAAAGTGACAAGCCGCTCTGGTCGCGGTCTACCGGGGGGGGTAAGTCTTCAGGGCACAGAATCCTGGAACGGAAAAACGAAGTTGCCGGGATTCTTCGCCGCCGGCAACGGCAAGGTCTTCCTTGCAGCCGGAGTATCTGCCGCCGAATTCAAGCGTCTGCAAGTTGCCGCCAATAATATTAAGACCGACGAACCCCGGACGTACGACAAAAATCTGGGACAGCCCGTGGGTACGCTGGCTGTTCTCGCCCTGGACCTGAAGAATGGAAAGCCGCTGTGGGCACAGCCTTTCACACCCGAATATCCTTCACTTCAATATTCAGAAGCTAAGGATGTTCTCATTCAGGGACCGTCGTATAACGGGGGACACGGTTTTGATCTCAAGGCCAAGGACCACCCGGCCACAAATGCTGTGGCTTACCGTGGAAAAGACGGACGAATCCTTTGGAAGGATTATAACGAAGCCGGAATGTATGTTCTGCACAGCGAAGGATTGCTGACGCAAAGGGCGCGCCTGTACGACTTCACATCCGGAGACCTTCTAAACGAACTGTCGTTTCGGCGAGGCATCTGTTCTCCGATTGGGGCCAGTAAACACTTCCTGACATTTCGGTCTCCCGGCCAGGGTCATCTTGGCATGAGAGGGCCTGCAGGGTTTTACGATCTCTCGACGCAGCGTGCGGGCAGCCTTTACAGTTTTCGTCCGGGGTGTAGCAACAATCTGACGGTCGGCGACGGCGTGATGGTGGCTCCGATGTATCAACGCGGGTGCGGATGTTCGTTCCCCATTTGGACGTCGCTCGCCATGACGTCCAGACCGCACCGTGTTCCGTCGGTCTCTCGGCGTTTAAGTCGTCTGGCCTGGCGGCTCGGCAAAGACAGCCCGGCTTCACTGCTGGCCCTGAGAAAGAACATCGCATCCGCTACTGAAGAGGGTACGGATCTGGATGCAAAAATCATGGCCAAATTCCTCAGGGAAATTCCTGGAATCACGGAAGATCTTCAATCGACCGCATCCTATCGCAAGACCGGATCTGAACTGGTGAGTTCAGAACTCCTGGGAATAAGGTTGGATGCTGCATTCACTGGGATTCCTCGCGGAGCTTATTTCAGTCAAAAAGAGGGTTGGACTGATCGCGGACTACTCACAGAAAAAGACCGAACTCTTATGCCCACGGTAGCTCTGCACGGCGCCTTCGACGGAGAAATTTCCGCCACCGTCCGCTTTGAAGTGACTCCGGCGAATCGACTCGGTCCTCTTCCTGCTCCCCGGACGGTCCGTCTTGCCGCCGGCACGTCTATGAACATTCCATGGGACATATACGAACACACCTCTAACAATAAATCCTCCGAAGCCTTTACGCTAAAAGCCATCGCGGATGTGCAGTTGGAAGGATTGAAGATGCGACTGGAGTCGATCATCCCTGTGAAGCTTGAGGCCGATCGATCCAGACCCCGCATTGATCGACGCGGGAAGCTCATTGCACCCTGAAATTTCAAATAGATCGTGGCCCATTGACTTTCGGCGTGGACATAATAAAAGTTCGACGCCGAACAGCATCTGCGGGGACAAGTGATTGCCACAAAATCGGTAGACCAGGACAGTCTGAAAATGCAAGACGCCACCGCGGTCAGGTGCAATGTTCGGCTCGGCTCGCACTCGACTTGTCGTTCTACATTTTTTTTTGCGTGACACCTCAATTTTCCGCGATCAGATCAATCGAATCGAGGCCGATGAAGGAATTCGCCGACATGACGTTCTTCCCCACTGCCGTAACACGCAAGCTATGCTTACCAGCGGTCAGCTCATAGTTGCCCAGTTCCAGCGAGCCCGACGGACACACACGACCTGAGTAAAGGTCGAAATCCCGACCGCGGTCCTCCCCGTCAAGTGCGATTCGTATTTTGCCGAAGTCCGGCGCCGCGGTGGCCAGGATGCGGACGCGATAGGAACCGGGCTTGCTGACTGTAAAGCCGAGTTCCACAAACCCATCCATTTGGGTCTTGCAAAAGAGTTGCTTGCCTTGGCTCCACATGAGACTTCCCCATGCCCCCATGTGCTGCGTGT
>JAPYTO010000261.1 GCA_029941865.1 Fuerstiella sp. | reverse complement strand
GGAAACTTTGTCGTCACGGAATTCGAAGTTCAGGCGGCACCACTTTCGAAGCCGACAGAATACAAGAAGGTTGCACTGCAGAATGCCAAAGCCGATTTCCTGCAGGCTGGGTTCAATGCCGCACTGGCCATCGATGGTAACCCCGGTAATCAAAATGCGTGGGCGATTGCCAATGCACTGGGAGTGACTCACTGGGCCACATTTGAGACGAAAGAGGCTCTCGGTCACGAAGGCGGTACGGTGTTGAAATTTGTCATCCACCAGAACCATGTCGCCAAGGAACATCTGTTAGCAAGATTTCGAATTTCGGTGACTCAGAAAAAGGCGCCGGGACTCAGCCTGCCGGAAAGTCTGGCGGCAATCGCTGTGACCAAACCCGAACAACGAACGGACACTCAGAAGCAGACGCTTCTTACCTGGTTCGAAAAATCTGATGCCACGATCTTCGCGAAGCAGACAGCGTTGAACGTAGCAAAACAACCTCTGCCGGTAGACCCGGGTGTCACGTCCAGAAAAGAACGAATCGCTTTCGTCAGTCAGGAAGTCACCGACGACGGTCGACTGGTCCGGCTGCGGGAAGATGTTAAATTCAGTGCAAAACAGCTGGAAACGAAACGACTCACAGCAGCCCAGGATCTGGCGTGGGCACTGATCAACAACCCCGCATTTCTGTTTAACCATTAACATTTTGTCGTTTGACTCTGCGAGCGGGAATCCCATCCCGTACTCCGCTTTGGAGAGGAAAACTAGGTAAACCCACGGATTTGTAGTACACTTCAGGGACTTTGATTAACATTCAGGTCTCCAACTTCAGGGCCGTCTGCAAGATGCGGTGGGCCCGTCCACAGGAACAAGATTATGTTGCACATCAAGGGCGAAGCTGGCAAAGACGTTTGTGACCGTGCTGTCGGTCGGACACGGCGCAACGTGCTGCAGGTTGGCGGTTCCAGCATGCTGGGCCTGTCGCTGGCCAATATGCTGAAATTGCAGTCCGCCAGTGCTTCCAACAAAGCCGACATTTCCGGCGGTCCTGGCTGGGGCAAAGCCAAAAGCATTATCATGTGCTATCTGCAGGGAGGACCGTCGCACCTTGACCTGTGGGATCCCAAGGAGAATGTGCCGGACAATGTGCAAAGTGTCTTCAGCAACATTTCCACAAAACTTCCCGGCGTTCAATTCACAGAAAACCTTCCGAAGCTGGCTCAGGTGAACGATAAGTTCACGATGATCCGTTCCATGAGTTACACGCCGAACGGCTTGTTCAATCATACTGCGGCCATCTATCAGATGATGACCGGCTACACCACGGACAAGGTCAGTCCGTCCGGTCAGCTGGAACCACCGAGCCCCAAGGATTTTCCGAACTTTGGTTCCAACATCGTTCGTCTGCGCCCGCTGGAAGTCCCCATGCTTCCGTTTGTCATGCTGCCGCGGCCGCTGCAGGAAAGTAATGTTGTCGGCAAAGGAGGAACGGCTGGATTCCTGGGCAAAGCCTATGACCCGTACACGCTGTATCCCACTGGCGATGATATGGACATGAAAAAGATGACTCGGATCAAGGTCGACGATCTGAAGTTGCGGCCGGAGGTGTTCTCCGTGCGTCTGAATCGTCGGGCCAACCTGCGAAACACCATCAGCGCGGGCATGCCCAAAATCGACAATGCGGTCAAAGATCTGAAACTGGATCAATACTACGAACGAGCACTTGAGCTGATCGTGTCCGGCCGTGCCCGGGAGGCATTCAATCTGGGTGCCGAAAATCATGCAACGCGTGAAAAGTACGGGCGAAACACGTTTGGTGATTCCTGTTTGCTGGCTCGTCGACTGGTTGAGGCAGGTACCCGAGTTGTTGAAGTTGTCTGGCCGAAGGTTGCCAATTCCGACAACCATTCGTTCGACCATCACACCGGTCTGTCAAAACGTATGAAGACACAGTCCGGGCCAATGCTGGACGGAGCCGTTTCCGGACTGATTTCGGACCTTGATGAACGTGGCATGCTGGACGAAACGCTGGTGGTTGTCATTGGCGAATTCGGACGCAGCCCACAACGAGGCGTCAGCACCAGTGGAAACAGCAATAATGACGATGGTCGTGATCACTGGCCGTATTGCTACACCGGCATCATGGCCGGAGCCGGTGTCAAACGAGGCAACGTGCACGGCAAGTCGGACAAAACAGCGTCCGCTCCGCTGGAGGATCCAGTACATCCGCAGGAAGTGCTGGCATCAATCTACCATTCATTCGGAATCGACCCGGAGACCATCG
The DNA here is from genome assembly GCA_029941865.1 of Fuerstiella sp. Lineage (GTDB taxonomy): Bacteria > Planctomycetota > Planctomycetia > Planctomycetales > Planctomycetaceae > Fuerstiella. The sequence goes on along the minus strand of JAPYTO010000261.1, from coordinate 6,938 downwards.
TCTACAACCATCTGAAACAGCCCCGTGAACTGGTCAAAGCCGAAGCTGTCAACGCGTTCTTTGCGTAGACGTTTTTGGCCGGAAGCACGAATACTCTCAGCCTCGCAGAGCATCTGATCTGCGAGGCTGTTTTCGTTTCTGGTAGAGAGTTTCGTTCAATTGGACAATTGCCGGAAGTTGTTGCGAAACGCGTCAGTTCGCGATAACCTGCAGATACCACTCCTGGCCGCAAATCACTGTTTCACAATTAAGGACACCCATGACCGGGTATACCGTTCACACTGGCACATCCAAGAAGTTCATTTCGGGCTGGGACCGAGTTTTCAGCGGTGCTGACGCTGCCACCGAAACAAAGGGCAAGTCGAAGAAAAAGAAAAAGGCCGCAAAGAAGGTGAAGAAGTAGCCCGGAGCAGTAGATTCAGCTGAATGCTCATGCGAATCTGCTGCCGCTCATTTTTTCGGTTCACCGTCTTCCTTCTCTTTTGCCGGGGTCTCTTCGGCCGCTGCCGCCGCCTCTTTAGGCGGCGAAGCGATCACTGTCAGCCAGATGCCGCTGGTCACTGACGTCGAATTCTGAATGGGCGACGCTGCGGTCAGTGTTTGTTTCGATTCTTCGGAAGTACAGACAATCGTAATCATGCCGGAGAAAGCCGCCACATTCTCCCCCCGCGTGATCTTCAGAGTTATGCTCTTTGCTGAATCGCCGTCTTTTCCCGAGTGCACAGGTTCGCAGACAATGCCTTCCGGCAGGCCCTCGATTGTGACGGCAATTTTCTCCGTGAATCCTTTGTCTCGAGCAATGGCCACCGGGATCTCCAGCGTCTTGTCGGCGGTCAGCACGAATGCGTTGCTTTTCAGAGTCGGCTTGAATGTCAGCTTCGTTTCCGTGCAGGTCAGCACGTAAAAGAATCTGACGCCCCCAGCGCCGAAACGATCCGTGACCGTGACGGTGTAGATGCCATCCGCCGGCACGGTGACCAGTGCCTGCGAATCCAGGTCTGCGCGGCTGACGTCGTCTGCTTCCTTCAACAGCTTTCCGTCTTCCGCAGACACCTTCAGGACAGGATCCAGCGGTGAATACATAGAACGTGCATGCGCTCGCAGAGTCAGCTTTTGTCCCTTCGTCGCTGTAAACTGGTGTGCATCTGTTTCGCCAGGCGTTCCGATGACGCCGGTAACGGAGGACGGTATCGGCAGTTGCTGTAAATCGTCGGTTTCCGCGACGCTGGCATGATTGACGGACAGAACACTGGCTGGCAGGGTCAGGCCCTCGGAAAGAACGAACGACGTCTGCTGAAACACGGGAATCTGAAAGGATCGCTGTTCTTCCATAAGGTTCCAGCCATGTGCGGATACCTCTGCACCGCTGTCGGCGTTCACGACTGCAGGCACGGTGTGATTGATGACCGGGCCGGTTGTCATCGTCAGCCGATAAACAAACGTTTTAGCGCCTGCCAACTTAATCGTGCTGTTGGGCGTTGACGGAAACGCAAAGGTGCGCACGTAGTAGGTGCCGTCTGTCGGCACGTCAAATATCACTTGAGGATCGAAACCATGGTCGTCATCGTTCTGCACAACCACAGTTCCCGCTTTATCCAGCAATTGAAGCACCGCGTCCATCGGTGAACCCAGGTCACGGTTTGCCAGCATGGAAACCACGAGCGTCTGCCCCTTCTTCAGGGAAATCGCATACGTGTCGACCTCGCCTGCCTTTTCCAGGACGCCGTTCACCGTGACGTGAGGAAGCTCCACGGCCTGTGCTTCGCTGGGTTTGTTGTTCGGCTCCACTTCGGCAACTTCGCTGATTAGCCCTACAATGAAGGGTTTCAGGTCGGTGGAGCCGTGTTCGTTGTGGAATCGCACCCAGTGCAGGCCCGGCGTCGCGTCGTCAGGGACCGTTACAGTGACAGAGTCCTGCTTTTCCGAAAATGCAAATGCAAGTTGTTCCACGTCTGACCAGACCTTAACAGGACCATCACCAGGTTTGCCGGTCACCTTCGCTTCGACCACTGTTCCACGCTGGCCGCCCGGCGGGAAAATGCGTTCAATCTTCGGCGGCTCGGCTCCAACGACCAGTGAGCACGTCACGGCTCCGGCAATCAGACCACGCAGCACTGCTGACGCAGGCCACGTTTGAAGAATGGAGCCTTTACGCGAGGAAGTTGAATCGGTGTTGGTGGTCGTTTCCGGAGATACCATTTGTGTAGTTCTGTCAGCGGTAGGTTGTGTTGCTGGAAGGAGTCCAGTGCGGCGGTCGCCCGATCTGCCGCTCCCGGTCAGCATCGGTCAATCGCCACAGCCGGTCATGAAGGCAGGCAGGCCACGTGGCAGCGAATGATTCCATCATCTCCGAATGCGGCACTGCACGCGACAGACACTTACGTGGCGACCGGAGATTTCAGGAAAAACGCCACTCACACCGGTCAAAACGGAGGTGAGATCGCTGGCACACATTTGACCCTCACAGCAGCCACAGACGGCCCTCCCACGAAAAGGCCAGGGATCGACTGAGTTGCCTGACGTTGGCGGGTTGCTTAGTCTTCGTCTGTTGAACAATCATCAGATCATTTGGAATTATCACCATGCGCTTTGCCGTTGTTATGTTGCTGACCGCTGCCTTCGCCTGCCCGAACCTGGTCTCGGCCGAGCCATTGCGTGGTTCACGGCCCAACATCATCCTGATGATTACCGATGATCAGGGCTACGGCCCGGTTGGCAGACACGGACATCCCTGGATAAAAACACCAGCCATGGATGCGATCTATGATGCCAGCACAAGGTTCACCCGTTATCTGGTTGCCCCCACCTGTGCCCCCACGCGTTCGGCGCTGATGACGGGACGGCATCCGATGCGGAACGGTGTCACGCACACGATTCTGGAACGGGAACGCATGACGCTGGACGCGGTCACGCTGCCGCAGGTACTAAAGACTGTCGGCTACACCTCCGGCATCTTCGGCAAATGGCATCTGGGTGACGAAGAACCCTATCAGCCGCACCAACGAGGTTTCGACGAGGCTTTCATTCACGGCGCCGGCGGAATCGGTCAGGCCTATAAATGCAGCTGTGCAGATGCACCCGGCAACAAATACTTCGACCCGGTCATTCGCCACAATGGTTCCTTCGTCAAAACGAAAGGGTTCTGCACGGACCTGTTCTACACCGCCGCCATGGGCTGGATACAGAAAGTCAAGGACGACAAAAAGCCGTTCTTTGCCTACATCACCACCAATGCGCCACACGGTCCTTTTATCGCCCCTCCCGAAAGCCGCAAACGATTCGAAGAGATGGGGTTTGCAGAAAAGACGGCCGGGTTCTACGGCATGATCGAAAACATTGACGACAACGTTGGGCGTTTGATGGGTAAGCTCGACGAATGGAAACTGCTCGACAATACCCTGATCATCTTCATGTCGGACAATGGGATGACGGGCGCCGGATCCGGTCGGGCAGGTCAGATGATCGGCACGGGCGAAGATGGCGAAAAACTGTTTCCCTACAACGCTGACATGAAAGGACAAAAGGGCAGCAGCGATGAAGGCGGTTGCCGGGTTCCGTTCTTTGTTCGCTGGGACGGCCATGTGAAATCCGGTCAGGACGTCGGAACGATCACCGCTCATATCGATCTGCTGCCCACGCTGGCATCTCTGGCTGGCGCTGCTTTGCCAAAGGATCAGGTGGAAGGCCGAGATCTGCTGTCTCTGATTGAGAACCCTGGCAGCGAATGGGACGACCGTTACCTGTTTACACACAAGGGACGCTGGAAGACGGGAGCCAATCCGGACGATCATCAATGGAATGGCTTTGCCGTGCGTAACCAGCAGTATCGATTTGTCGACAATAACTCGCTGTACGACATGAAAACGGACCCGTCTCAGAAGTCGAATATTATCGACGATCATCCGCAGATCGTTAAACAAATGCGCCAGGCCTACGACTCATGGTGGCAGGAGGCCCGGCCTTTGATGGTCAATGAATCGGCTCCCATGTCACCGGTCCGCCCCTTTCATGTGCTGTTCGAAAAGCAGATGAGCGACGGCGGAATCCCCGATTGGCAGGCGCCGGACTTTTAGGCATGGCACCTTGATGACTACTGAGGGCCGGGCTCCTGCCTTGAATTCAGATGCAAACCGCTGCTCACGAACCAACTCCGGAAATGACAGCGTTCTACGAACGCCGCACTCTCGAACACATTGAACGTGTACGAAAGTGTCTTTCTGCGATGGCTGCAGTGACTCCGTACGGTGACGCATTGAGCGAACGCGCCAAGGAGCACGACCTGTCCAAGTTTGGACCGGAAGAACGAATTCCCTACATCTGGCTGACGGAATTCCATCGGTGCCGCCAAATCGGCGTGCCGTTCGACTATCCCGTCGGCCTGGAGGAACGCGTTCGTGTCGCGATTCAACACCACGTGACGTCCAACCGTCATCACCCCGACTTTCACGTCGATCCAAACCAGATGTCTGAAGTCGATTTGATTGAAATGGTCTGTGACTGGACGGCTATGTCGCACGAATTTGATCAGGACGGAGGAAGCGCCCGTGGCTGGGCCGACAGGACTGTCGGCACTCGGTTCCACTTCGACGACGACAAACGACGGTACATATACCGCACGATCGACTTGCTGGATCAACAGCTGGGCTCCGCATCGACGGCATGACACGTCGGCGATGCGTGCAATGCGACCGACTCCCCATGCGAACAGGTCGTTTGGGCAGATCTGTTTACCGGATACGCTGGAGCAATTGCCGCAGTCTATCAACGATCGACCATCACAATGGTTCCGCCAATCTCGCGGAAATCGCCAATTATGGATCGCAAAACGCAGATTGGAATCGGTATGGAAACGTCGCACCTGTTGGGACGGCAGGCTGCCTTCAATCACAGTTCGGTCGTCTGCCCCGTTCCCGGGTGCCGCAGGACGGACTCATCCAGACGCGGATAGCGATGTCCGTTCCGATTCCACCATTGAGACCACCGGTCGCGAACCTCGTCGATTCCTTCCGGCACGGTGTTCCAGTCCTGAGGACTTCGTCCGAAAGATTCTCCAGTCAACCTTTGCAAACCCCTCGCTGCCAGCACGCGAATCCCTGGATCGTCGTCAGCCAGCAGCTTGATGAGGTCAAGGATATTCCATGACGGTGACACGTCTGCCACGACCCTCATGGCCATCAGTCGTCGATGCGGCGTCGTCGCGGAAATTCCGGACTGTACAAAACGCGTGAGCGGCAGCACGCAATGTTCGCCGAGCCCGCGCAATTCGCGTTCGTGCAGAAAGGAAGCCTTGCTTTGCCCGATTCGAGCAAGCAACGCGTCAACACGAAGTTTAAGGTCCGGATCATCAGGTCTCTTTCTCATCAGCAACGCATCCATCCATCCGGCTGCCAGCAGAGCGTTTTCGACCTTTTCCTGCAGAACCACACCGTCACGAGTCACTCGGATGCGCTGGCCGGGCATGACCAGGCGATCTCCGTCGGGAGTGACCAGTGTGATCTTCCCTGCGGCGGCATCCAGTTGTATGACATTCTCGTCGACGGCGACCAGACAACAGCCCTTGGCATCACAACGATAGATGGAAAACGGATCGGATAAGTCTGGCGTGTTGCTGGTGTCCGTGACAACTTCCATTTGCGAGTTCGACTCAGACCGGCACCATAACTGGCCCTGCTGCATCTTTACCCGCTGCCCCGATTCAATGGTCAGCTTCGTGTTGGTATCCAGCCGAAGTGTGCAGCCCCTGTCAGTAATGATTTCACATTGACTGGATTCACTCGTCTGAATCTCCGTCGCGGCGTCGCAGCGAAAGGCCGCTGCGTCGGTCACGGACATCCAATCCTCAGTTCCGCTGGGCCGACACTGGATCGGCCCGATGATTGCCACCAGACTGGCTATAGGTGCCTTCAGAGCCGATGAGTTACGCCGCGGACGCGCCGGACTCTTTGGCTGCGACGATGGCAAATTACCTGTACGTTCTGCGATCCGATCATCCGAGCGTGACTGAAAGATGATCGCGGCAACAAGGAAGCCTACGGCTGTTGCCAGCACCAGTGTCAACCAACTGCGACTTTCAGCCCGTCGACTGACATCCGGACGCAACCTCGCGATCGCTGAGTCGGTTTGTTCGGGCAACTGGTCAATCACGAAATTGGCAAGGCGATCGGCCGACTTTCGGTGTTCGCCGGACAGACGATTCAGCAGACGATCGTCACGTTGCCAGGCCAGCTCCGTGGCTCGACACTCTGCACATGCGACAAGATGTTCTGCCAGCTGCTGGTGGCACTCGTCTCCAATTTCGATCGCAATTCTTGCGGCCAAAAGTTCTTTGGCGTCGTCACAATTCATCGCTGTCTCCTGATGTCAGCAGTCGTTGCCTCAAGAGGGCACGAGCTTTTGCGAGTCTCGCATTGATGGTTGCCGGAGAAACCATGAGTTGCTCGGCCAATTCCTGGTACTTGACATCGTCGTAATAATAGAGGATCAGCGTTTCCCGCAGTTCGTCTGGCAACCGATCGATTTCCTGCAGCAGCTGAGCCCGTTCTTCGTGGCGCTGGGCCGTTGCAATGACACTGTCTGTTGTCGCAACAAATTGCTCCGCCGGTTGATCCGCATCAATTGCTGAGAAAGAAACCTGCGACGACTGCTTCGCTTTGCGATGGTCCATGCATACGCGATGGGCAATGCCGCAAATCCACGATCCAAATCGATCGGGCGCTTCAATGGACCCCAACGAACGGAATCCTCGCAATAACGTCTCCTGAGCAAGCTCTTCGGCAATGGCGTGCCGACCCACGCGCGCATGACACATCGCCAGCACCTGCGCAGACCATCTCCGAACCAACTCGCCATACGCAGCCGAGCGACCGTCAGGCGCCTGACGTACCAAATCACCATCTGTCATTGTCGTTTCAGATCCACGACGTCCGGCCGTGCCTCAG
>JAPYTO010000260.1 GCA_029941865.1 Fuerstiella sp. | reverse complement strand
GTGCTGCTGGAGAAAACCGACACCAACGTGACCGCCAGCGCCGCGGTTCTGCCCTTCACCGAGATCACGGCAGACAACATCGACAGTTTTCATTTTCACGGAGACGAAGATACGTTTCCGATTTCAGCTGTGATTGCGAAACCATCCAGTCGTAAGAACAGGACATTGTTACTCGGACGATACCTGACAGAACGGCGGGACGTCGCTCAATGCGTCAAGCCCACGGAAGTTGTACAGGACCTGCTGAACATCGTGTTTCGAGTGGAACGTCTGGTGTGGCTGAGTTCTCTGCTGTCCGCCACCGTGACCGCACTGCTGTTGGCGCTGGTGTTGTCATTGTCGATTCGTCTGCGAGCGGTCGAAATACGGACGATGCACAAGCTCGGCTGCAGCCGCTGGACCATTGCCGTTCTGATCAGCACAGAGTTTCTGATGATGTGTGCTGCCGGAGTCATTATTGCGCTGGCAGGAGCGTGGCTGACGAGTGTCGTCGCGGCCGACGGATTGAAGTCGTTACTGTTCTGAATTCGCCAGTATTGGCGTCAGAACGGTCTCGCCGGTGTTCTTCACACGATCTGCAGCCGGTCGAATTGCTTTCCAGTCGTTTTTGCTTCCGTCCGGAACTAGGATGCAGCGTCTGAGTATCTATTTGTCTGACCACAAAACAGGAACTTTCAAAGTGCTTTCGATAATCCACCGCTTCGTACTGCTGTTTCTTGTCGTCAGCTTTACCTGTCCCGTTCAATCTGCAGATCGCGACTGGTCCGGTTGGCGTGGACCGCTGCAGAATGGTCACGCAACAGAGCAGGGGTTGCCGATCGAGTGGGGACCGGAATCCGTCGCCTGGAAAACACCGTTACCGGGCCAGGGACAATCGTCGCCCGTCATTTCCGGTGACAGACTTTTTCTGACGTCTGCGCTGGAAGACGGTCGTCAACGAGTGGTGATGGGCATTGATCGCAGAAACGGCAGCATACTCTGGAGTCATGTCGCATGGACGGGTGAACCGGAGAAGAGCCACCGCATGAATGGCTGGGCATCTGCCACGTGCGTGACGGACGGCGAACGAGTGTATGCGTTTTTCGGCAAGGGCGGCGGACTGTTTTGTTACTCCGTGGACGGATATCTGCTCTGGGAAAAAAACCTGGGGAACTTTGAAAGCCCCTGGGGCACGGCTGCCGGGCCGCTGCTTGTCGGAGACCTGGTCATCCAGAACTGCGACGCTGACGTCAACGCCTTCATCGTCGGCTTCAACAGGATTACGGGTAAGGAAGTCTGGCGGACCAAACGCGACGACGCTCGCGGATGGAGTACGCCGATTTTGATTAACGTCAACGGTCACGACGAAGTTGTCGTCAACGGAGATAAAGGTGTCCGCGCGTACGAGCCGCACACAGGGAAGGAACTTTGGTTCTGCAAAGGATTCTCCGGTCGAGGCACACCGACGGTCACACCGGCTGGTGACCTGCTGCATGTCTTGTGCGGTTTGCGAGGCGACACATACGCCGTTCGTCCTGGCGGCAGCGGCGACGTGACGGACACTCACATGGTCTGGCACTCTCCGAGAAACAGCTCGCGTGACCTGCCGTCTCCGATTGTCATCGGCCGGAATTCGCTCGTGATGGACATGCGAAGGGCCACACTGACGGCTTACGATATTGCATCGGGAGAAGAAAAATGGCGTCGTCGAGTCGGCGAAGCCGCGTCGAACGGACAATTCTGTGCCACACCGGTCACCTGGGACGGAGTGGCTTTCTTTGTCGCCGAATCCGGGAAGACGTTCGTTATTAAACCCGGTGAAGACATGGACATCGTTGCCATCAACGATGTCGCTCCAGAGTCCAATGAAATCTTCCGAGCGTCAATCACGCCCAGCAACGGACAGTTGTTCCTGAGGTCTGACAGAGTACTCTATTGCATCGGTAAACCTGCAAAGCGGTGACGCTCATTGTCCCGGGCCCGGATTTTCGCGGCGATCGGTGAATTCGTGATCAACCGGCCCCATCGAAAGATCCGCCCAAATTCTCACGGCGGCAGCGGCGAATTGTATCCGACACATCGGTCAGCGCTGCAGGCCCAACAGATAGCTTAGGTTGGTCGGTGATGGTGGACCGAAGCGTGGTTCCAGGGAAAAGGCAATGCCCACATTGTCCTTGCTGGTATCGATTCCCAGACCAATGTGCAGCACCCAGTCCAGTCCGACTCGACTGACGGTGACCGACGAACCTCGTGATTCACTGACAGCAATGTCATAGGCATACGAGGCTGTCGATATCCATTTGGGACTCATCTGATAACTGTAACTGGCCACAACAGTCTGGCTGTCGAGATAGTTCTTCGCCTTGACCTGACGTAATCCCGCGTAAAGGCTGCCACGCGAACTACGCTGACTCAAAATTCCAATGCTCCAGTTTTCCTGAGCATTCTGAAACAGATCCACAATCCCGTCCGCCAACACACTTGTCCGGTCGTTGATGTTCCAACGATAGTTACTGTAGATCAAACCGATGTGCTCGCCGAAGTTGTCTCGAGTAGCATTGGGGAAGTAACTGAGCCCGCTCTCCCAGATCATCCAGTCGCGGATTCTCTGCGATTGCGGAGGGCCGACCTTCGTTTGCAGCCGATTCCTCCAGCGAAATCGCAGCACTTCCTGGTCGTCAACCAACTCGTGATACGGTGCACTGGCCCAGAGTCCGGCTCCATTGCGGACGGCGTAGTTTCGCGGATCGAACTCGTTAGGAATCAGCCCGCCGTAGATCTGCAGAGGGTACCTGCCTCGGAATCGTTCTGTTGCATTGTCATCAATTTCGTTGTACTGAGCGATATCGGCGAGATTTTCGGACGAATCCGTGAGGCGATATTCGAGATACGTATCGGACTTGTGGGCCAGCCCATTCAGGTTCCAGAGTTCACTACGAACGAAGGGCATGATTTTTGTGGCCGCCAGATGAGCCTGCACTCCTCCGCTGGCAACGAAACGACCGATGTTCTGCTGGCCATTCAGCCCCTCGTCCCATGTCGCCGCTTCGCCCATCACAAACGGGTTAATGTTGACCGGTCCCAACAGAAACGGGGCGTCGATTTCGTGACGTGTCATGGCCACAAGGCCGGAAGCAGCCTGGATGTATGGCAGCCCGAGCGGCGTGTAGGGATCAACTGCGATATCTTTGGGGGGATCGCCTTTCTGCAGATCGGCGTAACCCACACTTGAGTGGGAACTCCAATATGCAAAACCATTGAACAACGGCTGAGAGAATCCCAAAAGGTCGGCTCGCGGAAGCCAATCTGTGGTGGCTTCAATGTCGTTCAGTCTGGCTCGCCCCCACAGCGACCCGCTCCACGCCTGCGAGTCCTTTCGAATACCAAGAATCGTTTCTGCGTCTTTGTCAGTATCGAAGCGATTCTCATGAAACGACTCCAGATAATTGCGATCGCTGAGATATCCGATTTCGCCGAAAAGTTGTGCGTTGCCTGGAAGTTGCTGCTTGTGTCGCCAGATGATCTCACCGCGGTGTCTGTCATCTGGCGGGACCGCCATACGGTCAAGACCAAGGCGGTCACTACCATCGTCGTATTGATAGTAGATGGTCGCGTTGCCTGTCGCCTGCCCCATGTTGTTTTGGACATTATATTCGCCATTGATACCAGCACCGGGTCCACGATCAGAAAGATAGTCGGTCAACAGGTCCCACTGCGTGCCGGGCTGTTTGGGTTGGCCCAGAACTTTCGTCAGATCCCAGATCATTTTGACCTGCAAACCAAACACTCGGTCGTGCTTCACGGCAGCAGAACGAATCGGGATGTGTGGGTCTTCTGCGGGCGCTGAAAGTCTAGGCAGCCACAGCAGCGGTGTGTCGCCGATCATAAACTGCGAGTTAAGCGCCGTGATCCACATCGGCTGGCCGTGAACCGGCTGACCTGTGAGTGGGTCGAGTTCTGTAAAAGGTGAAATCGGGCCAGGCTCGATAAAGATATCGGTGGCCTGGACTCGATACCCAGGCTTTCCATATGGACTGGTTGTCGTCCACCCATTCTGTGCATGAAAACGATTGGCGGACAGTTGCCGAAGCCGGGTGGCTCGCACACGCACCGAGCCACCTGTCTGTGGAAGAAATGCCCGTAACTCGGCGTTCAGCAGAAGTGCCCGGTCATTGTTGGCGTCAAAGAAGGCATGGGTCGCAGTGATGGTGTTATCGCCGAGCCGAACAAGAATGTTGCCTTCCAGGTACACCTGAAAGCGGGTCCCCGCTGTTTGAAGAATGTCCTGCTGCAGCGGCAGATCGCCGGATTCATTCTCCTGAGTCCAGATAACGATGCGATCTGCCGAAAGATCAAGGACCCCGGGTCGCAGTGTTCGTCCGCCAATGTCGATGGCCACACCGTCCACCAGTACATTAGCTCCCCCTCGGATCACGTATACCTGTTCTGCGGGAATCGTGTCGCGGGATAGTGATGACTCGATCTGCAGTTGCTGATTCGATCGTGGGCGGATCTGTATCCGTCGGGACAGCGGAGTCACGGCCTCCGGCATTTGTTCAAACTGCGGCGGCGTAAACGAATCCTGACTGACCTGCAGCCCAATCGGAGTCACTCGTTGTTGACCAGGATTCAGTCGATTGATCGCTCGCTGCACAAGGCTGCTTGGTGTTCGCTGTGCATCTCCCTCGCTGAAGGACGCACTGTCTGTTTCGATCGAATTCTGTGACTGAAGGCGGACGGTATGGGACTGCTTGTGCTGCCACTGATCGTTGTCCCGATAGACAACCTGTCCTTCTGCATAGGCACGAATTTCATGCCCGCCTGCGGTGACCGTATCGAAAACAACGAGACTTTTACCGGAAAGACTCAGTGTGCCCTGACGCAGTTGCGCCAACCCGTCAGAGTCACGACCGCCTTTAAACGCGAAGATTCGGGTGTCTCCCATCTGCCACGATTCTTCGTGCGCGGCGGACACACGGACAGTCGCATGGACGTCTGAGTGAGCGGGCTTGATCGCCGTCTGCGCGCATGTCAACGAAGCCGATGCTGTTAGCACCGCTGTCAGTACGACAAACGTGAGTGCGCGAAACGCAAAAAGCATGTGGAGAGACAACGCAATGCGCCGGTGATCCGAGCGCACTGTGAGGCGGGAGAGAGGTCAGAGGACTTTGGGAAAGCAGAACGCTTTGAGAGACGGGAATAGAGTTGTAGTCGTGTGAACGTGCCGCCGTCCCAACGTCTGTCGGGCAACACGTTTACACCTGAACTATACGGTCAGATGCGAAACAGGGTCAATACCGAGCGAACGCGACGCAAACGCCGTAACGTGTGTTCTGTAAACAGTTTATGGCCAGACAGGAAGTCGCCGTGTCAGGCGACGACGCCATTTGTGCCTACCTGACAACGGTAACGGGCATCACGGCTTCAAGCTGCCGCTTGAAATCACAGGGTGTCGAAGTTCTGCTTTGATGCTCTGTAGTCTGTTTTTTCCGTCAACGATTCGCCCCATCACACTTGATTTCAGCGAATCTCAGCCTGCCGCGGTTTCGGAAAACCGCGGCTGATGACCGTTCTGTGTCGAACGCCTGATTTCCGAGGAAGCAGCAAACATTCGTGCATGGACGGGAGCAACTGACAAATGTCTTACATTCTTCTTACAGAGGACTGACCACTTGATTGACGATATTGCGTCTAATCCGTGGTATCAAAAAATGACTTGACTGAAGTACGACCGCGGCCTGACGACGTTTTTGAGAAGTCAGTACTCACGGTCTGCAGCAGCAGAACTCAAGATTTCCAACAGGAAACGGAGACAGACGATGAAAAACTTTGCAGTGATGACGTTGATGTGTGTGATGAGCAGCATGGCCTTCGCAGACACTCATCAGGTAAGACTGGACGTGTCCCCGGTGTACGGTGTGCTGAAGTCCGGCGAGAAACAGACCACGTGGATTCGTGTCGGTCTGGAAGGGTTTAAGCTGGAATCCGGCAATAAGCGACCGGGCGTCAATCTGGCAATTGTCCTGGACAAGTCAGGATCGATGCAGGGGGAAAAGATTGAGCGGGCACGTGAAGCGGCGATTGATGCCATTAACCTGCTGAGTGCTGACGACATCGTGTCAATTATCACTTATGACTCAACTGTCAACGTGCTGGTACCTTCCACAAAGCTGACGGACAAGAAGGCAGTCATCACGGCGATCGCTGGTATTCAACCAGGAGGAAACACGGCCCTGTTTGCCGGGGTCAGCAAGGGGGCTGCCGAAGTTCGTAAATTCCTGGACAAGGAACGCGTCAACCGAGTAATCCTGCTGTCCGACGGTCTGGCCAACGTGGGACCGTCCTCGCCGGGCGAACTTGCCAGTCTTGGTAAATCGCTGATCAAAGAAAACATCAGTGTGTCGACGCTGGGACTTGGTCTGGGTTACAACGAAGACCTGATGGTGCAGCTTGCCGGAGCCAGCGGTGGCAATCATCTGTTTATCGAAGACGCATCCGAACTTGCAGATATTTTCCGCAGCGAATTTGACGACGTGCTGTCCGTAGTGGCTCAGGAGATTGACGTCAGAGTATCCATACCGAAGGGCATTCGGCCTGTTCGGGTTCTTGGAAATGATGCCGACATCAACGGGCAGGATATCGTTACTCGACTGGCTCAGATTTACAGCGAACAGGACAAGTACGTAGTCATCGAAGTTGAACTGTCAGCCGCAGAAAGCGGCAGCAGTCTTGAACTGGCGACGGTGTCTGTGACTTACGCGAATATGAAAACACACGAAAGTGATAGACTGGCCGGTGGGGCAAAAACCTCATTCAGCGACGACGACAAAAAAGTGTCGGCCAGCCTGAATCGCAGCGCCATGGCGGACGTTGTGGCGTTGTTCTCAAGTGAGCAGAACAAACTGGCAACCAAATACCTTGACGCAGGTGATCTGATGAAATGTCGGCAGGTCCTGAAAGAAAACGTCGACTATCTGAATATCAACGCCATGCTCTGTCCGAAGGATTCTGTTCGGCTGAGGGGGCTGGCTGTTCAGAACGACTATCAGCTGGAACAGCTTCAGGGTGTGACCAGCAACAAAGACTCAAAGGCCAATTTCGCCCGCAAGAGCTTCCGGTATTACCAGAATGCGGTGGACGTGCAGCAACGAGCCGGCAGTGCCCCGATGCCCGCGAACAAATAACGATACGGAAAACACGTAGGATGATCTGACAAAGTCGGTGCCCCGGAACATGCGAGCTGGTGCGTGTCGCACGGACGTGAAGCGGGGCTGGCGAGCCATTTTGCAGCTGAACGGTGGCGGAAGTCGCTTCACTTCGGTGAAGCGCGCTCTAACGCTCGAAACCGAGGGCACCCTCTCGTTGGACGATGAACCTGGCTGAACGAAAACTCGTGTTCATAAATTCGGCTGGATAATATCCGCCGACAGAATTCCGAAGCCCGGCATGTCAAGGTGCCGGGCTACTTTCACGGAAGGACCAGGAATCGATACAATACCACAACATGAAACGTCGCCCGCTAATCCTGATTGCCTTGATTGTCATTCTGCCGCTGGCAGCTCTGACATGGGCCGCGTTACGCATTGCCGATAGTGAACAGATTGTTGTCCGACAGCGATTTCGTGAGCTGATGGAAGTTCGACTCCAGGACGTGAATGCCAACGTCGCGATATTCTTTGAAAACACAGAACGATCGCTGAACCAGATCACCGCGATCGATCATTTTGACGTCGACCACCTTCGGCAGGTCATTCGCAGCGAGCCCACCATGCTGCAGATGTTTGTGCTGAATCCGGCGGGTCAGATCACCTATCCTGATCCTGGCGACATGGAAAGCCTGAACGGCAGAGAACGCCTGTTTCTGGTGCAGGCGGCAAAGATGTTCACCGGCCAGGATCTTAAAGAAGCCATCGTGCGGGCGGAACACGCGACAAATGTCGCTAGCGGTCAGGTCGCCGAGGAAGGTAATCGGTCAGCTTCCAGCCAGCGTCGTGTTCCGACGTCGTCTCAGACATTGCCGTTACCAGCGCCGCAGGCTGTGCAGGAATTACAGGTACAGCAGAATCTTCAGGCCCCCTCGCAACTGGTCCAGGATGCGTACAGCGTTCCTCAGGTGCAGAACATCGCCGAATTCAAGGAATCGTCCGGGTGGTTTGTCTGGTACTGGGATCGAGGACTGAACCTGATCTATTGGCAGCGCCGATCATCCGGGCACATCGTCGGCTGCGCACTGGAGCGGGCGCGGTGGATGGCAGATCTTGTGGCTCACCTGCCGGAAACCGTCGACAGCACAACCGAAAAAGTTAGACGACTGACCACCCGTGTGAGACTCGTCAATACCTCAGCAGAACCCGTTTACCAGTGGGGCGGCTTTGATCCGGAACACGCAAAGCCGTTGTGCGAGGTTCCTGTCGTGGCTCCCCTGGCATCATGGCGACTGCAGTGTTTTGTTCCGGAAGACCAGTTGACCGCCGGAACCGGCCGCAGTGTGTACTTCACCCTTGCCGCCGGACTGTGCGCAGTTGCTGCAGCGCTGGCCGTCATCGCCGTATTGTTTGTTCGTGAATACGCCCGTGACATGCATGAAGCGTCTCAGCAGGTGAGCTTCGTGAATCAGGTGTCGCACGAACTGAAGACACCGCTGACAAATATCCGGATGTACGCGGAATTGCTGGACCGTGACCTGGATGGGATGGAAAACGACAATGCCGTGCGACCAAAACAACGTTTGAACATCATCCTCTCAGAAGGACAGCGTCTCAGTCGATTGATTGGCAACGTACTTACGTTTGCCCGGCAGCAACGCAAAACTCTACAGCCGCAACCTCGTCAGGAGATTCCAGACAAACTCATCCGCACAATTCTTGATCGTTTTGACCCGGCATTTGGCGACCAGCAGATCGATGTCCAGCTGGGCCTTAACGCCGCACAGACAATGTCGCTGGATCCGGATTTCGTGGAACAGATTCTCGGCAATCTTGTGAGCAACGTGGAAAAATACGCAGCCTCCGGCGGCCTGCTGCGGATTGAAAGCCAATTGTCCCGACCGGATTCGGTCAGCAACATACCGGATAAGTCGTCGGCCACCAGCAATTCCGCATGCCAGCTGACGATCGATGTGATCGACAAAGGTCCCGGTGTGGAAGCTTCAAAACGAGGTGATATTTTCCAACCGTTTGCACGTGTTTCGAACACGCTCAGCTATGCCGCCGGCACAGGAATCGGACTGTCGATCGCCCGCGA
>JAPYTO010000259.1 GCA_029941865.1 Fuerstiella sp. | reverse complement strand
AACCTCATTGGGAATGCCATCAAGTTCACACATAAGGGACATGTGACCGTCCGGTTCACGATGCAGGAGTCTGCCTCCGATACAGCGTTTCTGGAAATCGCTGTTGAGGATTCCGGGATTGGGATCTCCATAGACAAACAGGACCAGATCTTCGAACCCTTTACTCATGGCCACGATTACAACGCTGCTGCCGAATCGGGCACCGGGCTGGGACTGTCCATTTGCCGTCGGCTGGTCACAGCCAGCGGAGGCGAAATCAGGGTCAAATCCGACGAGAATCGGGGAAGTGTCTTCAGCATTACGGTTCCGTTTTCGCGCAGCTTGTCAGTTTGGAAACCGGATTCCGACGATCTTGTTGTCCGACAGGCTGCCGAGATCGAATGGCAGGTCCCGGACATCGATCTGTCCAGTGTCAGGATTCTGATCGTCGAAGATACTGTTGACACACGTGATCTGTTGACCTTTTTTCTGGAAGAAGCTGGTGCGAATGTCACCACCTCTGCGGACGGCACCGGTGGCGTTGTCAACGCACTCGACGCCGTGGCCGCCGATTCACCGTATGACCTGATTCTCATGGACATGCGGATGCCCGGAATGGACGGCTACGCAGCCACGAAAAAGCTCCGGACCGAAGGACTCGACTGTCCGATTGTGGCTCTCACCGCCTTTGCCATGAAGCATGACGAGCAGACCTGCCTGGATGCCGGCTGCGACGCGTACCTGAGCAAGCCAATTGACCTGTGCACGCTGTTCGAGACGATCGAACGGCAACTACCCCGTCTCAGGTCGCATGTTTTACCTGAATCAGAAGCACGGTCGAACTCACCTGTATCCGATAGAACTGTCGACTCGCGGTTCCAGCCACTGCTGAAGAAATATATTGAACGGCTGCCGGAAATGCTCGGTCAACTTCAAACAGCTCACCGTGACGACGACGTTGACTCGCTACTGTCTGTTGTGCACCGGCTGCGAGGAACGGCGGAGAACTACGGTTTCCCTCAGATCACTGCAGTCGCCGACAAATGCGAGACGGCGCTTCGCACCGATCATTCCATTGCAGCACATATTTCTGAGTCACTGGAACTACTCTCGAGTCTCGTGGACACGGCCATCGAGACACACCACGATACGGATTAACATAAATGCCAATCTCGATTAAGCACTCAACTGGCGTTGACTGGTTGCCAAAATTACTGGTGATCGACGACGATCCCAATGCTCATGACCTGACGGACTATTACCTTAACACCGTCGTGTCCGAGATGCTGCACGCATTTGCAGGGGACGAGGGGATCCGGATCGCCGAGACGTCGTTACCTGACGTAATCCTGCTGGACATCGAAATGCCTGGCATGGACGGGTTTCAGGTTTGCCGACGACTCAAGGAAAATGACGCCACTCGGAACATTCCCATTCTGTTTCTGACCAACGACAAGCAAAGAAGGCACATCGTCAAGGCGCTCGATTACGGCGGATCGGACTACGTAACCAAGCCATTTTTTCCCGAGGAACTTCAGGCCCGTGTTCGCTCGGCCCTGCGTACGAAACGGGCCAACGACGCGTTAAGAGAGCAGGCGTTGTTCGACCCATTGACGAACCTTGCCAATCGCAGGGCCTTTGACGAAGGGCTGAACGCGTCGATTGCCGACTACACTCGAAATGGTCACGAATTCTGTCTGTTGCTCCTGGACCTCGATCACTTCAAGGCAGTCAACGACACCTATGGACATGGTGTCGGCGACGAAGTCCTGACCCAGGTTGGTGCAGCGATTCGAAAAAGGAGTCGACGTTATGACGTGACCGCCAGATACGGTGGTGAGGAGTTCGGACTGATCCTGAATCAGACCGAACCGTCAGAAGCGTGGGATATTGGTCAGCGTGTCCTGGAGGCGATTCGACAGCTCTCTATTTTCGCTGATGATCAGCAGCTGCGCATCACCGCAAGCGCCGGATTGGCGTCTACGCTCTCGTGCTGTACGGAAATCGACGCCAAACAGATTCTTCAGCAGGCCGATGACGCGCTCTATGAGGCAAAGGGACAGGGAAGGAATTGCATGATGGAAGCGGCCGGACTGCTCCGCTAGTCGCCGCACCACTCATGATGCCAATCATGCACGTTTTTTCCATGACCGTAACACTAACCGCTCCGTCTATGAGATATAATTGCTAACCTGGCGTAAACAATCAGATGTTTCTACTCACGGCATTTCAAAACACACTGACTTCTGTGATCACTTGATTGTCTTACGGCTGAAATCACCTTTCGACTCGAAACGTCCAGGGCCGTCGACGCAGAGCAGGCAGATCAGATCCCGATGAACGGCGAATTAAAAAAGGAGAGACTCTTAGTCACCTTGATCGTCATGGGCAGCGTAAGCAGCCTGATGACAGTGATCTGGCTGACGTGGTTCTGCTGTTCAACGACGCTGGATAACCAGGAATTCACTGCGAGCGAGGTCAGAATTCGGGGACTCAGAAGCCGTCTGGAACGCAGTCATCAATCAATGATTGCAGCGATCTCTCTGAGGGCCGCAGGAGGCAACCAGGAGTGGGCCGCGGAATATGACCGGGCACGCGCACGGCTTGGCCGTGACCTGGAGTCTCTGGCACAGCTCACCTCAATCGCAGATTCCGACAGGACGAAGATCGACCAGGCTGTCGACTCCTTCGACACTGTATCAGACCTGGTCTTTCAGGACGTAGTTGACGAGGGTCCTGAAAAGGCCCTGGCACATTGGCTGATCCCGGTCGCCTCCACCCAACAACAGGAGCTGCGTCGCGCTCTGACAACCGCGGTATATTACTGTGATAAAGCGATCCTGGCCGTGCAGGACGCTCAGGACGAGCGAGTCGGTCAGGTGATTGCGGCCAGCGTCGGCTCGACTGTTATCCTGACACTCATGCTGCTCGTGGGAATCGGCCGGATCCGGAATCACATCTATCGTCAGGCGTTGATTGAGCGAACTCTCCTGGCACAAACCATAGAATTGACGGAACTCAAACTCGTGGCCGAATCTGCCAGCGAAGCGAAGAGCAACTTTCTCGCCAGCACCAGCCATGAGCTTCGGACACCGTTGACAACAATTCTGGGATACGCGGACCAGCTCTTCGAACAACTGTCTACGGATAAAGAACGCAGGATGGTCGATACCATGCGTCTGAGGGGGCGCGGGCTGCTGCAATTGATCAACGATCTCCTCGACCTTGCGAGAATCGAATCCGGAAATATTTCGCTCGAGCTGTCTCTGAACTCGCCCTGGAAAATCGCAACGGCGGTCGCGGATATGCTGCGTGTCCAGGCCGATACCAAATCGCTTGTCCTGGAAACCCGGTGTGATGGCCCGATTCCCCGACAGATTCGCACCGATCCTGCCAGACTCGAACAGATCCTGCTGAACTTTGTCAATAACGCTGTGAAATACACTGACGTTGGGCACGTCAGAATCACTCTCTCATATGCGGACGACTCGCGTGAACTCCGTTTCGTCGTGGCAGACACCGGTCAAGGCATCCCTGAAGACTACGTGAGTGAATTGTTTGTTCCGTTTGCGCGTGGTGCTGCGGATCGGTCTCAGGAAGGAACAGGTCTGGGTCTCGCGATCAGTCAGCAGTTAAGCGATCTGCTAAACGGGACCATTTCCCTTAAAAGCACGTTGGGAACCGGAAGCGAGTTCGCGTTGACGCTGCCTGTGGAGGAATCTGTTCCGGTCGACCTGTACACACCGGAGAACCACGTCGTTCAGGATTTCGATTCTTCTGAAGTCAGCGGCAATCAGAGACCCAGTCTGGATGGTTTGAGTGTCCTGATCGTAGAAGACGACCCGGTGAACTGTCTGATGCTCAAGACGTTACTTGAACATGAAGGAGCCACGACCGAATCCAGCTCGGACGGAGCAGATGCGATCAAACGAGTGCGCCAAGGCCGTAGCTCCGGAGAATCGATTGATTTGATTTTTATGGATATGGGGCTTCCTGTCGTCGACGGATACGTAGCGACGAAGAAAATTCGGAAAGATGGTTTTTTGGGCGGGATCATCGCGTTGACGGCAAATGTCCGTACAGCCGATCGCCAAAAATCGTTAGAATGTGGATGTAACCAGTTTATTTCCAAACCCTTTGATCGAGGCAAACTTTTGAAACTAGTTTCTGAATATACCAACCGTTGAACCTCATGAGATTCAACTAAACCGGATCAAGGTGCTGACATGGAACTGTTACAGTATACCAAGCGAACTGCCAGACGTTCGCGACGCAGGAAGGCCCTGACGTTCGCAGCCTGCAGCTGCGAGATTCTTGAGGAGCGGCTTGTCCTCAGCGCGTCGGTGATCGACATCAGCGGCATGCAGCTTAACTCCGCCGGATCATGTGCCAAAGCGCACGCCGCCTGCGTCACGGGCTGCATCTGTTTCCAGAAGTATCTGTCTCAGTTCAGTGAACTTCCCGCGTACTCCGCATACTCCGCATACCGAGTACTGCTGCAGCAGAATCCGGGATCAGGGAACGGCGAGACTGCTCTCGTCGAAGTCGGTGACGACCTGACGTGGACGTTTACGAACCTGCACCCATCGGATTACACCATCCAGGTGTATGCGGCCAACGGCGACGGAAACTGGATTGTAGTCGGTCAGGCTCAGGACGTCGCTTTGACACCTTCCTCCGCCGTCGCCGGGCTTGTCCTCTCAGTGGAACCTGCAACACCGTCTGCAGTGTACCAGCAGACGCCGAGCCGAGTCGTCGACTCCACTCAGAACGACTACAGCAGCGACAGTGCCGCGGATCCGAAAGAGATTCAAATCGCTGTCAGTCAATTGTTCCTCGCATCGCCCGATGCTTCTCAGACTGACGCTGCAAAGAATACCACAACGCCACTGGACGGTCGTGTATTCGGAATGATCGTGTTTGGGACGAGCGTGAATCCGGTCACCGGGACTGATGGCGCTGCCCTTCCTCAGGAGATCATCATCCGACCGAAAGGTGAAATGCAATCGGACGGGGAGACACGTTCTGCTACGACCGACAGCAATGGACATTTCATCATCGACAACCTGAAGCCCGGAGAATATGAGCTTCTGTTTGACGTCGATGGCAATGGATCAGGAGAATCGATCGGTGTCAGTGTCCGAGCAGGTGCCACGACAAGGCTTGAACTGACCTTTCGGCTTACGCCGCCCCAGTCAATTGGCATCAGCCCGGCGGACGCAGTGTTGGCGCACGGCAGCGGGACGTTGGCTGAAATCAACGAAATCTACGTGGTGACTGCATCATTCATTGCTGGCGTATTTGCTGTCGAGACCTACTTCGCGAGCCGACGATTTCGCCGTGACCTGCAAACGTTGGGGCTGCCTCATCCCTGACATTTCTGACAATACTGAGAGCGAACAGGCGTTGCTGGACAGCGTCAAATATTTTCGTGCGATGACGGACGTGGCGCCGGTCATGATGTGGCAGGCCGATATAAAAGGCGCTGCGACATGGTTCAGCAAGACATGGTTGAATTTCACGGGACGGCGACTGGAAGAATGTCTGGGCGACCGCTGGCTGGCCGCAGTCCATCCCGACGACCTGGAGCTCATCGTAAAGCGGTTTGAAGACGCACTTGCGAACGGCACTTCATTTTCAGCCGAATATCGTTTGCTCCACCGTGATGGCAATTACCGCTGGATTCTGGGGAACGGATCCCCGACACACGACGCCGAGGGGTTGCCGTTTGGATACGCGTCGTCCTGCGTCGACATCACCAGCCGCCGCGAAGCCGAAATGGAATTTCGACTGACGCAGCACGTAATGGACGAAGCGGCTGACGCGATCTTCTGGGTCCGATCTGACGCATCGCTGCACTACGCGAACGATGAAGCCTGCAGGTCATTGGGCTACACGCGAGAACAGTTGCTAAATCTGACGATCATGGACTTTACACAAACTGCGGGTGCCCTCTCCGACGGTTGGGAAAGCCACTGGAGAACGTTAAAAAAGTTAAAATACCACACCATTGAGAGCAGGCATCGGAGAAAGGACGGATCGACGTTTCCGGTTGAGGTCAACGTCAATTACGTACAGTTCAACCGACAGGAATTCCACTGTGCATTCGTGCGTGACATCACGGAACGAAAAATCTCACAGGCAGCAGTCACACGAAAGACACTCGAAGCGACGTTGATACATCGCGTGACAACAATGGCCGCGGAAACAAATTGCTTTGGCGAAGCACTGCAGAAATGTATAGACTTTGTCTGCGATGCCGTAAGGTGGCCAATCGGCCACGTCTACGTTCCGGCGAACAGTGGGGCGGCTCGGCTTGTGCCGACGGGCATCTGGCATATCGATGAAGCTATGCAGTTCGAATCATTTGTCGCTGCGACTCGAGACACCGATCTCTACCGCGAAATTGGATTGCCTGGCCGTATTTGGGCTGCTGAGGCACCCATCTATATCAACAATGTGCAAACCGACGATAATTTTTTGCGAGCAGAATCCTGCCGGAAAGACGACCTTCGCGGGGCCTTCGGATTCCCGGTCAAAGTGTCAGGAAGGGTTGTCGCAGTCCTGGAATTCTATGCGAATTCAGAGACAGAGATCGAAGAAAGCATGCTCCAGGTAATGCGCACAGTCGGAGAACAGATTGGACGCGTGATTGAACGGACACGCGCCAATGAGCGAGTGTCAAGAAGGGAAAAAGAATTCGCCGACTTGTTTGACAACGCTTCGGTTGGTGTGCATCTGATTGGACCGGACGGCATAATCCAGCAAGCGAACACATGCGAACTGAACCTGCTTGGCTACACTCGCGAGGAATACGAACAGCACCATATTTCCGATTTTCATGTCGACCAGGACGTCATTCAGGAGATACTTCGACGACTGGAAGCCGGCGAAACGCTGCAGCAATACCCAGCAAGGTTACGCTGTAAAGATGGCTCCATCAGGCACGTGGAGATCAACTCCAACGTCTACTGGGAGAACGGCCACTTTGAACATACACGCTGTTTCACAACGGACGTGACCGAAAGCCGCGAGCGGGAAGCAGCACTGAGCGCCAGTGAAAAGAAACTGAGTGCCATCAGCGACGCAGCGATTGACGCTGTTGTCATGGCTGACGCTGAAAATCGCGTCGTCCACTGGAACCCCGCTGCCGAAAGGATGTTCGGGTACTCGATGGGAGAAATCTCTCGTCAGAGAATCCAGGACATGTTAACGCCTGAGCGATACCGTGAAAGTGCCGACGCCGGTGGGCTTACGTTCTCAAATTCCGGTAATGGTCCGATCACCGGAGAGATTCGAGAATTGACGGGACTCCGCAAAGACGGCAGTGAATTCCCGATGGAACTTTCCGTTTCCGGAATCCAAATGAATGGTCGCTGGTGGACCGTTGCCATTGCTCGAGATATCACTGACAGGAAGAGTGCCGAACAGCGATTAACGAAAGCGTTGCGTGAGGCTCAGGCGGCAAATAATGCCAAGTCCGAGTTCCTGACTGTGGTGAGCCACGAGATGCGAACGCCCTTAAATAGTGTTCTGGGAACGCTTGATTTGACCCTGCAGACTAAGCTGGACAAAGATCAACAGCAGATGCTTGATCTGTGTCTTCGGTCCGGAACTCAGCTTAAGGCGTTGATCGACGATGTGCTTGATTATTCGCAATTCAAAGCGGGACGATTCTCACTGCAACCACAGGTGATGGACCTTTATGAAATTCTCGGGCGCATCCGCGAGACATTCGGGCCACGGTCGCAGGACAAAGGACTTGAGTTTCGCTGGCAGGTTGACCCTGAAATTCCGACGCTGCTGTGGGGGGACGGTGGCCGTTTATGCCAGGTCATCGACAATCTGCTAAACAATGCCATCAAATTCACAAACGCCGGCTACATTGCGTTTCGAGCGGAATTGGAGAAGTCGAACCAGGGAGGTGCAGTGCTGAGCTTCACTGTAGAGGACTCGGGGATTGGTATTCCACCTGAACACCGTGCTCGAATTTTTCATCGCTTTGAACAGGTCGACAGTGGGTCAACACGAGTGTTCGGCGGTGTCGGGCTGGGACTTTCAGTTTGCGATGAGCTGGTTAAGCTCATGGGGGGCGAAATCCGATGCGAAGGTGTCGCAGGCGGCGGTTCAAGGTTTGTCTTCAACGCGGAATGCGCAAAGCCAACCAAACAACAAATTGAATATTTTCGTCGTCGGTCCTCGGAGTATTCGGAGCCCGATATCTCATTTCACGAAGTACACGTGTTATTGGCAGAAGACGATCCAGCCAGTCGTGTTGTCGCGAAACGGATGCTTGAAAACGCGGGAGTCGTCGTGACGACCGTGACTGATGGGCGGCAGGTGGTGGAAGAATTCCGCCGAAATCCAAATCGATTCTCAGCAATATTCATGGACATAATGATGCCCTTCCTGGACGGCATCGAAGCGACACGACAAATCCGCGAGCTACAGCATACGCAAATCCCTGTCATCGCAATGACAGCAAAAACACTGGTTGGCGATCGAGAGCGAATTCTTAACTCTAAACTCGACGCATACCTCTCGAAGCCCATCGAACGGACTGAACTACTGAGGACCCTCAGACGTGTGATCGGCAAGGGCGCTGACCAGATACCTGCTGATCAGATACCTGCTGATCAGATACCTGCTGATCAGGAACCATCGGCGGAACAGAGAACGGCGATACTCGATTCCGTCGCCTTCTGTCGCCGTTGCGACAATGATATGGAACTGCTGTCAGAAATTTCAGAGTTATTCGGCAACACCTGTGATGATACGTTAAAGCAGATCGAAGAGAGCCTTGACAGGAAAGATCAGTCTGGTGTCGTGAGCGCCGCACACCTGCTAAAGGGATCGGTAACGAACATGTGTGCTCGTCAGGCGCTCCAGGTGTCGGAACAGGTTGAACTGTCGGCTCGTCGCTCCGATCTGGATGGTGTGAACAATCTGATGACCACACTCAAATCCGAAATCCTGAAGCTCCGGTTGGCCCTGAAGGCTGTTCTTGACGTGCGTCGATGAGGCCGAACATCAAGTACTCGACAGAACACCGATTCAAAGTGCCAGCCGCCTGACCGGCGAATTGCTCTGATTCACAGATCGCCAATCGTTAACCAGCCCGTGGTGTACGGACCCAGACGCCACTCTGTTGCTTGCGAAGCCAGCGTACGAGACCCACCAGGAGCGCTGCATTGACGGTCACAAACAACGTGGGCATGCTTGGGGGAAGCGCCGAGCGACATTGAACGGTCACGCAGGAATCATGACGAATGCCA
>JAPYTO010000258.1:6700-9261 GCA_029941865.1 Fuerstiella sp. | reverse complement strand
TTTCGGCTGAAAAACGGACATTCATCAGCCCGATATGCGCAGATTGAGCCGCCCCAGCAAAAGCCGAAACGCGGAAGGATACCGAGGGAAAACCAGCTCTTCAACACCAATGCCGGGATTCCTTAAGATCGGGTCAGGAAGCAGACGGTGGCCGGTCCGATTATTGCCAGCTTTGGTGTGCAGGAGTGACTGCGCCACGGACATTCCGATTTCAGATCCGCCAACACAATCTCCGTGGCCCCACCTCCATTTACGCTGCCCAAACGAACATGAAAGATCAGCGTTCCGCCCGTCTCAGGGCTGCAAATTTCTGCTGTTCGCCTTAAATCTGTGGCTTTACGTCGCGTATCGCGGTGCAAATGGCTCATTTATGGCCGTCTGAGGTATGCATGGACCGTACTGTGCAGACGTCGTAAAATCGTTAAATCCGTGATATCGTTCCTGATGAGTGTTGGCAGATTCGTGTTTTCACCCCTGACCGCTGCTGCCGGGTTTAATCAGGATCGCTCTGCGTTTTTCTGCAATTGGCACTCCAAGTCACGATTGGCCACTTTTGATAATCGCGGCCCGACTCCGGTGCTCACACCTTCGTCAAAAAGATTTGTAATGCTGTGTCAGGTCCAGCAATCGCACGTCGAACAGCGTTCCGGGCCGAGCATGCGGGTCGTGCGGGCCGTGCTGACAGCGGTTTTCGTCACGGCGGCAGCTTCTGTCACTGACGGTGCGGATCCAGACGAGTCGTCCACAAACCCGGTAGCGATCGACTCTACGGACAATGTGCTGCGGGTGGCGCAGAACCTCTTTACCGATCGAAAAACGATTCTGACGCTGCGTTCGTTGCGAGAACGAATATCGTCGGGCCAATTCGACCTTGTCGGCGACGACATTGCCCGTCTGCAGGCTACCGACGCGTTTTCGATGGTACCGGCAACCAACGATGGCACGACCTTTGTGCCGCTGTATCGGGCCTTGTTCGACTTATTTCAAAACGTTCCAAAAACACACACTCAGGGTGTCGTTGAAACTCATTCCAGTGCAGCCGACAGGTGGCTGCAGACGGCCATCAGCGATCGATCGATCGACAATCTGCCACGTTTGATTCATCGATTCCCGGGAACAAGTGCCTCGCTGGAGGCACACCTGGTGATCGCGAAACTGCACCTTTATCGCGGCAATCAGCTTGCCGCGCGGGGATGGCTGGTGCCGCTGATACGACCACAGATCGATGAGTCAGTTCGCCGGGTGGCGACACAAATTCTGCAGTCGATGGACCATCATGACAGGACGTCGAATACTGGCAGTCCGGAAACCACAGACGGCAGTGATCAGCCGCCTGACGGAGTCCCGTCGCGAAGAATCAATTCTGTTCCACAATATCTGGCCTGGCAATTTCGACCTTTCGTCTCAGCGGTCCTTGAAAAACAGATTTCGGCCTTTCGCAACGCGTGCTGGCAGGCTGGTGTTTCGCCGCAGACGACATGGAACGCGGTGGTGGACGCAGACGCCGTATTTCGAAGGACTTTGAGAGGCGTCGCTGCTATCGATCCGACAACCGGCAATGCTCGCTGGCATTCTCAGCAACTGCCAAACGTGGATGTTGAAATCACAGGGAGCACGAGTAATTCGGCCGTGTTTGGGGAATTGCCCCTGGATACCGAGGCGTTTGTGAAACTCGACAATTCGCTGCTGGCGACGGCATTCTGTCGTGACAG
The DNA here is from genome assembly GCA_029941865.1 of Fuerstiella sp. Taxonomy (GTDB): domain Bacteria; phylum Planctomycetota; class Planctomycetia; order Planctomycetales; family Planctomycetaceae; genus Fuerstiella. The sequence goes on along the minus strand of JAPYTO010000258.1, from coordinate 7,549 downwards.
CGTTGTTGGACAGCTGTCATCTGATGATGAGCGTATCTATGTTGTCACCGAGGAATCACGCCGCCAGTCTGTCGTTCCGCTGAACAGCGTCTTCGTCAGACGTCGGCCCAGCGATTCCTGGTCCAGCACAAAACTGGTGGCACTGGAAAAGAGTTCCGGCCGTCGTGTCTGGTCGACAGGATCATCATCGCTGGTGGATCGCCTTGGATCCGGACCTGCGGGAAGCTGGTTTGCCGGCCCGCCTTTAGTCGCCGGGCGACAGCTGTTGAATACACTTGAGTGGAACGGTGAGGTTCATCTTGGCTGTTTTGCGTCAAACACGGGCGAGCTGCTTTGGAGTACAGTCCTGGCGTTCCCGGATCAGACGATCGATAAAGATGCGGTTCGTCGACAGTGGTCGGCGACTCCCAAACGGCACGGCGGACTGATCTGGATTCCAACAACAACCGGAAATGTGTGCTGCGTTGATGAATTGACCCGGTCGGTACTTTGGTCCACGCACGTCGAACGAGACACTTCGCAAGGCCAGGTAAGTTCGGGTCGTCGAGGTCGGCCCGCTGTCTTCACTCGTCCGGCCTCTCTGCGTGACCGCTGGGCTGATGCAGGGCTGCTTTATGCGGGCCAGTCTGCTGGCGCTATAAGTCGCGATGCTGAAACGGCATCACGGCAGAGCGATACGCAGGTATCAGCAGGACGGCACCGGCTGGTGGTCTTTCCCGAACAGTCACACGATATTGTGTTTGTGGACGCAACCACGGGCATCGTGGACAGGAGAATTGTGGCAGCCTCCGGCGTGATACGAGTTCATGTTGATGGCAAGTATATTGTCCTTGCAGAATCAGAATCAGA
>JAPYTO010000258.1:0-6600 GCA_029941865.1 Fuerstiella sp. | reverse complement strand
GCGGATGCGGGCTGGCTACGGTGCCTGGCGTGTGCGGACGGTGCTGAAGTCTGGAGCCAGCCTCTGAAGTCGATTGGCGGTCGCCCCACGGGCCATGGCGTCCTGCAGGCTTCGCTGTTGCGGATTCCGGTCAGCGATGGATCGATCGCGACTTTGGAAATAGGTTCTGGTGAGATCGTCGGCCGAACCTCAGCAATTCTTCCAACTCGAGGATGGGGACACCTGCAGGACGCACGCGACAGAGCCACAGACGATCTGCTGTACGTAGCACCGGATCGGCTGATGAGACTCTCGCACCAGCCGCCTTCCCCAAATGCCGAAGACTCGCTGGAACGTGCGTTGGGGCTGATGGCGTCGGAAAGATGGCTGGAGGCATTTCAGCTGATGGAAGGTATCGACGAGACGGATCGGGATTTTCGTGAAGTTCAGGAGGTCCGATTTCAGTGTGCTTTGCAGTTGTGCTTCGAGAACTCTGCGGAATACGTGCCAAAACTTCAGGCGTTGGCTCGTACGGAGGAGCAGACCGTCCATGTCCGGGTCTTGCGAGTCGCTCTGCTGATGAAGGACAAACAGTATGGTGCTGCCGCTGATCAGCTGGCAGAGATTTTGCGACTTAGTCCCTCCACCCTGACGATTCCAACGCCACAGATGCGGCGGCAAGCGGGCACTGCGGCGAAGGCAGAAACCGTGTCTCAGGACGTCCACCCCGCAACCGTGCGCAGCCTGCAGACGTGGGCGACCTCTGAGTTTTCGCGATTGCTGGAATTTTCGCCGGATGCGGTGGACTCGCTGATCAACGGTGACGCCGTATCAGTTGCCGTGCTGTTGTCGATTCACCACCCATTGATCCGCGACGTTCTGCATCAACAAATCAGGGATGCCAATTCTGACGAAACGGCGATCCAGTTGATTCGCCACAGCATCAACCTCGCGAAGCAGACGCTCCCTGCGTCGGGAAGCGATCGGTTTTCCGCAGAACGATCACTGCTGAACGATCGAATGAATGCCATAAAGGATCGATCGGCCAACATCGACGCCAATCTTTATGCAGCGCAGGAACTGTTGCTGGCCACGATGATCATGGACCTTCCGGACGGATTTTTGAATCACGCAGATTCCGAAACCAGCGCCCGCTTTCCGGACGCCAGGCACCTTGACGAACATTTTCGCACGGCCATGAACTCTCGATGTGCGGAATGGAAAGTTCAACCGTACGAAGCCGTTCCGGTCACACAGACGATGTCATTCAGCCGCAGCAGAACGCTGCTTTCCACAGTAGAACCGGATGATCCGTTTTTGCGACGCTTCCAGTGGGCTGCGACGTCCGGAGATTTCGGCCGCCTGCTGGCACGTGACATTCTTTCGGCAGACAACGCACGATGGTCCATCCCCGGCCGGCTTCAGGTGTATGGAACGTATTCCAACCGGAATGATTTCCTGCAGAGAACAGGCAGCATACTCCTGCTGAAGACCTACCGTGAGATCACGGCAGTGTCTGTACTGGATCAGAGAATTCTGTGGCGGCACATGCCGGTTCCGACGTCCGGCGTCGGCGTGTCATCCAACGAGAACTTCAGACACTACGACCCCGATACAAATCTGCTGCCGTCTCAAACATCCTACACTTCGTTTCGAATCGTCGGCAGTGGTGATCGCTGGCTGTGTGTTCTGCATGGTCGTCGGATTGAAATGCTGGACACCTTCACAGGTGCGGTGCTGTGGTCTGTGGAGCTGCCCACGTCTTACACGCGAGTCAGAGCCTGTGATGCGGTTGTCATTGCCGGGTCCGCCAGTATTCCGGGTGCTCTTTGTTTCGACCGACGCAGCGGCGAAATGATCAACATTACAGACGCCGCTGATCTGGCCGCGCGAGCCATCTGCAACGTCGGAGAGTTGATGGTTTGCTGGACGCGGAACGATTCAGGAGCGTCTGCGTCCCTGCAGTGGATTGATCCCGTCACCGGTCGCATCACCGACGAGGTGTCTCTGGCCGATTCGCAGTGGTTTCAGTTTCTTGATGATCGAACTTTGTGTGGGTTTAACGACAGGTCTGAGTTGTTCGTTATCAATCTGAAAACTCGGAAACAGCAATCATGTTCTTTTCATGCCGCCGGTGACACGTCACAGGCAGACAGCAGAAAAGAAGCGGGCCCTCCGGAAATTCCGCTGTGGAATCCTCGCCGCGTTCAGGTTGCCGCCGACAGTCTTAATTTCTACGTCTCCAACCGTGTCGGAATCTCAGCCGGATTTTTTCGACAGCCGTCCGGCCACCGATTCACAAGATTCGAATCCAGTCTGCGAGCCGTGAGCCGCCATGACGGTTCGTTGCGCTGGTGGATTAGCAATAATGCTGTGCTACTGGCATCGACGGATCAGCCGGATCTGCCAATACTGGTGCTCGTTGACGACTTTTCGCAGGCTGCGAATCCCGTGCAGGTGCGCCTCACACGCAACGTCTTTCGAGGGATTGCAAAACTGTCCGGCGACGAACTGTTCAAACAGGCTGTGCCGTCGAAGCAGGGTCTGCGATATGCATGGCTGGAATCTTCGGCACCGAATTCACTGGACATCGCCGTTCACGGAATGAAAGTCCGCATACTCGGTACCTCGACAACCACGATTGCACCTTAGTGCAGTTTTCGAAAACAAGTGGCTCGTTCGGGCTCGTGGGAAGCACACTGTCAGTGGGCAAACACGCCATGACAGCAGGTCCTGGCGAATCTCAGTGTCGAGGGAATCAATGATGCGAATTGCAACAGGCGGGATTATTCACGAAACGAGCACGTGCGTGGATACTCCGACAACGATGAGCCAGTTTGAGTATGACCGCGGGGTCATTCGCGGCGCAGACGTGCTGGAACGATTTCGCGGGACAAACGTCTGCACGGGCGGCTTTATCGACGGGGCGGCACATAACGGTTTCGAACTTGTACCGCTGCTGCGTGCGTCGGCATTTCCGAATGGGCTGATTGTTCGAAAAGACTACGATGCACTCAGGCAGGAGATGCTGGATCGACTGGCCGAGGCCGAGCGTGAAGGCGGACCTGTCGACGGAGCATTGCTGGACCTGCACGGTGCGATGGTGATTGATGGAATCGATGATGGCGATGGCGACGTGATTGCTGCGTTTCGGGAATACCTGGGACCGGATCGTCCGATCGTCGTGACGCAGGACCTGCACGGCAATCATACACGGGCGCGCGTGGCCGCTGCGGATGCGCTGGTGGGATTTGATACTTTCCCCCATGTCGACATGGCCGATCGAGGAATCGAAGCCGCCGCGATCATTGCCCGCACGGTGCGCGGTGAAATTCGTCCACGGATGGCGATCCATCAGTTGCCTCTGTTCTGGAGTACACCGTGCCAGGTGACTGCGCATCCGCCGATGGATGAAGTGCTGCGGTGCGTGCATGACATCGAAACTCGACCCGGTATCATCTGCGTGACGATCGCAACGGGCTTTCCGTGGGCAGATGTGCCGGATGTTGGCAGTTCGGTGATGGTCGTTGCTGATGACGACCAACAACTGGCGCAGGAGACCGCGGACGAACTGGGCATGTGGATCTGGGAGCGTCGCGAACAGTGGCATTCCCCTCCGCTGACGGTTCGCGCGGGGCTGCAGCGTGGCGAAGAGGCTGGCCGGTATCCGATCATTCTGGCCGATCACGCCGACAACACCGGGGGAGGCTCGCCGGGCGATTCCACGGAAGTTCTGCAGACGTTCCTGGATCTGAAACTGCAGGACGCACTCATTCTGTATCAGGTCGATCACGAAGTCGCCGTTCAGGCTCAGCAGTCCGGGGTCGGCAGCCGCATCAGCGTGTCTTTGGGTGGCAAATCGTCTCCCGTTCAGGGCCAGCCAGTGCGTGCGGAAGCCGAGATTCTTGCCGTCTCGGACGGTGCGTTCTCTTACGACGGGCCAATGTTTGCGGGGCTGACCGGCTCGATGGGACCATCGGCATGGTTAAGAATCAACGGAATCAACGTCGTCGTTGTCACCGCTCGGGAACAGCCGTTCGACATGGCTTTCGCCCGATCACTCGGTGTCGACTGTGCGAAGATGAAGTACATTTCGGTCAAGTCCGCCGCGCATTTTCGTGCGGCGTTCGAACCAATCGCCGGCAGTATTCACAACGTCGATGCCGCCGGTATTCACACCCACGATTTCAGTCAACTGCCATCGACGAAACGAACGCGCGATGTGTTTCCTGTTGAGATCACGCCGGATCAGGCCTGATCAGAGAAAGTCAAATTCTGAGAGCGGTTTGTGGCCTGGCGCACGCAGCACCGGCACAGCAGAAAATGCCCGGCAGGCAGGCTTCTTCGAAGATTATCCGGTAACCTGTTATTGGACAGCAGCTTGTCCCTGACCGACCCACAAATGCCGGTACCGGCAGGTCGGCGCAAAGCAGAAATCTGTTCATGCTGACTGAGCGATAAAGACTGCCATCAGGAAAGTCGTTGAAACATGACAAATCAATCGGAACGAACAGTGACAAGGTGGCAGATGACAGCAACATTCGTCTGCATTCTGCTGCTCCGTACGCCGTCGTGCTTCTCACAACAGGAGACACAGCGGAACGCCGTCGCCGCGCCTCCGAAATCGACAGGGCGGCTGACTTCAGCAGACGGTCTGGCGCCGCTTGATCAACGACCGCAGCCCTGGCGACGGCGGGCGGAACCCATCCTGTCAGCACGGACAACTGCACAGGACTGGTGCCGGATCGTGTGTTATTCGCCGCACGTGATCCATCACGACGGTCGTTTTCGGATGTGGTATCTCGGCACGTCCGAAGCGTCACGGTCCAACAACATCGTGATGGGATATGCCGAATCGGACGACGGATTCTCGTGGCAGGCACATCCGAACAATCCGATTCTGACCAGCGACGATGTGCCGTGGGGACAAATCATTCAGACACCATTCGTGATGTTTGATCCGGCCACTCAGCAGTTCCGCATGTGGTTCGTGTCGGGTGCAGGCGTCACCAAAGACGAGTCCGGCAAGAAGATTGTCGTCAACGATCAGCGACTGGGTTATGCGACCAGTCCGGACGGAATCAGGTGGACCGTCCATGATAAGCCTCTGTATCGTTCCGGCCGGTCGCCATCGATCATCCGCGAAGCCCCGCATCGGTATCGCATGTGGATGGGTTCCACACCCGACTTTGACGTCGCTTCCAGCGGACTGTACGAAAACGTCTATGAGTTCCAATCGGTCGATGGATCGTCATGGAGCCGCAGCGAACAACCCGTGCTGCAACCAGCCGCGCCGGCTCGAAGCGTCGTGTATCCGTTCGTTATTCGTGAAGACGACGCGTGGTACATGTGGCACGGTTGTCATGTCGACGGCGGCCGATTTGAGCTGTTTTGTGCGACGTCGAAAGATGGCACACACTGGCACGTCGACCACAACCGCCCCGCATTTCCGGCGGCTGAAGGCAAACAGCGATTTGACAGTCGATATACGTCGACGCCCTGCATCGTCCGTCTGAAGGATCGGCTGTTGCTGTATTATTCGGCCCGCGACTGGCAGACAGAATACATCGATGGATCCGGCCGAAAGCGTCGCGATGGTGCCGGCGTCTATTCACACATCGGTGTGGCTGAACTGCTGCTGAAATGAGTGCCGGTCCGTCCGACATGACTCTTTGAAGTTGCGCGTTTCTTAACCCTCCCGCTGGCGGGAGGGTCGAGCCTAAGCGAGGGGAGGGTTTACTGGGCGTATTGGTCGACTTGTTGTCGAGCGATTGCAGCAAACACCCTCCCCGCTCGTTCCTCGTGGGCATGCCATTTTCTCATGTCGGAACGCGTCTTTCGCGGGTGGCACCGTTTGCTCGCCAACGGAATGCCGCAGGCACCAGAGGCTGCGACAGAGCGGCGTGATAAAAATCGACGCTGCAGACATAAACCTCCTGTTGCTGCGCAACCCTTGTTGCAAGCAACAGGGCCACCCGGGAGTTCACCGGTCGGGCTGCGCCACATACGTTGTCTGAGGCAGAGGCAGGTACCGCGGTGATCAGAAAGCTCGGTAGAGGCCGAACCAGAACACCCCGGTTTCGTTTGTCAGCGAGTAGCCGTACTCCGTACGCACCGTCAGGTTTTCAACAAAGCTCAGCAGGGGGATCTCGAAGTAAAGACCCGCGCCGATCGCGTGATCCACTTTTCCCTGGGCCTGATTCAGCAGATACGAACGGCCCACGTCGTAGAACAAAGCACCGTCCACGGAAGTCAGGGCGGCAGTGTTATCCAGAACTTCATAATCGATGTCGCCCGCCACGGGGAAACGCCATTCCAGCGAACTCAACCAGAATGCATTGCCTTCCGTCTCTGTTGCCCGGCGACCTCGAAAACGCCCGGGACCGCCGAATCGGAAGTGTTCGCCGTTGTCGGACCAGCCATACCCGCCGGCCAGTCGTCCGGCGATTTTTGTTTCTGCCAGCCAGCCGTCAGCACAGCACAACCGCTGAACGACGCCCAGTTGCCCGGAGACCCGGCCATAGTCGGCACCTCCACTGAACGCTCTGACACCCTGCTCAAAGTTCGCATCAACGCGAAAACCGCGATCAGGATCCCAGTACGGCATTTGCGAATCGGCAT
>JAPYTO010000257.1 GCA_029941865.1 Fuerstiella sp. | reverse complement strand
TCCCTGAATGCGATCGTAGCCCCACGTGGGATTCTCCCTGGCAAAGCGAACGATATTATCCACGACTTCCTGGCGAATGCGTGGTCGACCAGGTTGGCGTTTATTGCTGGAGTCGAACTTCTTCGCCACGAGTTCGCGGTGCCAGCGGAGAATCGTATCTGGCGTGACGATGGTTGTGAGTTCCAGCAAAGATTTTCGGCCAATAGCGTGAGCCTTTACGGCGAGCAATCGACGCTGATCGTCATTGAGCAGCAGACGCTTCTTTCCGAGCTTCTTGAGCAGTGTTTCTATCTGCGCATTCTGGAATTCGATGATCTGTTGCTGTCGCTCATTGACCATGCCACAGAGTGCAGCGAGCAGAATGTGCCAAGTCTGGAGCAGGAAGGGCATGTTCGGCGCCGAAAATCGTCAGTTTCCGGTGCCGAGAGGTGAAATCAAGCGGCGGAGATGAGAGACTCTGGTGAGCCGTAAGTCCCGTGTTTCACGGCGTTTTGAGTTCGGCGTAGTTTTTTGACCCTACGGTGTCGTCGGTCCACATCAACGCCGATTGAAGAACTCGCTGCTGCTGGTCTCGGAGTGTGTGCAGGCAATAAAAAAAGCTGCTTTGCTGGAGTTGCAAAGCAGCCTGGTTGAGAGTGTTACGATTTGACTCGCTGATCATTCCGTGACAACGGTGCTGTCCGGAAATCCAACATCAGCGAGTGCGGCAATTGCTTTCTCGCTGTCAAATTGTGCGCCGTCGACTTCGACGGTCGCGATTCCAGTTTTGGTATCTGCTTCAAATTTCGCTACACCCGGCAGCGATGTGAGTGCCTCTTGCACTTTAGGCACTCAGCCGACAGGTCAGTGCATGCCGGGAACTTTGAGGGAAACAGTGGTATACGTTACGTCGCTGTCAGCAGCGAGAGCTTCAGGTGCCTCAGGTTCTGAGGCTGGCGGTGGCAAGGCTGTTGGAGATGCGGCTGTTGGTGTCGGGGGGGCTTCTTCAGCACACCCCATCACCAGACAGGCCATCGCCAGGCCTGGCAGGATTCGATACATCTTGGACCTCCTTCGGTCAGATTCGACAGTGAGAATTGGTCTGCGGCCTCCACAACGCTGGCACACAGAAAACGGTAGCTTTCCGGATCTGCAACACTCTCAAATGCCTTCCCCGGAATTCGGCTACTGCGAAGAATATCGGTAGATTGGTCGAATCACCAGAGTATTTTCTAATGGGCTGCATCCAGAATCGTGAGCGGCGGTGAATTTGGTGACTCAGATCACATTTCCGGAGGTGTTTGGATATCCGGCCTCAAGACCTGCCTCAGCTGCCGCGTCTGATGAATGGCGGGCCTGCAGGGCTTATTGTACCACACATCTGAGTTGGTTTATGTGGGCAAGTTTTTGCGTCTTTTCGTGTTTTTTGTGGCAAGAGATTCGGTCCCATTCCCTGGGATCGCTGGGCAAATCCTGAACAGAAGGCAGCAGAGAGAACTGAGTTCACTAATCATGGTTTCTCTACTTCTTCTGCGCCTTCCTGTTCAAGTTGCGTAGACGGGGTCTGTCCTGGCGATAATGGGCGTGTCAGGACAGATCCTGACCTACACAACTATTGATGATTGTTCCGGTGCCTCGAATGGTCCTCAATCGTCAGCGAGAGGATGGTCTTCCTCCGACCGGACGAATTGAAATCGCGGTACGTGCTGATCATTCACTTTTACCGTTTCGATGAACATTTTCAGCGGACGCACCCATAAGCTGCGGTCGCCATAGTCCGGCCGATAGACGACCAGTTCTTCGTCCGTTTCGCTGTGGCGCGCGACGCCGATGACGATGTAGTCCTGGCCTTTGTAGTGTCGGTAACGTCCGTTCTTCATGTGGATTCGCCTTCGGTCGCCGGTGATGTCAAGGCCCGTTGCAGCGGGCAATCAGATGATGCTGATTCGCCCTGTCGGTAACGGCTTAACAGGTGTTTGGATCGTTCCGCCAGTATCCGCCGGACTTCACGTCGCTTGCCTTTAACTCGAGGAATTGCCATGGACTCGTAGCCGGTCGTCTGGTGACGCAACCATGCAATGACAGCGGCCTCGGCCCGCTGTTCGACGGGAATTCGTTTCGTCCGTGCCACGGTGCCGCTGCCAACCGGTGTGGCATGTTTCGTCACAGCCTGAGCCAACTGCTGTGCCAGCTGAACGTGCCGGGAATGAAAGTCCAGATAGGCCACGACGGCACTGTGAAAATCATCGACATATTCCGTTTGGACCTTATCCCGCCGCCGCGCGTCCGCCTGTCGGCGTTTTGCATAGGCATCTGTGGAACGTTCTGCTTCCAGTTCGGCGCGAATCCGGTCAATCGTTGTGGCCGGTGCCCAGACACCCCTGGATAACATTCGGCGGCCCTTTTTTTCCTGCACAACCCAATGATCGCCCGCCACCTTGACGCGACGGGTCAGCGCCGCATCGCCGGGTGACAGCAGGACCCAGCCTTTCGGAGCGGTCAGCACAGTTCCGTCCGTAGAACGCACGGTGCCGGGCGTTGGGCCGGGGCTGAAGTTGTGGTCAGTCATTTCTTCGCGGCTTCCGTGCAGACGGTGATCGTTTGTTCATGCAGTCATCGTTCGCGAGACCGACGGCATGCGTCTGGTCAGCATGTTGAGGCGATGACATTCTTCAGTGCATCAAACAGTTTTGCGACTTCCTCATCCGTGCCGACCGTGATTCTCAGACCGTCCAGCGTTTCGCCATTTGGACCGGCGTCTGAAAACTGCATGAATCTGACCAGTATTTGGTTTCGTTTCAGCTGTTCGTAGATTTCCTGGTGACGCCCGCTTTCGTGGACAGTCCACACAAAATTGGCCTCACTGGGGGACACTTTGAAACCGAACTGTGGCAACTCTGAAGCGATCCGATTGCGTGTCCGAATGATTTTTTCACGATTTTGACGCATCCAGTCCTGGTCCAGCAGTGCTGCGGTCGCAGCGGCGGTAGCGATTGCATCGCAGTTGTAACTGTCTCTGACTTTGTGCATGCCTGCTGTGATCTCCGGATCGGCGATGGAAAAACCGAAGCGGATTCCGGCGAGGCTGTAGGATTTGCTGAGCGTGCGAGTGACAATGATTCGGCGATCGAATCGGTCATCCTTCAGCAATTCGCCGCGATGGGGATCGTCGGCAAAGTCTCCGTAGGCTTCATCAAGGACCAGCATACCTTCATCGGGGAGCAGCTGATGCAGCTGATCGGCTGTCCAACGATTGCCGGTGGGTGAGTTGGGGTTCGGTGCGAACACAATTCTGGCAGGGCCGCAGATGGCATTCGAATCCGCCGCATCCCACTGGAAATCGTGATTTAGTTTGATGTGCTGAACCTCGCAATTCTGGATCGTTGCCAGCGATTCGTACAGCACGTAGCTGGGGTACGGGTAGACGATCGTATCGTTTGGTTCACAGAAAGAGCGAATGATGATGGTGAGGTTTTCATCGCTGCCGTTGGCTGGCAGGATCCAGTCGGGACTGACACCAAACAGTTCCGCGGCCACGTTGCGAAATGCTGATGCTGTCGCGTCCGGATAGACGTTCAGCCGCCCGGTCGCCGCCTCTTTAATGGCTGTGACGACTTTGGGTGACGGGGGGTACGGATTCTCGTTGGTATTCAGCTTAACCCAGCCATCGCCCCGCGGCTGCTCACCGGAGACGTAACCGCCCATTTGTTGAATATTGCGGCGAAAGGGAATGTTCATGGGCGGCGTGACAGATAAGTTTGCGTGCAGTGAACGGATTCAGCGAAGTCGACACCATACCGTTCGGCTTATGTTGTGTTCACGCCCTGGCTGCTAGAATACCTGCGGAATGGTGACTTTCCCCGCAGCGGAAAAAATCGCAACGATGCGTTGTCAGTGTGAGACCCGCCGGAGCGACTGAGTGTTCATCGGTTTTCCGCAAGAGATAGCGTAATGAATGAGTTTCTTAACCGGAACGTTGTGATCGATGTGCAGTCGCAGTTTGTCTATGTTGGTGAATTGGCCGACGTGAGTGACAAGACCGTCATGCTGAACAATGCTGACGTGCATGATCTGCGCGACTCCAAAACGACTCGGGAAGTCTACGTGCTGGACACCAAGTTACATGGCATTCGAGCGAACCGGAAAAAAGTGATGGTGGCCCGGAACCAGGTTGTCAGCATTTCCTTGCTGGACGATGTCCTGGAATAGCGTCGTGATGTGGGCGGCTGCTGAATTTCATCACTGAACGTGAACAATGTTTCGTTACGTCCGGGTGACGTGACTCAGGAAATGATGACAGCTCAGGCATTCGTCTCGTGTCAGGCCCATTGCAAGCTGCGTTTTCGTCCCGCCATGCCAATGTGGGAGTGGTCGACATGACTGACGGGGAATCTGATCTGTTTGACGTGTCGTTTATCCCGCCACCCGAACCGGAATCACGTTACTTTGCTGTCTTCCTGGGCGTGTTGTTCGTTGCGTGTGTTCTGCTCGGAATGAACGCATACAGGACGAACACAATCGAAGCCGACCAACGCGCTGCACTTATGAAACAGGATGAGCAGAAGCAGATTGAAGTGCTCCACAGCGAGAAAACTGAGGTTCCGAACTCCACCGACGATAAGCGATGAAGAGACTCTGCGAACCACCTTCGCCGGACGAACCGGCGTCACCAGCGCCTCGATGTTCGCGGTGAAGCATTGGCTTGCCGGTTCTTGCGAGTATCATCCCACTATCCATTCCTGCCCGACTGAATCTGCATCACGGGCTGAGGGCGTTCGCCGCTGCAGATGACCACCAGCAGGTTTGAAATCAGAGACTCTCGTTCCGAGGCAGACATGTGCAGATCTGCGGCGGCCAGTCGATCAACGGCATCACGCACAATCTCAACGGCACCCTCGACGATGGTTTTTCGAGCATCGATCAGTGCCAGCGCCTGCTGCCGCATCAGCATTGCCTGAGCGATTTCCGGAGCGTACGTCAGGTCATTCAGTCGGACGCTGAGAACTCGAATGCCGGCCGGATTCACGGCTTCCTGAAGTTCGCTGACGAAAGCCACCGTGACTTCGGCACTTTCCTTCTTCAGACATGCTTCGCTCTCGTCCGCTGACTCATACGGGAACTGAGAACTGCAGCGTTTCACCACGGCTCCGGCCTGGTCTTCGATGAACGTGCGATAGCTTTCGACTTCCAGTGCTGCCTTGTATACGTCTTCGGCTCGATACACCACGACGGCGCTGATCTGAATCGGATTGCCGTTGCGTTCCAGAACTGTGGTGGTGTGAATGTCCAGAGTCATGTCTTTGGTGGGGATCCGATGCAATGCTCGTCCCACGGGATGAATCCAGCAGATGCCCTGCTGTTTCAGAATTGTCACGAACTTTCCGAAGCGAAGAACAACAACCTCTTCACGAGGATTCACTATGGTGAACCCAAACAGCAGGATCGGCGGAAACAGGCACGAAATTGCCACCACCAACATCATCTCCAGAGCTCCCTGATTCTGCCGCAGCTCGTTTTCCTGAATTTTCGTTTCCATTGATGCACCTGACTTTCAAAACAACTGACACGTTACACACGGACGAATTTCGAGTCGATCAATTCCGCACTCGATAAATTGGTTCGTGTTGTCCGCCGAAAACACTCAGTTTTCTTTGACGAACCATATAACGAGACGGAACGCTGCCTGGATCAAGGAGTTCACGAAGAACCGATGAACTGCGCCATTATTTGTTCATGAAGGGATGCGGCATACGAGGAATATATATGTGTACACGCTGTTCGGCCGTTCGAATGTCCGGATCGGCCGGCCGCGACGAAGGTCGGTTCAGGGCCTCGATCGGTCGTGCTGACAACGTGAAACTCAGAGTCGATGTCAGCGGGGTCCTTCGCCCCCTTGGCAGAGCTTCGAGCAGAAGAAGCGTTTTCCGCGGCGTCGTGAGCTCATTCAGGTGTTTGAGCAGAGGCTCTTATCTTCGGCTTAACGCGCTGCCATCACATTGCTGAGCGCCGCCCCGTCAATCGACTTCAATCTGCGATCGGTCTGCGCTGCGATCTGAGTACGGTTATTGATCTTCCGTTTCCGTTTCCGTTTCGTCAGGCGCGTTAATCATGTCGGTGGCCCATTGGCCGACATCGAGGAAGGCTTCCTTGCCATAGGTTGCGCCAAGCCAGATGAGTCCTCCGATTAATGCCAGCCAGATGATGAGGGATAGTCCTCCCACAAGGCCGCGAAACTTGTTGGTGATCCAGCGCCAGCGACCGAGTTTTTTTTGATCCCGCTCAACCTGTTTGTAAAGGCTTTTCAGGTCTTCTCGTCTGACATCGGTCGATTGGCGACTGAGCTGTCGTTCGACCGCTTCGGTGAATTCGGGAAACTGAGCCAGCGGAAGGTATGACCCGTCGGACGACACTTTGGCCCGTGCCTTAGCCGTCAACATGCCAGCCTTAAGCATCTTCAGCACTCGTCCGGTTGAGAGCTTATCGACGACGGTTTTCTTCTTCGCGTCCTGAAACTGAACATACCACGTCCGTGACGTCTGTTTGACATTGGCAGTGCGGGCCACCTGTCGCGACGTAGGCAACGGTCCAGCGGACACCGCGGTGCCTCCCAATGCAGCCGTTGTGGGAGAAACGGAACGACTAATCCCTGTGGGCAATGCCCCATCGACGAAACTGAGGGCATCGTTGTGAACGCCAAGGGACGCGAGGTCTTTGATGACTTCCGCACAGTTGCCGTAGCGATGATTGGTCTCCCTGGCCATCATCTTGTCAATGATCAGATCCAAACGCTCGGGCACCTCCGGGCAAACCTTGCGAGCGGTGTCATACTTGCCGGTTTCCTTCGCAATGATGAGCTCCAGAGCAGTTCCGCCTCCGTACGGCAGTTTGCCGGTCAGCATGTGATAGAGCGTCACTCCCAGCGCATAAATGTCGCAGCGCTGGTCGACCGTTTTGGCACTGCGAGCCTGTTCCGGAGCCATGTACAACGGAGTTCCCAGTCCCGTTCCGCTTTGGGTCATCGACACGTCATCGTCCATCACTTTTGCCAGACCGAAGTCCGCCACCTTCACGATGCCCGTGGTGGTCAGCAAAATGTTGTCGGGTTTTATGTCCCGATGTACCATGTTCTGGTCATGGGCATGTTTCATGCCTTCGGCAGACACCATCGCAATGTGGACGGCATCACCAATTGAAAATTTGGTAAGCTTGTCCAGCCAGTCCTGGACACTCTTACCGTCCACATATTCGATCGCGACAAAATGGAGCCCTTTGTACGAATCGACGGCATAGACCTTCACAACGTTGACATGGTCCAGCTTCGCCATCGAGCGGGCTTCTCGCAGGAACCTGGCGACAAAGTCCTCTTTCTTCGCCAGTTCTTTGGACAACGTCTTTAACGCGACGATGCGATCGAGACTGACCTGTCTGGCCAGAAAGACTTCTCCCATGCCGCCCTTGCCCAGCTTCTTCTTCAGTTCGAAGTCGCCGACCCTGGTCAGCCCTTTCTTTTTCTTTGCTGGCTGTTGACCACCATCTGAAACTGATTCGTTTTTCGGGGATTCCGCCACGTTGTTACCTCACCTGGGGGTCATGAATGCAACACATCGTGTGTGGCGGAACAAGGGGCCAGTCTACAATCGAAGGGCATTTCTGAGTTAAGGACGGCGTTGGCCCCTTTGGTCCTCAACCGCCTGGAGTATTACCTCAGCAGCATGTCACGGACAGCGGAATAGATCATACATGGAAAGGTCAAATCTGGTGGCATTATCCTGCCTACGCGAAGCGGCGGGCGGAATGCGTAGCGTCGAATGTGGGTTCAGTTCATCATGTCGGTGACCACCCGCCCAAGATACCCAAATAGCATCCCGATATACTCTGCTCCCAGCCACAGCAGTATTGTGGCTCCAATCAGACCGATAGCGACTGCCCCCCGAGCCACCATGTTGTGAGAATTATCCGGGACGGAAGTTCCGCGAGTCTGATGCTTCTGTTCGCGTCGAGCCTGCTTGTAGACGCTCTTCAGATCGTCGTGCCTGACGTCAGCGGGATCTCGTTTGAGGGGCTGTTCAATCGTTTCAGTGAATTCAGAAAATTCCGTCAGTGGAAGGTAATAGCCGGTTGCCGACACCTTGGCCCGTGCCTTATCGGTCAACTTGCCCGCCTTGATCAACTTGACGACGCGTGCAGTCGCCATCTTCTTGACCACAGTTTTCTTCTCGGAGTCTCGATACTGAACGTACCACGTCTGTGACGAATCTATCGTTTCCTCAGTTTTTTCCGCGTCAACGGGCATCTGCCGCCCGCCTGGTGTCGGTGCTGCCGAATCCATCGTGATTCCCATGACGGGCGATGTTCTTCTCAGTTCGGACGTGGCTTCGCTGCCAACGGAGGTGGGCTGAGCGTCGTCGACGAAACTAATTGCTGCGTTGTGAACACCAACGGATGCCAGATCGCGGACGACTTCGCTGCAGTTTTTGTAGCGGTGCTTCGGATCTTTGGCCAACATCTTGTCAATCATCAGATCAAGACGATCCGGTATCTCCGGGCGAAGCTTTCGCGCCGATTCGAAAACACCCCGTTCCTTTGCCATGATGAGTTCCACAGCAGTTTGCCCGACGTAGGGCAGCACACCGGTCAGCATGTGATAGAGCGTGGCTCCCAGAGAATAGATGTCACTTCGTTGATCGACGGTTTTGGCACTGACAGCCTGTTCGGGGGCCATGTACAACGGAGTTCCCAGGCCCGTGTCATTCTGGGTCAGGGCCACGTCTTCATCCAGCGTCTTAACCAGACCGAAGTCCGCAACTTTCACCACGCCCTTGCTGGTCAACAGGATGTTGTCCGGTTTGACATCGCGATGTACCATGTTCTGGTCATGAGCGTGCTTCAGTGCTTCTGCGGTGACCATGGCGATGTGGACGGCGTCACCAATTGAGAACTGTTTGAGTTTGTCCAGCCAGTCCTGAATGCTTTTGCCGTTTACGTATTCGATGGCGACATAGTGAATGCCTTTGTACGAATCGGCGGCGTAGAACTTCACGATGTTGACGTGGTCCAGCTTGTCCATCGAGCGGGCTTCTCGCAGGAAGCGGGCGACGGCATCTTCTTTCTTAGCCAGTTCCTTGGACAGCGTCTTTACGGCCACAGCCCGATTAAGACTAATCTGCCTGGCCAGAAAAACCTCGCCCGTTGCGCCCTTGCCCAACCTCTTCTTCAACTCGAAGTCGCCAATCCTCGTGACCTGCTTCTTCTTGTTGGCACCGGAATCGCCAGTTTCTGAAGCTGATTC